>CADBHY010000046.1 GCA_902794615.1 uncultured Bacteroidia bacterium
CCCGGACGCCGTGCGATGATGGCCTCAGCGGTGGCCGTGGCCGGTGCTGCGGCGCTGAGGGGCATCGAGGCTCGGGCACAGGAGGCGGCCAAGAAGGTGGACGGCGGCTTTGCCGAGGTGCTGCCCAAGCGGGCGCCGGAGCGCGAAGTGCCCCTCACCCCTCCCGGCTCTCAGAGCGTGAAAGACTTCTACCGCCGCTGCACGGGCTGCCAGCTCTGCGTGGCCGAATGCCCCAACAACGTGCTTCGGCCCTCCACGGACCTGGAGCACCTGATGCAGCCGGAAATGTCCTTTGAGAAGGGCTTCTGCCGGCCGGAATGCACCCGCTGCTCCGAGCTCTGCCCTGCCGGGGCCATCCGGAAAATCACCCGGGAGGAAAAAACGCAGTACCATGTGGGTACGGCCCGCGTAAATGTGGACCTGTGCCTGGAAGCCACGGGCAGCAGCCAGTGCGGAAAGTGCGCCCAGAGCTGCCCTACCGGCGCCATTACCCTGATTGAGCAGGGAGAAACGCGCCGCCCCGCCGTGGCCGAAGAAGTGTGTATCGGCTGCGGGGCCTGCGAGTACCTGTGCCCGGTAAGGCCCGTGAGTGCCATAACGGTGAACGGCAGAAGCCTGCATGTATAAAGATTCTTCACTTCGTTCAGAATGACAAGGTAAGTTCAGAATGACAAGACCATGAAAAGAAGAGATTTCATCAAGATATCCGGTGCGGCGGCTGTGGCTGCCGCCTGCGCCCCCGCCACGGAAAAGAAGAAAGCGGCATCGGCCCCCGAAGGCCCCGAGCAAATGCTCATGCGGGAGAATCCCCTTAACGGAGACAAGGTGTCGGCCCTGGGCTTCGGCTGCATGCGCTGGCCCATGATTGACGACGGGAAAGGCGGAAAAGTAATTGACCAGCAGGCCGTAAACGAGATGGTGGACTATGCCCTGGAGCATGGCGTCAACTATTTTGACACCTCCCCCGCCTACCTGATGGGCCAGAGCGAGAAGGCCGCCGGCGAAGCCCTGCGCCGCCATCCCCGCAGCAGCTACTTCATTGCCACCAAGCTGTCCAACTTCGGGGATGCATCGGCCCAGGCATCCAGGCAGATGTTCTTCGATTCCCTGAAACAGCTGCACACGGACTACTTTGACTATTACCTGCTGCACGCCATCGGCCGGGGCGGAAAGGACGCCTTCAACCGGCGCTACGTGGACAACGGCATCCTCCCCTTCCTGCTGGAGCAGAAGAAGGAGGGGCGCATCCGCAACCTGGGCTTCAGCTTCCACGGCGCCAAGCACGAATTCGACTACTTCATGCAGCTGCACGACTCCGGCGAGCAGGTGTGGGACTTCTGCCAGATAGAGATGAACTATGTGGACTGGAAACATGCCGACGGCGTACGCAACGTAAATGCCGACTACCTCTACGAGCAGCTGGACAAGCGCGGCATCCCCATCGTGATCATGGAGCCCCTGCTGGGTGGCCGGCTGGCCCGCGTGCCCGAGGGGATAGCCCGGCAGATGAAACAGCGGGAGCCGGACAAGAGCATCGCCTCCTGGGCCTTCCGCTTCTGCGCCACCTACCCCCGCGTGCTCTGCGTCCTCTCCGGCATGACGTCCATGGACCCGCTGAAAGACAATATCCAGACCTTCGGCCACTTCCAGCCTTTATCGGCCGAAGAAATCGAATTCCTGGAGCGGATGGCCACCCAGATGATGGAGTACCCGCTGGTGAACTGCACGGACTGCAAGTACTGCATGCCCTGCCCCTGGGGCATAGACATCCCCGGCACCTTCCAGCACTACAACAAGGCCATCACGGACGGCACCTACGCCCAAAGCCGGGAGCAGAAGGACTACGCCAAGCTCAAAAAGGCCTATCTGGTAAGCTACGACAGGGCTGTTGCCACCGTCCGCCAGGCCGATCACTGCATCTCCTGCGGCCAGTGCCTGCCTCACTGCCCCCAGAGCATCCCCATCCCCCAGCAGCTGCACCGCATCGCCCAGTATGTGGAAAGCTTGAAACAGGATACGCTCTGACAAAGCGGCCCCAACGCAAAAAGGCCCCGGAATTCCGGAGCCTTTTTTCTTGCAAACGCCTGGATTAGCGGAGCTTCTTGTAACCGTAACGGGCTTCGTCGGCCAGTTCGATTTCAATGCGCATGAGGCGGTTGTACTTGGCGATACGGTCGGTGCGGGACAGGGAACCGGTCTTGATCTGGCCGCTGTTGGTGGCCACGGCAATATCGGCAATGGTGGTGTCCTCGGTTTCGCCGGAACGGTGGCTGGTGACGGTGGTGTAGCCGTGACGATGGGCCATCTCGATGGCGTCCAGGGTTTCGGTGAGGGAACCAATCTGGTTCACCTTGATGAGGATGCTGTTACCGGCACCCATCTCGATACCCTTCTGGAGGTACTTCACGTTGGTTACGAAGAGGTCGTCACCTACCAGCTGGCACTTGTCGCCGATGGCCTTGGTGAGCTTCACCCAGCCCTCCCAGTCTTCCTCGGACAGGCCGTCCTCGATGGAGTCGATGGGGTACTTGCTGATGAGCTGCTTGAGGTAGTTGATTTGCTGGTCGGTGGAGAGCTTGCGGCCGCGAGGGTCTTTCTTCTTGCCGTCCTTGAGCTGCTTGTAGTCATAGTAGAACTTGCCGTCCTCCTTGAAGCAGAACTCGGAAGCGGCGCAGTCCATGGCGATGGTCACGTCCTTTCCGGGAACATAGCCGGCACCTTCGATGGCGGCGATGATGCAGTCCAGAGCATCGTTGATGCCCTTCAGAGCGGGAGCAAAGCCACCTTCGTCACCCACGGCGGTGGAAAGGCCACGGCCCTTGAGCACTTTCTGCAGAGCGTGGAACACCTCGGCGCCCATGCGCACGGCCTCGGCCTCATTCTTGGCGCCGATGGGGCGAATCATGAACTCCTGGAAGGCGATGGGGGCGTCGGAGTGGGCGCCGCCGTTGATGATGTTCATCATGGGAACCGGGAGGACATAGGCGTTGGTGCCACCCAGGTAACGGTACAGGGGCATGCCCAGCTCGGCGGCGGCAGCCTTGGCAACGGCGAGGCTCACGCCCAGGATGGCGTTGGCGCCCAGCTTGCTCTTGGTGGGAGTGCCGTCCAGCTCAATCATGGCCTTGTCGATGGCGCGCTGCTGCGTGGCATCCATGCCGATAATCTCGGGAGCAATCACCTTGTTCACATTGTCCACGGCCTTGAGGACACCCTTTCCGCCGTAACGCTTCTTGTCGCCGTCACGGAGCTCGAGGGCCTCGTTTTCACCGGTGGAAGCGCCGGAGGGAACAGCGGCCACACCTACAAAACCGGAATCAAGGGTAACTTCAACTTCAATGGTAGGATTTCCGCGGGAATCCAGGATTTCTCTACCGAAAACTTGTACGATCTGCATAGTAGATATAGATTAAAAAAATTGCGTCGCTTTGCAATAGCGGCGCAAATTTACGAAATTTCTGAGACTTTGTCAATTTATTCTTGTCCCGTGTAGTTCTGGATAAAGTCCAGAATGGAGCGGTAATACTTCATTTGGTTGTCCAAGCCCTTATAACCGTGCCCCTGGCCTTCCATAATCACGAATTCCACCGGGGAGCCCTGCGCTTTCAAAGCATCATAAAGCATGGAGGAACCGCCAATGTCCACACGGTCGTCGTGGTCTCCGTGAATCAGCAGCAGCGGTCCGCTGATTTTGTCCACATGGCTGATGGGAGAACGGTCCATGAGCTTGTCCTTCTCCGTCACCGGGTCACCGGCCTCCAAATAGTCCCAGTCGGGGATATTGGAGTGGTAATGCTCCCAGATGATGTCACAGAAACCGGCCACGGCCACCCCGAATCCGAAGGGGAAGGACGCCTTGATGCCGTTCACCTCGCCGGGGAAAGTCATCAGGCGCATGGTCTCGTAGCCGCCGTGGCTCATGCCGAAGCAGCCCACCCGCTCCGGAGGAATGCCCAGCATCTCCGACACATAACGGGCACAGTAAATCATGTCGATGGTCTCGTTGCCGCCCAGGTCGTGGTCATTGAGGGCCGCGAAGTCCCGGCCGAAACCGCTGGAACCGCGGGGAGAGGCACTGAGAACATACATGCCGGCCGCCGTGAAAATCTGGTGCTCCACATCATAGGCATTGTCTCCGCCGTAGAAGGACATCACCATCAGGCGGGCCTGGTGGGCAGGAAGCGGATTCTCGGGCACCATCAGGTAGGCATGCAGCTGGCGGGTCTCGCCGGTAGCCGGGTCAATGTCGAAGGTGGGAATGGATAGTTTCTTTGCGTGAGAGGCAATCATGGACTTCTTGGTCTTGGAAGGCAAATCCACCACTACTTTCCGGGAGAGGGCGCCATCGGCATAGGTCACCTCCCAAATCTGGAAGAGGATGTCCGTTGCCCCGGCAGTGAAGTAAGCCTTGTTCTCCACCGTAGTCTGAAGCGTGAGCGTAGCCGGATACATGGCCGATGCCACCTCCTCCCCTTCCGGGGTAATCACCCGCACCACCGAGCCTTCGGGGCTGGTGGAGACGGCGGCCAGAAGTTTCACTCCATCGGCCTCAATCCACTTGGCATTGATGTCTGTCTTATAATCCGTCACCTGAGCCGTTACACCCGTAGCGCGGTTGTAGCTGTAAAGGTTGGCAAAGCCGGTCTGGTCGGAGAGGAAATAGGCCACATCTTCCGAGAACCAGGGGCTGATGACGGCACAACCGCTCAGGCTGGCCTCCAGGGCCGGATTGGTCACCACCTTGTACTCCCCGCTGGCAAAGTCCAGATAGGCCATGTTGGTGTGGGTGCGGTTCACGTTCTTCAGCACCGTGAGCATGGCGCCGCTGTTGTCCGGAGAGAAGGAAACCTCCGTCCAAGTCATGCGGAAATCTGCCTTGTCCGTGCAGATGAGTTTGTCCTCCCCCGTCACCACATTGAGCACGTGGAACTCGTCCACATGGTCGTTCTCCGTCTGGGAGATACGGGCCACGTAGCCGGCCAGGGTTTTGTCGTCGTTGAAGCTCCAGCCATAGATATAGGGCACATCCGTAAAGCAGGTGGTCTCACCCGTGGCAGGATTCAGGCGGTAGAGGTCTATCTTCTCGTCGTTGGCCTGGTCTCCCATCCAGTACAGGCAGCCGTCCTTCTCGTTCCACTGCGGATGCCAGAAGTTCTTGACAGACCAGTCATCGGCCGACAAGACCTTCCCTTTGGAAATGTCCGTGCACTCTGTCAGGTCCAGCTGGAGCAGCGGATTGCCGTCCGTGTTCCTCACATAGGTGAGGCGCGTGGCGTCGTCGGAAAGGTAGAAGCCCCAGGTGCTGTAAGGGAAGCCTTCCAGGAAAGACTGCACGGGCACCTGACGGCCCAGGAATTCCACCGTTCCCTCGCTCTTGGGGGAACAAGAGAATGCTGCCCCTATAAGCAGCATTCCCAAAAAGATGTTAAGCCGTTTCATTATTTTCTCCAGTATTCGTTCTGGTCGGCAGAAGTGAGCGCCTTATTGTAAAGCATCTCCACCTGCGGAATTGGGAGCATGAAGCGGGGGCTGTCGGCCGGAAGGTCCTTGACCGTTGCCCAGTGCTCGGGATCGGCGCTACGGACCAGCGGCTGGTGCAGACGCTTGATGTCGTACAGACGGAAGCCTTCACCGTAGAGCTCCTTGCGGCGCTCGTAGTAGATGTTCTCCAGTGAGCCGTCCGTGGGCGTGGCGCCACGGGCCACCTGCAAGGCGTTCAGGACACTCTTGGCGTCTCCACCGCCCTGGGCTTCACATTCAGCCTTAATCAAATAAGCCTCTGCGATACGGGCCAGCGGGAAGTCGGCGTCGCCGATGTACAGGTCCCGATGACCGAACTTGCTGGTAAACCAGCCGTCCTCCGCATAAAAGTAGAAGGGGAACAGCTTGCGGCAGTCAGTATCCTCAAAGCTGTCACGGAAACGGCGCGTCCAACGCACGGTGCTGTAACCGTAGAGAGGCTCCTCAAAGTAATCCGCTTCTTCAGCCGTGTCCAGATACTCCATGGTGTCAGGGTCTGCCTTTCCGTCGGCATCGGCCGTATAGGAAGCCTTGGCCAGGTAGTAGAAGGAAGGGATGGAAGCATAAAGGCGGGATGTGGTCTGGTTGTAGTTGAAGGACATGAGCCACTCCACATTGGGATCCGTGAACCCGGCCTGATACTCATCCCAGCTCATCAGATTACTGCCGTCAAAGGTGTTGGAGGCAGCCTCCTCTGCATATTTCTTGGCATTGGGGAAATCTCCCATATCCAGATAGGCACGGGCCATGAACAGGGCGCAGCTCTTGGGGGTGAAGTAGGTTTTGGATGCGTTGCTACAGTGCTGCCGGCCATAATCCAAATCGTCCAAAATGCGCTTGTAGCACTCCCTCAGGCTGGCGCGGCCCAGATGCTCGGAACTGGCATCGGCGGGCGTAATGCGAAGGATAATGCCAGGCGATTCGGGATTGAGCGTATAGGTAGGGGCGAACAGGCGAACCATATTGAGGAAAGCGAGGCCGCGAAGGGCATATGCCTGGCCCAGAAGATTTTCCTTGCCGGTGGCCTCCTCCGCCTCTTCCATGGCGGCAATCACATTGTTGGCCGCATCTACAATCTTATAGTCGTACTGCCAGATATAGTTGGAATAACCAAACCACCAGGGGTCGTCTTCGGGAACCTGGGAATAGGTATAGGAATAGAGATTCCAGTTGTAAGTGTCAATTCCGAAGTTGCCGCTGGTCATGAGGGCGTCTTCGCCCATCACCTCAGCCATAATGGTGCTAAGGGTGATGGTGAGGTGGTTGCCCATCCAGGCGAAACCGCCGTTGAGCGCCGTCTGGGCGGACTCAACTGAAGAGAAAATCTGCGTATCCGACACAGCGTTGGACGGGACCGGATTCAATGTCTCCTTGGAACAGGAAAGCAGGCCCGAAAGGGCGACAAGTACAATATAGATAGTCTTTTTCATAATCCTGTCAATTTAGAAAGTGATGTTTACACCCAGGGTATAAGTCCGGCTCAGCGGAATGTAGTTGGCATAGGCATCGTACCCGCCGACACCGAAGATGTCAATATCGTCGTAGCCCTTGTAACCCTTGTCGGCAAAAACGGTGAACAGGTTGTCGGCGTTCAGATAGAAGCGGACACCGGAAATGATACCGGTCTTCTTCAGAATATTCTTGGGAAGGCTATAAGAGAGGTTCACATTCTTGAGCTTCAGGTAGGTGGCACTGTACAGGAAGCGGGTTGAAGGAGAGTTGCTCTGATTGTCGTTCATATTCATGTATCTGGGCACGTTGGTCTGGGTATTGGAGGGCGTCCATGCGTTCAGTTCGTCCACATTGATGTTCTTTCCGCCGTTGTTGCCTTCGTGCATCATGTTTGCGTACAGGCTGTCATACACCTTGCCGCCCAGGTTGTAGTAGAACATGAAGGAGAAGTTCAGGCCCTTCCATTTGAAGTTGTTGGTGAGGGAACCGAAGCCCCAGGGGGTTGCACGGCCCTGCATCTCGTAATCAGCCAGGGAATAATTGCTGGTGGTGCCGTCTCCGGCCTTCCACAGCGGGTCGCCGGTGGTCTTGTCCACACCCATCCAGGTGGGCATGTAGAACTCATACTGGCTGTGACCCACCTTCCAGATTTTCTTGGTGTCGCCCATGATGATGTCGTCGTCTCCGGCCAGGTCCAGAATCTTGTCCGCATTGTAGGAGAAGTTGAAATTCACGTCCCAGCTGAAGTCGTTTGTCTGCACCGGAGTGCCGTTCAAGACCACTTCCACGCCGTTGTTCTTCACCTTGGCCAGGTTCATCATCACGCTGGTGATACCGTGCGTGGCAGGCAACGGGAACTCATACAGGAGGGCGTCGGACACTTTGTTGAAGTATTCCACCGAGCCGGAGAAGCGGTTGTGGAAGAAAGCGAAGTCCACACCCACATTGAACATTTTCTGTTTCTCCCAGCCCAGGTCCGGGTTGGACAGGCTGTCGTGCGCCATGCCGGAGTTGTAACCGTACTGGTAGTTGTCAGAGGCAACCCACAGACCCAGGGACTGGTAGCGGCTGAGTCCGGCATTGTTACCGGAGGTACCATAGCTCACGCGCAGCTTGAGGTCGCTGAGCCAGTCCACGTCCTTCAGGAAATCTTCCTGTTTGGCCCGCCAGGAGGCTCCCACAGAGAAGAAATTACCCCATTTGTTGTCTGCCCCGAAGACGGAGGAACCGTCCCGGCGGAAGGAGGCCGATGCAAAGTATTTTTCTGCATAATTGTACTCTGCATGACCCAACCAGGAAATAAGGGCGGCCTGGGTATAGAAAGAGGTGACGGACTGCGGCTTGTTGGCGCCGGCCAGTTCCGTAAGGAAGTCGAAGGCGAATCCCGTGGCAGCACCGTCAAAACGGGTAATCTTACTCTGCCAATATTCGAAACCGGCCATGGCGGAGACATTGTGCACATCGGCGAAAGTCCTGTTGAAGTTCAGGGTGGTGGTGCTGGTAAACATCAGGTCGGAAGTCTGGGTTCTGCCGCCGCGGCCGCCATAGGCAGGGCCGTCGCCGTGATACTTGTTCCAGTAGAACGTATCATACACGGACACGTAGTCGGGAGAGAAAACCGTCTTTGCCGTCAGGCCTTCCATAAACTTGATTTCAGTATAGAAAGAGGCCAGCAGACGGGCCGTATTGGCCTTGTTGATGTTCAGCTGGGGAATAGCGATGGGGTTGAAGTCCTTGGAAGCCGGGTTGGTCCAGTTGAACTGCTTTTCACCGTTGGCATCCAGTACGTAGTTACCGTTCGTATCCACCTTGTACACCGGAACGGCGTTCGGGAAGGAAATGGCGTTATACAAAGGAGAGGCACCGGCACTGGAGGACACCTCTGAATTCTGGGTGGCATAAGAGAACACCACATTCATTCCACCCTTGAGCCATGAGTTCAGTTTGGCGTCAATGCTGGCCTTCCCGGAATAACGGGTATAGCGGGCGGAAGGAGTGGTGCCGGTCTGGTCAAAGTAGCCGATGGAGAAGAAGTAATTGATCTTGTCCGTTCCGCCGGAATAACTCAGGTTGTAATCCTGGGAATAACCTTTCTTCATCACTTCGTTTTGCCAGTCGGTGTTGATGATATTCTTGGCTCCGCTCACCAGTTGACCATTGGCGTCAAAGGGATTGTCAATGTTGAACGGATTCCAGGAGAAGGTTCCCTGCGTCTGGGCATTGGCCCAAGTGTAGTCTTTTCCCGTTGCATTGGCAACATCCAGATAGTCATTATACACCATCTTGTAGTAGTCTGTAGAACTGGCCATCTTGTACTGTTTGGGAACGGCCGATATTCCTACGGCTGCATTGAAGTTCAGGTGTCCCTGGCCGGCTTTTCCGCTCTTGGTAGTGATGATGACCACACCGTTGGCGGCGCGGGAGCCATACAGGGAAGCGGCGGCGGCATCCTTCAGCACCGTGATGGACTCAATGTCCTGAGGGTTGATGCTGGACAGGATGCTGGTGGTGGTGTTGGCATCGCTGGCATTCTTGGAATAGCTGGTGCTGGTGGTGGCCACACCGTCAATCACATACAGCGGATCGGAAGAGGCATTGAGCGAGCCTGTACCACGGATGCGGAAGGTAGTGGCCGCACCCGGCTGACCGGAAGCGGTGCTCACCTGCAAACCGGCCACCTTGCCCTGCAGGGCCTGCTCCACGGAAGACACGGGCTTCTGGGCCAGTTCCTCGGAACGCACCATGGTGGCCGATCCGGAATAGGAACTCTTCTTGGCTGTACCATAGGCGACTACAATGGTCTCGTCAATGAATTCAGCGCTCGGAGAAAGTTCTACGTTCAGATTCTTCTTGCCCTGCACCGGAACCTGCATGGTTTCGTATCCGATGGAGGAGAAGATAAGGACACCGTCAGAAGCGACGGTAATGGAATACGTGCCGTCAAAATCGGTGACAACACCTGTAGCCGTGCCGCTTACGACAACGCCGGCACCGGGAATCGGATCGCCCGTCTGGGCATCCGTGACCGTTCCTTTCACCGTGATATTCTGCGCTGCGGCAGAAAGGCCCACGGCCAGGAACAGGACAGAGAATAAAGTCTTGATTCCTTTCATTGTGAATAGTTTTAGAATACCTTACTAATCTTTTGCCTGCAAAATAATTCAGAATTTACGAGAAATCCAAGCGTTTTTAAGATATTTTTGCATAAAATGCAGAATTATTCTCGAATATTCATTTTTATTCATTATCTTTGCCGAGAAACCAAATGCCGAAAACCATGCAGAACATTGCCACCAGACAAGCCGCCGTGCGCGAAATTGTGGCCCAGGGGCCCGTCTACAGCCAGGAAGAACTGCTTCAGAAACTGGCCGACCGCGGCATAGCCGCCACGCAGGCCACGCTCTCGCGTGACCTCAAGGCCTTGCATATACGGAAGATTCCGGGGGGCGGATACCAGATAGCCACCGAACGGAAACCCGCCACCCCGTCTGTAGGAAACGGCATCACGAGCATCGAGTTCTCCCTGCCGCTGGCCGTCATCAAAACGCCCGTAGGCTATGCTCCGGCCGTGGCCACCTACCTGGACCGGCACCCCTCGGCCCCTATCATGGGAACCATCGCCGGAGACGACGCCGTGTTCCTGGCCGTGCGGAGCGGCTACTCCCCGCACCAGGTGCTGGACGCCCTGGAGACCATCCTGCCCGGCATCCGCGCCCGCCTGGAACCCAAGGAGGAGTGAGGCGGGGGGCTGGCATGGCCGACGGAGGGGGCGGGGCGCAGGCGTGGCGCGGGCGGCGTGGCGGGGGGGCGGCAACTAACACACTGATACTCATTACGTTATATACTATTCCTCGTTCGATTTTTGAACGAGGAATGTACAGGAAGTTACTGAGGGACAAGTAGTTAGCGACCAAGGGCAGCAAGCCCCCCTGTTAAATCAGTCCTTTGAACGCAAGCCATAGGGAGAAAAACTGGTCGTAAACACTGTAAGCATTCTTGTCCATGGTTACGAAATCCTTTTCCAACAGACCCTTCAGAGCAGAACTTACGCTGCTGGCCGAGTTGAGCCTGTGCTTATGGATAAACTTACCGCCGGTGACCTCAACAGCCTTTCCTTCCTTGGCTATGGCCAAAAAGAGCATCCGCTGTTTCTGAGGCATCTGGTAGTACAGGGATTCATACGTGTCCGAAGACATCCTGAGGATAAAATCAATGGCCTCATCAACCATGGGAAGCATGCAAATCTCCCCTTCCCCTGTCCTGGCATAAAGAACATTCAGGATACGATGCATATAACTGGTCACGGCGTCGAAGCGCTGGTAAAGCGAGGCAACAACATCAGAATTCAGATGTTTGCCGGCTTGTTCAAACTTGCCGATGCAAAAGTCCGTATAGACCGGCAAATCCAGCGGTTGAAGGTTCATAATGGACACGGCCTGATAAAACGGACGGGAAGGCGACGTGAACATCCCGTTCATCATGTGGCGCTGGGAGCCGGAGAAGATGAAGTGGGCATTGGTGCAACGCTGGACATACGTGCGGATGGTGGCCTCCCAGCGTAACGGCCGGGTTGTTGATGGCGCCAAGCCCGACACTCCAGACAGGAAGCCCGTTCATGTCAAAAGAGATTTCGGAGCGCAAGGAAGACACAATCGTAACAAACTTCTCCCACGCCCGCCTTCCCTTGGGCCGAAGTTCATCTATAACCGCCTTTCCCAGCATATTCACAAAATCACTCAGGTTCTTGGTGGCATAGATGTCTACAACAAAGCAGTAGTGCGTGCGACGGATTTCCTCATCATCGAAGACATGCCAGATAAGATCCGTTTTGCCGATGCGACGGGGAGAGATAAGCGCAACATTGTTCTCATTGAGCAGAAGCTCACGGAGTGACGCCGTCTCTTGAACGCGGTCGCAGAAGTATTCTGCGCCCGCATAACCGTTGGTTACAAATGGATTCTTCATAAGCATCTTCGTTTATCAGGAGCAAAGATAAACAAAAGAAATCAAATTACCATAAAATAGTTATCATAAAATGATAATTTGAAAGATTCTGCGGGGGCGGCAACTAACACACTGATACTCATTGTGTTATATACTATTCCTCGTTCGATTTTTGAACGAGGAATGTACGGGAAGTCACTGTGAGACAATGAGTTAGTTGCCAAGGGTATTTGCGCACAATGCTTATGTTTGCAAAACCTGTCAACGTCGGCAGGTCATAAACCTAATTATCATGGCAACTTTTGCAAACATTCTGTATGACGACGCCTTCAAGGTGGTTCTCACGGAGCCCTCTAACAATCGGCTCCTCATTAAACTGGTGGAATTCTTCCTCCCGGGGAAAACCATCCAATCGCTCTCTTTGGACGATAAAGAGCAGCATGGCTTGATTTTGTCCGACAAAAATTGTACATTTGACCTGTTCTGCACAACCAACAACGGAGAGCGCATCATCGTGGAGATGCAGTTCCTTGCGCAAAGCAGCTTCCGGGAACGGATGTTGTACTACGCAACCTACCCCATTCGTTCGCAGATTATGGAACGGATGAAGTCGTTGCCGCAGGAATCGGCCCAAGGACGCATGAACTACGCGCTGAACCCCGTCTACGTAATTAGCATCTTGAATTTCAAGATGCCGCACGAAGACGAAAACACCCTCGAGGAAGGGATGATAAGCCGATACGACCTCCGAAGTCCGCGCACCGGGGAGATGATGACCGATGCACTGCACTTCGTTTACCTGGAGTTGGGACGGCTCCGGTGGAAGGAGAACGAACAAGACAAGTGCCGCACCTTGCTTGAGAAGCTTGCTTTCTCCCTCAAATACGGGCACCTGCAGAACCAAAGGCCGACAAATTTCAAAGGAGAGCTGCTCCAGCTCCTGTACGATGCAACGGCCTTTGCCAATATGGACGAAAGGCAATTGCTTAACTATAACAAAGTTATGAGAACAGAACTGGACATACTGGCATGGAAAGAGTACGCCAGGCAAGAAGGCCTTGAAGAAGGAAGGGCCGAAGGACGTGAGGTTGGTTTGGCCGAAGGACGTGAGGTTGGTTTGGCCGAAGGGCGTGAGGTTGGTTTGGCCGAAGGGAAGGCCGAAATGCAACGGGAACTGGTGCTCAGAATGAAGGCCAAGGGGATGGACGAACAGACTGTTGCGGATCTGGTCGGTTTAAGCCCGGAGGACGTGCGCGGAATTGTATAGGCGCGTGTCTGTTGCAATGGCTTGTGTGTATGGCCACCGTCAGCTTGGCAGCTAACACACTGATACTCATGGCGTTATAGGACATTCCTCGTTCGATTTTTGAACGAGGAATGTACAGGAAGTTACTGTGAGACAA
>CADBHY010000047.1 GCA_902794615.1 uncultured Bacteroidia bacterium
GCTTGAGCAGTTCCACAATGGTGTCGTAGAAGCTCTTCATGGCCGGCGTGGCCGTGGTGAGCTTGTAGTTCCAGTAGTTGGGCAAATCGGCCGATATCATGGTGGCAAACGACAGCCCCACGGTGATGAGCACCACCTGCCAGGCCTTGAAGGGGCCGAAGTGGCTGCTGTTCAGCTTGTAGCCGGTCTCAAACAGGCTGTTGCGCTGGCTCTTCTGCGCGGCATATACCATAGGCGGCAGGAAGGACAGCGGATATACCACCAGCATGGCGTACTTTTGGATAATTTCCGCAGGCAAAAAAGCCATGCCTATCACTTCCACCAGGCTGCCCAGCAGGTTGCCCGCCAGGAACCAGCCCAGCAGGACGAACATGCCCTTCACGCCCGGCACATACCAGGCGTGATTGGCATAGAGGTCGTAATTATTGACCTGACGTGCCTTTTTGAACAAAGGAGGAGGGGTCATATCAATACAGGGGGCTGGGATAAATACCTTTTTCTACGAGCTCCGCAAACTTGGCCACCACGCCCGGGCGGTCTTCCTTGTAGGTGACGCCGAACCAGCGGGAAGGGGTGGAAAGCACCTCGCAGGAGCCCTCGCCGCCCTTTACAATCACATCTACGGCGTAAGGGATGTAGTATTCCTTCTTGGGCTCGGTGATGTGCTCCTTGAGGAAAGTCTTGAAAATCTCCGCGCTCTTCTCAAAGTAATCCGGGGTGAAACCCCACATGTTCATGGAGCAGAGGGCCTTGGCGTCCAACTGCACATGGTTCTCTCCGTTCACGGAGTTGTTGCCATAGACCTTTCCGTCGGCCTCGCGGGCAATCTCCAGATGCTCGGCAATGTCTGTCAGATTGCCCTTGGCATCGTAGGAGCAGATGCCGCGGGACACGCTGCCGTTCTCGCTCAGGGTGTTCTCCAGCTCGAAGCCCACGATGCAGTACTGGCCCCGGGTGGAAGCATGCTTCCGGCACCAGTCTCCGAGAATCTTGAAAGATTCCTTGCCGTAAAAATCGTCTCCGTTAATTACGGCGAAGGGCTCGTTAATCACGGATGCGCCCATAAGCACGGCGTGGGCCGTTCCCCAGGGCTTCACACGCTCCTCGGGAACGGTGAAAGGGGCGGGAATCTTGTCCAGCTCCTGGGTTACGAAGACAAACTGCAGGGGCTCTCCGTCCACGGTCTTGACTCCGGCATATTTCTGCTTCACCGCCTGCTCCATCTGCTCTTTGAAAGACTCGCGGACAATATAGACCACCTTGCCGAAGCCGGCCTCAACCGCGTCGTGAATGGAATAGTCGATAATGGTTTCTCCGTGGGGGCCCAGGCCGTCCATCTGCTTGAGTCCGCCATAACGGCTGCCCATACCGGCAGCCAGTACAAGAAGTGTAGGTTTCATCATATCTCTGTTATTTACGTTTGCGTTTGCGGCGTTCCCGCACCCGGTAGGCGCTTTCCACCACCAGCTGGTCCTGGAAATCTCCGCGGGCGGCCAGCAGGTTGCTGATGCAGATGAGCAGCGGGAAAATGACCGTCCAATGGAAAACCGGACCCTCGAAGGTAAAGTACATCCAGGCCAGCCAAAGCTGCATCCCCAAGGCCATGATGGCCGACAGCACCGCCAGGCGCATCTGCAGGATGCGGGATTTGTACACCACCAGGGCCAGCACAATCAGGAAGGCCACGATGCCCAGCAAAATCCCGAAATACGGGCTCCGGAGCTGCCAGTAAGACACCTCGACAAGCCCTTCGGGGCTTGCCAGCCTATAGGCGGGACTCAGGCAAAGGGCCGCCGCCAGGCCGGCCGATATCAGAAGAAAAAGGGTTTGGATTCTCTGCCACATGGTTCTTATTTTTTAAAATAGGCCTCAACGGCGCTGCGCACCTGTCCGTAGCGGAGCAGGAGCGCCTGGGCCTGGTCATAATCCTTGATTCCGGTAGCTTCCATTATCATGCGGGTGCCGCGGTCCACCAGTTTCTGGTTGGTGAGCTGCATGTCCACCATCTTGTTGCCCTTCACATGGCCCAGCCGAATCATGGACGCGGTGGAAATCATATTGAGGATGAGTTTGGCCGATGTTCCGGACTTCATGCGGGTAGAGCCTGTCACGAACTCCGGCCCCACGCTGGCCACCATGGCAATCTGGGCCTCACGCACCACGGGGCTGTCTTCGTTGTTGGTGATGGCGCCCGTCAGGAGGCCCGCCTCGCGGGCTTTCCGGATGGCCCCCAGCACATAGGGCGCCCCGCCGGAAGCCGTAATGCCCACCAGCACGTCCATGGAGGTGGGATGGAAACGCTGCAAGTCTTCCCAACCCTGGAGCGCATTGTCTTCGGCCCCTTCCACGGCATGACGGATGGCGCCGTCACCGCCCGCCATCACGCCGATGAACAAATCCGACACGCCGTAGGTGGGCTCTATCTCGGAGGCATCCACGATGCCCAATCGGCCGGACGTGCCGGCACCGGTATAGAAAACGCGGCCTCCCTTGGGGACCCGCTCCACAATCCCGTCCACCAGTTTTTCGATGGCCGGAATGGCCTGGGCCACGGCCACGGGGACCAGACGGTCCTCCTGATTGATGCCCTCCAGGATTTCCCGGGTGGACATGGCGTCCAGGTGCTCGAAATGCGAACTTTGCTCTGTGGTTTTCATACTCCAACGAATTAGTATGCGAAGTTACTCAAAAATCTCCGGATATGCCAATTTTTGTAATCTCCCTGAAAATGCCTACTTTTGCAATTCAATAAGGAAAATTGAAAAAAACTATATGGAACCTAAGCGAGTAGCCGTTACCGGAATGGGCGTCGTGTCCTCTTTGGGCTCGGACGTCGATACCTTCTGGAACAACCTCATCCACGGTGTCTGCGGAATTGATTACGTAGAGGCCTTCAAAGACATGCCCGTCACCTTTGCCGGCAAAGTGAAAGACTTTGACCCGGAGCGCTTCGGCATGGAAAAACCCTTTATCCGCAAGCAGGACAATTTCACGCTCTATGCCATGGCATCGGCCTGGCAGGCCATGCAGCAGGCGGGCCTGGTGTCGGAGGGAGAAAACGCCAACATCAACCCCTACCGCCTGGGCGTGTACGTTGGCTCCGGCATCGGCGGTTTCGAGGTGCAGTACCGCGAAACCCAGAAAATGATTGAAGACCCGTCCGGAAAGTGGATTTCGCCGCTTTTCATCGCCACCATGATTTCCAATATCGCGGCCGGGCACATTGCCATCAAACACCACGCAGAGGGCCCCTGCTTAGACATTGTGACGGCCTGCGCCACCTCTTCCCACTGCATCGGCGAGGCCTTCCGCGCCATCCGTCACGGCTATGCCGACGCCATCATCGCCGGCGGCAGCGAGCATGTTTCCATTCCGCTGGGCATCGCCGGTTTCTACAACGCCAAGGCCCTTACCCGCTCCACGGACCCCAAGTACGCCTCGCTCCCCTTCAATGCCAACCGCCAGGGGTTTGTGATGGGTGACGGCGCCGCCGTGCTGGTGCTGGAATCCTTAGACCATGCCCTGGAGCGCGGAGCCACCATCTACGGAGAAATGGTGGGTTACGGCAATACCTGCGACGCCTTCCATGCCACCGCTCCCCGCCCGGACGGCAGCACCCAGGCCAAGTCCATCAAGGACGCCCTGACGGAAGCCGGCTTTGACCCTTCCAAGGACAATCTCTATATCAACGCCCACGGAACGGGCACCCACCTCAACGACATTGCAGAAACCATCGCCTGCAAGGTGGCCCTGGGAGACTACGCCTACAAGGCCCACATCTCCTCCACCAAGTCCATGACCGGCCACATGTTCGGTGCCGCCGGCGCCGCCGAGGCCGTGGCCACCGTGATGGCCCTCAAGGAAGGAATCTGCCCGCCCACCATCAACCTGGACACCCCGGACCCGGAATGCGACCTGGACTACACCCCCAACGTGGCCGTCAAGACAGACCTCACCCTGGGCCTCTCCAATTCCTTCGGTTTCGGAGGGCACAACGCCTGCGTGGCCTTCCGGCCGTATAAGGGCTAATCAGCCCAGGAAAAAACGGTGGCGCAGTCCGTGGGGCAAGACCGGCTCGGCCCATATTTCGCCTCCGTGAAGGCGGACCGCCTCATAAACGATGGACAGGCCCAGGCCGGTTCCGCCCAGTTCACGGCTGCGTCCCTTGTCTGTACGGTAGAAACGCTCGTAAAGGTGCGGAAGGCTTTCTTCCGGCACGCCCGGGCCGTCGTCGGAAACGGAAAACTGCCAGCGGGCACCATCGGCCCAGGCTTTCACTTGCAGCCGGCTTCCCGCCGAGGCATAGCGCAGCGTATTGTCGGCCAGGTTCCGGAAAAGGCTGTACAGGAGCTTTCCGTCGCCCTGCAGCGGTATCCGCTCCGGAATGTCCGTTTCCACCGTCATGCCATTGCGTGAAAAGTCCGCCTCCGTATCCTCCAGCACCTGCCGGATAATATCGGCCACATCCAGTTTTTCATGCTGGAGTTCTCTTTCGGCACCGTCCAGGGTTCCCAAATCTTCCACCAGACCGGCCAGGCGGCGGGAGAGTGCCAGGCAGCGCCCGATGAACTGACGCTGCGTCTGTACGGGCATGTCCGGATGCAGATGCAAGGTCTCCAAATAGCCCCGGATGCCGGCGACGGGCGTTTTGAGCTCATGGGAGATATTCTGCGTCATCTCTTTCTGCAGGGCCAGGCTCTCCCTGTCCTGCGCCTTGGCTACAATCTGCGCCACCTTCCGGGAGAAGCCGTACAGGACGGCCAGCAGAAGAAGCATCAGGGCCAGGGCATACAGAAGAAAGGTATAGTCCGGTTTGAGTGCCTGCGGAAGATGTTCGTCGTAAGGAAGGGCCGATCGGACAAGCAGCTCCTGCTCGGGAATCCACGTGGCCGAATAGAAATACTCCCCTTCCACCGTAACGCTCCGGCGGTCCAGGCAATAGCCTTTTCCCGTGCGCAGCGCATCCTGAATTTCCTTCCGGCTGCGGTGGTCGCTCAAGTTGGGGTATTCCTTGGTCTGGTTATCAAACAGGACGAAACCGTGCGCATCCAGGATGGTGAGGCGAAGGGAAGGAAGGGGATGCGTCTGCAGATAGCTCTGGAGGGTGTCTTCCTCTATCGGCATGTGCAGCAGGGCATCTCCCAGTGCCGTATTGTAATCTTGCAGCTGCCGGTCCAGAAGCGCAATTTTGAAGGTTTTTTCCCGCTGCGCCTGATACAGGAGGAACGCCCCGGCAAAAAGCAGGAACAGCAGAATGATGCTGAAAAACAGCTGTCGGCTAAACTTCGATGTCTTCATCCGTATAAGCATATCCGTGTCCGGGACGGGTTACAATCCATTTTGCATACGGGCCCAGCTTCTTGCGGAGGCGGGTGATGCTCACATCCACGCTCCGGTCTGTCACCACCACGCCCTCCGGCCAGGCCTTGTCCAAAAGCTGCTCCCGTGAAAAAACCCGGCCGGGATGCTCCATCAGAAGCTGAAGGATGCCGAACTCCGTGCGCGTGAGGGAAAGCGTTTTGCCTTCTATGCGCAGGCTCTTTCCCCTTTCGTCCAGGGAAAGGGCCTTTTCCTCCCCTGCATCCCCGCGGGAAGCGGGCCTGCGGGAACGCCGGAGGACAGCCTGCGCCCGCAACAGGAGCTCCTGCACGGAGAAGGGCTTGGAGACATAGTCGTCCACGCCCAGCCGAAGGCCGTCGATAATGTCTTCCCGGGCATTTTTCGCCGTGAGCATGATAAGGGGGATATCGGCCGTCAAGGGATTCTCCTTCAGGAGCATGGTAAGCCGCTCCCCGGACATGCCCCCCAGCATCAAATCCAGGATGATGAGGCCGAAAACGGACAGGTCCAGCGTGAGGGCCTCCTCGGCCGATGTAACGGCGGTCACCTGGTATCCCGACGCGCAGAAGTTGTACCGCAGGATTTCCAGGATATCCGGCTCGTCATCGACCAGCAGAATCTTGATATTTTCCTTCCTGTTCATTGGCTGTACAAAAATGGGACATTTCGGGCGGATTTACAAGAGTGTAACAATAATGTAACGGTCACGTATTCACCCGGTAACAAAAGAGCCCTACCTTTGCCTGCAGAAAACCAAACAAATACGAATATGAAAAAAATCATTCTCGCAGTCCTGAGCCTCATGCTCATGCCCGTCCTGGCCCTGGCCGACGGAAAAGTCATCCCCTTTGAAAAAATGCCCGCAGAAGCCCGGAACTTTGTCAAAGAGCACTTCCAGAACAAAAAAATCCTGCAGGTGACGGCCGAGTGGAATGAGTACGAGGTCCTGTTTGCCGACCTGGCCCGGGTGGAATTCGACCGCTCCGGAAACTGGAAGGAAATCAAATACCCCAAAGGAGAAGCCATCCCCGAAGCCGTCATCCCCTCCCGCATCCTTTCCTATGTGAAAGAAGCCTTTTCCGGCCTGCACGTGAACCAGATTGAGCGAAGCCGCTGGGGATACGAAGTGAAGATATCGAACGGCCTGGAACTGGAGTTCGACAAAAACTGCAACTTTGTCAGGATCGATGATTAAGAAGCTGTTTTGAAATAATTGCTCTTGTTATTTACACGACCTTTCCGGCCATTTTCACCTTTCTCATCGGTCACGTAGCTACGGCTACGCTCCCTCTTCCAAAGGTGAAACTATCTCGAAAAATCCATATAACAAACTTCGGCAACCATTTCAAAACAGCTTCTAAAAATATCGGTAGATAATATTTCACTAATTTATATTGTGTTATGAGAAAAACGTTTACCTGCATTTTGCTGGCGGCGATCTTGACGACAGCCTGTCAAAATCGCCTGAACCACAATGGCGCATTGGGCGCCGTAGAAGAGGCTTTTTACAACCAATACCCGAATGCCTGGGATGTGGAATGGGAACATGGCGCCGGGAACACCATCGTCATGGATTTCAAGGATGGCCTGTACGAACGCGAGGCCTGGTTCCTGACCGACGGTACCTGGGTGCAGACCCGTACCGAACTGCCGCTGTACGAAGTCCCCAAAAACGTCATTGACGCCGTTCTGGGCAGCCTCGGCGCCGGTTGGTACGTAGAGGAGGCCGAATTCTTCGAAACCAGCAGCCTCCCGGAAAAATACTATCTGCTGGACTGTGAAAAAGTGCAGTCCCGCCAGGAGGCCCGCATCCAGGTGCTCCCCGACGGAACCCTGCTTAATCTGCCCGGAACCGGCGGCAACACTGGCGGCAATACCGGTGGAAATACCGGCGGAAATACCGGCGGAAACACCGGCTCAGGCGATATTTTTGCTGCTGCAAAAATCACGTTTGCCACCATGTTCCCCAACGTACAGCGCGTAGAATGGGAAATGGAATACGGAAAAGTAAATGCAGAGTTCTACCACGAGCGCCACGAAAAGGAAGCCTGGTTCCTGACCGACGGCACCTGGCTTTCCACCCAGACCGAACTGGCTGTAAACGAACTGCCTCAGACCCTGGTGAACGTCGTCATGGCAACACTGGGCAACGGCTGGCACATTGACGATGCCAAGCACACGCTTTCCGCATCGGCACCGAACGAATACTATACGCTGGAATGCGAAAACAACTACACCGACCGTGAAACCCGGCTGCGCATAACGCCGGGCGGAACCATCCTGTAGAACAAACGCAGAAGAAAACTACTCTTGACGGGAGAGGCGGTCCCAGGCCAGCGTCTCCCATTTTGTACCCGGGCGACCGTAATTGGCGTAGGGGTAGATGGAGATGCCGCCGCGCGGCGTGAAGAAGCCCGTCACCTCAATGTATTTAGGATCCATCAGCTTAATGAGGTCCTTCATAATGGTGTTCACGCAATCTTCGTGGAAATCTCCGTGGCTGCGGAAGCTGAACAGGTACAGTTTCAGAGATTTGGACTCCACCATCTTCACGTCCGGAACGTAGCTGATGCGAATCTCGGCAAAGTCCGGCTGGCCGGTGATGGGGCACAGCGTGGTGAATTCCGGGCAGTTAAAACGTACCCAGTAGTCGTTGTCCGGATGCTGGTTCTCAAAGGTTTCCAACACCTCGGGGGCGTAGTTCTGGCTGTATTCGGCCTTGTGGCCCAGCGCCTTGAGTTCTTCGGGATTGCGTGCCATATTATGCTTCCTCCCCTGCTTCTTTGAGCCGCTCTGCGTTTTCCGCAATCTGCAGCTGGTCAATGCACTCCTGGATGTCTCCGTCCATAAACACGGGCAGGTTGTACATGCTCCAGCCAATACGGTGGTCCGTCACGCGGCCCTGCGGGTAGTTGTAGGTACGGATCTTGGCGCTGCGGTCACCGGTGCTCACCATGGTCTTGCGCTTGGCGGCAATGCCGTCCAGGTACTTCTGGTGCTCCATGTTGTACAGGCGGGTACGGAGCTCTTCCATGGCGCGGTCCAGGTTCTTGAGCTGGGAACGCTCCTCCTGGCACTGCACCACAATACCGGAAGGGATGTGGGTGAGGCGCACGGCCGAATAGGTGGTGTTCACGCCCTGTCCTCCGGGACCGGAGGCGCAGAAGAGGTCTTTGCGGATATCGGCCGGATTGAGCTCGATATCGAACTCACCGGCTTCCGGGAACACGGCCACGGAAGCGGCCGATGTCTGGATGCGGCCCTGGGTTTCCGTCTGGGGCACGCGCTGTACGCGGTGCACGCCGGATTCGTATTTCATCACGCCGTATACGCCGTCGGTGGAGGAGGAGAGCTTGAATACAATCTGCTTGTAGCCGCCGGAGGTGCCGGGAGCCTGGTCTGTGATTTCCAGCTTCCAGCCGCGCCGCTCTGCAAAGTGCTGATACATACGAAAGAGGTCTCCGGCAAAGATGGCGGCCTCGTCACCGCCGGTACCGCCGCGGATTTCCACCATGGCGTTCTTGCTGTCGTCAGGGTCGGCCGGAATCAGAAGGAGCTTGATGTTCTGCTCCATGTCGGGCAGTTTGGGCTCAATCTGGGCTATCTCCTCCTTGGCCATTTCCTTGAGGTCTTCATCCTTCTCGTTGATGAGGATGTCCTTGGCCTGCGAGAGTTCGTCCACCAGCCTCTTGTACTCCAGGCCGGCGGCAATGATGGGCTGCAGCTCCTTGTAGTCCTTGTTCAGCTGGACAAACTTCTTCATGTCCGCTATCACAGCGGGGTCTGCAAGCTGCTGCTCCAGCTTCTTGTATTTATCCTGAAGGCTCAGAACCTTCTCCAACAGCGTATTCTCTGCCATAGCAAATTGTGTTTAAGCCTGCAAAGATACGAATTTTCCCCCTATCCTGCAATTCGGCTACATTTTACCCCCGTTTCTGTTGCCGAACTGGCCAATTTCAAGTTTCGGCTACATTTTACCCCCGTTTTTGTTGCCGAGTTTTTTGGCCTGGTCCCAGAGGGCGTCCATATCGGCCAGCGTCATGTCCTTGAGCTGGCGGCCCTGGCGGAAGGTTTCGGTCTCGATGTAATTGAAACGGGTGCGGAATTTTTCGCACGTGCGGTTGAGGGCGGCTTCCGGGTCCACGCCGTACAGGCGGGCGGCGTTGATGGCGGCAAACAGCAGGTCGCCGAATTCTTCCTCCCGGTGGTCCGGGTCCTCGTCGGCCACGGCTTCGCTCACTTCGTTCACTTCTTCCTGGACTTTGGCCCAGACATCCTCCCTCTTTTCCCAGTCGAAGCCGCAGCCTCGGGCCTTCTCCTGCATGGAAAGGGCCTTGAGGACGGCCGGCATGGCCTTGGGGATGCCTCCCATCACGGTTTTGTTGCCGTCCTTCTCCTTCGCCTTCACCAGTTCCCAGGTATCGGCAATCTCTTTGGCCGATGTGGCTTTACCCGCCTCCGGCCCAAAGACGTGCGGATGGCGGAACACCATTTTGTCGCACACCTTGTTCATGCTGTCGGCTATGTCAAAGGCGCCTTCCTCCTCTCCGATTTTGGCATAAAAGACCATGTGGTACAGCAGGTCCCCTATCTCCTTGGCCGTTCCCGGGCGGTCCCCCTCCAGGATGGTGTCGCTGAGTTCGTACACTTCTTCCTCCGTCATGGGGCGGATGGTATCCATGGTCTGGGCGGCGTTCCAGGGGCATTTTTCCCTGAGGGCGTCCATGATGTCCAGCAGGCGCTCGAAGGCCTTCAGTTTTTCTTCTTTGGTATGCATGGGCGCAAAGTTACAACAAAAATCTTGCGAAAAATCGTAAGAAACACACAAAAAGCATGTAAAACAACACAACTTTTTTTACGATGCGCGGTGTTTTCATTCGGAAAGCTTATGTTTGCACTATGAGTACATGTGTCCATCTGCATACGCCGGCCCTTGAATCAGGCGTAATCTTTCAGGCAAGGAAAGACTATTGCGTGGCTCTGGCCCATATGGCCATGGCCGCTGCGGAATCCGGTATGCAAATACTGGCGTACGCCCTTATGTCAAACCATTTTCATTTTATACTGAAAGGAACCTGCGGGCAGTTGTTTTTCCAGTCTTTCATCCGGCGTTTCGCCCTTTACCTGGCCCGGCATGGAAACCCGGGTGTGTTGAACAGGTTGGTGGCAGAATCCACGCCCATTACATCCCGGGAGCAGTTTCGGACAGAGGTAGCCTATGTAATACGTAATCCGTTTGTGGTACGGGAAGACATCCATCCTTTTGTAAACCTTCAGACATCGGCCTTCCTGTATTTCAACCCTTTGTTGCCATATTTGCATAGCAGGCCGGTGAAAGGAATGAGCATCCGTCAGAAACAGACCGTCACCATGTCCAAGGACATCGGCCTTCCGGATACGCTGATGATGATTGATGACATGCCGCATCCCGCCAGTTTTGTCAATTACAAACTGGTGGAGTCTATGTTTGAGTCGGCCCGGCAGTTCGCTTATTATGTAGCAAAGAATGTGGAGGCCCAGGTAGAGGTGGCACGCAGGCTGGGAGAGAAACCCGTTTTTCCGGACGAGGAGTTGCTGCCGCTATGTCTGAAACTGCTTAGGGAAGCGTTTGGCACGTCCAAGTACGCAGAACTTACGGAGGCGCAGCGCCTGTCGGTGGCGTCCAGGCTGAAATACGACTTCAATGCATCCAACAAGCAGCTGGCCCGCCTGCTGCGGGTTCCGCTTCCGGCAGTGGACGCCATGTTCCCCTTATCTTCCCAGTCTCGGCAACAAAAACGGCCATAAAATGTAGCCGAAACTTGAAATTGGCCAGTTCGGCAACAAAAACGGCCATTAAATGTAGCCGAAACGGCAAATTATCCTTATCTTTGCTTGTAGCTATGAGCAAGGAAACTTTCATCAGCGCCCGGGAGGCCGTCAAAGCCGTACGGAGCGGAGACCATGTGCATCTTTCCAGCATCGCCAGCGTGCCGCACATCCTCATCGAGGCCCTGTGCGAGCGG
>CADBHY010000048.1 GCA_902794615.1 uncultured Bacteroidia bacterium
ATTCATCCTTGATGTGAAGCATCTTGAACCGGCCCGGATAGCGCTTGAAGTAGTCTACCGGTGAGGCCTTTCCAATCACGGCCCAGTACACGTCCATCTGGAAGAAGACCAGAGCCGGGTCCGTGTGCTCCAGGAGGTAGTCGTACATCACCTGTCCTTCCACCTTCTCGAACTCGTAGGCGTGGTTGTGGTAGCCGTACTTGAGGCCGGCCGCCTGGCAGCGGCGGCCCACCTCGTTCAGGTAATCACAATAGACCTGGAGGTCGTGCAGGTTCTTCTGGAGGCCCATCCAGGGCGTCACCAGATACTGCATACCGGCTTTCACATGGTCTGCAATGCACTTGTCCCACCAGGCCAGGGCGGCACTGAGGTCTCCGCTCTCCAGCTCCTCTTCGGACAGGCCGCGGCTCACATGGGCGCTCAGGACCTTCATCCCGGCGGCCTCCACCTTCTGCCTGAAGACTTCGGGCTCGTCCCCATAGATGAGGCCGTTGTCATAGCTGGCGGTTTCCACGGCCGTGTAGCCCATATCGGCCATCTCCTTCAGGATATCGGCATAATTGTCGCGGTTCAGGATGCTGCGGGCCGAATACATCTGCACGCACATATCCTTTTTCACGGGCGCCGTTTCCCCGGAGGAGCAGGACGGAAGGAAGGCCATAAGGGCAAGCGAGAGGGATAAAAAGCTTCTTTTCATGCGCTTAGTCCATCAGCTTGATGCGGATGTTGCGGTACCACACGTCGTCGCCGTGGTCCTGCAGGCCGATATAGCCCTCGTGGTTCTCTCCGCCGCAGTTGTTCAGCAGTTCGAAGGCGAGGGGCCAGTCCTTCTGGGAGAACTTGCTGGCCTGGAGCATGTCGGTCCACTGCTGGGTCCACAGGTGGTATTCCAGCACTTTCACATCGTTCTGGAAGTGCACCACAGTGCCCTTGTAGACCAGGATCTTCACCTTGTTCCACTCGCCGTAAGGGTTCTGGTTCTGCGGAACGGCCGGAATCATGTCATACAGGGAAGCGGACTGACGGTTGCCGTCCACGCCCAGCAGGGCGTCCGGATGATTGGCGTTGTCCAGCACCTGGTATTCGGGAGCGGAGATGTAGATGGGCTCGTAACGCTCGTTTCCGTTCTCGTCCTTGGTGGTCACTTCCTTGGCCAGGTAGAAGATACCTGAATTGCCGCCCTTGGAGATTTTCCATTCCATCTCCAGGGTGAAGTTCTTGAACTGATGGGCGAAGATGACGTCGCCGCCTTCGCCGGTCTGGCCTTCGCCGCTGCCGCTGCCGCTGAATTTGAGGGCGCCTTCGTCAATGCTCCAGCGCTGGGGAAGGCTTTCCTTTCCGTAGCCGCGCCAGCCCTTGGTGGAACTGCCGTCAAAGAGGACGATATAACCGTCTTCATCTACGGGGAAGGTGGAAAGGTCCACCTGGGGGGCCTCCACCACCTTGTAGGCGGGGACGGCGGCTTTTTTGTTACCCTGGTTCCCGCAGGACAGGGCCGATACCATGAGTGCAGCCATAGCGGCAAGTGTTAAGATCTTTTTCATATCGATGTTGTTTTTGGTTTTTTACGGAAGTTCGGGGAGTGTCCAGCCTTTGCGGAATACGGGCTTGATGAGCTCTTTGGCAAACTGGTTGGCATCTACAGGGTCTGTGTAAACATTTTCGAAGGTGGGATGGCCGTCCGTGATGGAGAAACCGTCGTGAATCATGGTGCGGATGGTGGCACCCTCGGGGATGTTGGTAAAGCGCATGTTCTCGCCGTCCCATTCCAGTTCCTGGTTCAGGCCCTGGAGACGTACGGCCACAACGCCCATGGCCACCATTTCATTGAAGGGACCGGCCTCGGCGAAGTCGGAGGCGCAGGGGGTGCGGAACTCCGGGTCTTCCTTGCAGGCGCGGACCCAGTCCTGCTGGTGGTTCAGCTTGATTTCGCGGTGGAGGTGCGGCACCTCGGGATTGCGGCCCGACAAGAGGTAGGGGTTCACGCCGTAGCAGCCGCAGATAAGGGTGTCCTTGGTTCCGTAGAAAATGACGGCGCCGCCGTTGTCGTTGAGGTTCTTTCCGGCAGGGAGGCCTTCGGGGCGGTCCGGGAGGATGCCGCCGTCGGTCCAGGTTACCGTAACCTCGGGCATGGCCACCTTGGGCATGTTGTCACGGGCGGGGAACACGAAGCGCACCTTTTCGGCCTGCGGGCAGGACTCTGTGAGAAGGGCGGTGGAACTGCCCTGTACCTTGGTGGGATAGCCCAGCTTCAAGGCTTTGAAAACGGGGTGCAGGATGTGGCAGGCCATGTCGCCCAGGGCGCCGGTGCCGAAGTCCCACCAGCCGCGGAAGTTCCACGGGGTATAGATGGAGTGGTAGGGCCGATAGGGGGCGGGGCCCAGGAACAAATCCCAGTCCAGTGTCTTGGGGACCTTCTCGGCCTTGGCCGGACGCTCCAGGCCCTGGGGCCAGATGGGACGGTCCGTGAAGGCTTCCACGCGGGTTACCTCGCCGATTTCACCGTTCCAAATCCAGTCGCAAATCTTGCGGACGCCTTCTCCGGAAGCGCCCTGGTTGCCCATCTGCGTGGCCACTTTGTACTTGGCGGCCAGTTTGGTGAGCAGGCGGGACTCGTAAACGGTACGGGTGAGGGGCTTCTCGCAGTAAACATGCTTGCCGGCCTGGATGGCGGCGGCGGCAATGATGGCGTGGGTGTGGTCTGCGGTGGCCACCATCACGGCATCGGCCTCGGGGAGGAGTTCGTCAAACATGACTCTCCAGTCCTTGTAACGCTTGGCCTTGGGATAGCGCTCAAATACGTGGGCGGCGTATTTCCAGTCCACGTCGCACAGGCCGATGATGTCCTCGGTCTCCAGTTCCTTGAGCACGCCGGCACCCCGGCCGCCGATTCCGACGCCCAGAATCTTGAGCTTTCTTCCCAGCGGGGCGGGGGCGGTCTTCTTCCCTTCTTTTGCGAAGAGTTGGCCGGGCATGACAGAGAGCCCTACGGCAGCGGCGGTTCCTGCTTTGAGGAACGACCTTCTTGACATTTCTTTACTCATATCAGTGTGTTGTTTAGTGGTTGTGTCTTTTATTCAGCAGTCCGTAGCCGTCTGTCATTTTGCTGCGGCGCTCCCGGATCTGCACCAGCTCCTCGCTTGTGCCTTTTACCGGCATTTCGTGCGTCGCGGCATCCCGGAGCATCTCCCAGGCCACCTCGGAGGCCTCTGCCGCGTCCTTGAATTCCGGCATGGCAGGGTCTCTGCGGCCGGAAAGGATACTGCGGGCCATCTGGCTGCACAGGGCGGGCAGGTTCTTCTCTCCGAAGGGCTTGTCCAGTATTTCCGTGCGGTCCGTCCCCCTCAGTTCCACATGGGCCGTCTTGAAATCGTGGGTCATGTGTACCACCCCACGGGTACCAATCAGGTCCACATACGCATGGTGGGTCTGCTCCTTGGAGAGCTGTCCGTACACGAAGCCCTGCGTGATGTCAAACACGACACCGTTTTCAAACGTCCCGTGGCTGTTAAGCCACCAGGGGTCTTTGTAGTCCCACATCCGGATGCCCTGTGCGTTCCAAGTCTTATAGGGGGCGCCGGCATGCCAGCGCGCAATGTCCAGGTAGTGCATGCCGCAGTCGTGGAAACAGGGGCCTTCGTACTCGTGCCCTTCTCCCGGCGCCAGGCCCGGAGTCATGTGGCAGATTCGCACGATGGCCAGCTGCCCAATCTGTCCCGACTCCACAAATTCTTTCATCGCCCGGTGGTACCAGGAATTCCTGAGGTACAGGTTGACGGCGGAGAACTGGGGCACGGAGGCGGCCAGTTTCACCAGCTCCTTTTCCTGCTCGGGGCAGACGCCTATCGGCTTTTCGGAAATCACGTTCTTTCCGGCGGCAAAACAACGCTCAATCTGCTCCTTCCGGGAATCGGCCAGGGCGCAGAGGATGACCAGCTGAATTTCAGGGTCTTCGTAAATCTGCTCCGGTTTGTCCGTTATCAGGGCTTCCGGAGCATCCTGCCGTGCCCATTCCCTTTGGGCGGGGGAGGCATCGCAAATCATCTTCAGCTCCAGGTCCGGATTATCCAAAATGACCTTCCGATAATACGCCCCCATCCTTCCGTATCCTATGATTGCTGTTTTGATGCCTGCCATTTCTGTTTTAGTGCTGTGGTATTTCTTACAAATGTAATAATAATCGCCGATAATTAAAATAACTTACCCGTGTTGAATTTACTGGCCAGTCCCTGCAGCTCGTCCGTGGTGGCCGGCCGGCTGAGGGCCTCCTTCTTTTCTTTCTGGAAACGGGCCTTCAGATTGGCGAACTGCCGTTTGGTGTCCAAGGTGAAGTCTCCGCCTTCAATCCAGGCAAAATAAGAGGGTTCCGTCTCCCATACTTCCCGGGCCGTTTTGCCCTTGTGCTTGCCGAAGCTCACGACGGGCTCCCCGTTCTCTCCCATGAGCAGCCTGCCGGCATAATCTACCGTGCGGGGCCTTCCGGCCACGGTGGAAAGGAAGCCGACGTCGTTCTTGAGTTTGTCCGGGTACATGTCCAGCTGGCCTTTGAGCACCTCGTAGGTGGCCACGGTGTCCGCCTCGGCGGTGTGGGCGTTCTCGAAATCCTCTCCGCCGCAGTAAAAGCGGTAGGCGGCCTTGAGGTTGCGCGGCTCCATGTAGTGGTAGATGTTCTGCACGTCCACCATCAGCTTGGCGTGGAGGTCGATGTCAATGTCTTTGTGCATGTAAAGGCGCACGCGCTCGATTTCCTCGGCCAGCATGGGGAGGTCGAACTTGGCGGAGTTGAAGCCGGCCAGGTCGGCGTCGGAGAGCCACTGAACCACCTCGTCCACGCTGTCGCAAAAACGGGGGCAGCCGGCCAGGTCCTCGTCCTTGATTCCGTTGACGGCCGATGCCTGCGGTGCAATGGGATACTGCCGCTGGGCCACGTAGTCCCAGGGCTTGAAACGCCAGGTCTTGATGCGCGTCTCCCCTCCGGGAAACACCTTCACAAAACTCAGTTCGCAGATACAGTCAGTGGCAATATTCAATCCCGTGCTCTCAATATCAAAGAACAGCAGGGGTCTTTCTAAATTCAGTTCCATAGTGTGTTAAAATGCGCTCTGCAGAGCGCCGGCGGAGGGCGTGTAGCCCGGGAGCCGCGGGGGTGTATGAGGGGGCAGCGCCCCCTGTATTTATTGGATCATGATAGGCATGAGGATACCGCATACCTTTTCCGTATCGGCCTCTTCCTCCGCGGGGAGAATCAGGGCGGCGCGGCGGGCGTCGGCAAACTTGATGGTGAGGCCGTTGCAGCTCATGTTGGAGAGGATTTCCGTCAGGAAAGTGGATTTGAAGCCGATGGTAAGCTCGTCTCCGGCATAGTTGCAGGAAATCTTCTCGTAGGCGGCCAGGGCGAAGCCCAGGTCCTGGGCCGATATTTCCAGCTGCCCTTCCTTGAGGGTGAACTTGATGTGGTTGGAGGCCTTGTTGGCGCACACGGCCACGCGCTTCACCGTGTTCAGCAGGAGCTGACGGTCTATCTGCAGCACATTGGAGTTGTTCATGGGAATCACGTCCCGGTACTTGGGATACTTGCCCACGACCAGGCGGCACACCATGGTGGTGGCCCCGAAGGTGAACTGGGCGGTGGAGCTGTCGAAGGCAATCTCCACGTTCTCCACGTCCTTGCCGATGATGGAACGCAGCACGGCGGCCGGTTTCTTGTGCAGGATGAAGGAGGCCTTCTCCGTAGCCTTCACGTCTCCCGTGGTGTAGCAGATAAGCTTGTGGGAATCGGAAGCCACCAGGGTGGTGCTTTCCGTGTCTATGTCAAAGAAGATACCGTTCATGGCCGGACGAATCTCGTCGTCGGCGGTGGCGTAGATGGTGCCCTGGATGCCGTCCACCAGGCTTTCGGCCGGGAATGTGACCTTGAGGGCATCCTCACCGGTGGTTTTGATTTCCGGGTAATCATCGGCCGGGAAGTAGGGGAGGACGGAGTTGCCGCTGGCCCAGCTGCACTCGAAGGAGGCGTCGGATACGGTCTTGATGCGGAGCGGCTGGTCCGGGAGTTCTTTCAGGAGTTCCGTCATGTGGCGGGCGGGAATGGCCACGGAGCCTTCCTCGTCGCAGCTGTCCACCTCGATGGCGGTGCGCAGGGTGAGCTCGGAGTCCGAGGCGGTGATTTCCAACTTGCCGTCCTTGAGTACAAGCAGGAAGTTCTCCAGGATGGGAAGCGGAGACTTGGACGGAATGGCCTTGGATACATCCATGAGGGCCTTCAGGAGATTGGTGCTGGAAATGGTCAGGTTCATATCTTGTTTTCTTTATTTTCTCAACTCACAAATATAAGCATTTTCTTCCAAATGGCATAAGTTTTGATTTTCTAAAGGCGGAAAAAAGTTAAAACAACATAGAGTGATGAAAAACATGACAACTGTACTGTTATCTATCCTGGCCGGCGGCCTTACCGCATTCGGCGTGGTGAAGGCTACCGCCCCCCAGCCGGCCTCCGAGCCCACTACGGTGGTGACGGACGCTGCCGGCAACACTGTTGAATACCGTACTGTCAATTTGGCAGACTCCGATTATCCGGACTTCACCTACGCCGCAGAGACGGCCGTGGAGTCCGTCGTTTATGTGGAGGTGACGGTTCAGAGCCAGTCCCGTTCCATCGACCCCTTTGAGTTCTTCTTCGGTTTCGGCAACGGCTACGGCTTCGGCCAGCCCCGGGAGCAGCGGGGAAGCGGCTCCGGCGTGATTATCCGCCCGGACGGCTATATCGTAACCAACAACCATGTGGTGGCCGGGGCCACCAGCATCCAGGTTACCCTCAATAACAACCAGCAGTATGAGGCCACCGTCGTGGGCACGGACCCTGCTACGGACGTGGCCATCATCAAGGTGGATGCCACGAATCTTCCGGCCATTTCCCTGGGTAACTCCGACGCCCTGCGTCTGGGCGAGTGGGTGCTGGCCATCGGCTCCCCGCTGGGCGCCCAGCTGCGTTCCACCATTACGGCCGGCATCGTGAGCGCCAAGGGCCGCAGCATGCCGGACAATTCCGGGGAATTCAAGATTGAGTCCTTCATCCAGACCGATGCGGCCGTGAATCCCGGCAACTCCGGCGGCGCCCTGGTGAACAAGAAGGGTGAACTGGTGGGCATCAACACCGCCATCGTATCCCAGACGGGTTCCTATACCGGCTACTCTTTCGCCGTCCCCGTGAACATTGTCAAGCGTGTAGCCGATGACCTGATGGACTTCGGCTCCGTGAAGCGTGCGCTGCTGGGAATCACCATGGGAACGGTGGACAAAAAGTTTGCCGACGAAATGAAACTTTCCTCCGTGTCCGGCGTATATATTAACGAGGTTTTGAAGGGAAGTGCCGCGGAAAAAGCCGGCCTGAAGAAGAACGACGTTATCGTGGCCATTGACGGCCAAAAGGTTACGGACGCTTCTTCCGTACAGGCCAAGGTAAACAACTATCACCCCGGAGACAAGGCCACCATCACCTATATCCGTGACGGAAAGCAGCAGGAAGCACAGGTTGTCTTCCAGGCTGTCATTCAAGGGGAGGCTGTTGTCCAAACCGATGGCGGAGTTATCTTTTACGGAGCTACGCTGAAGGAGGCCGATACGGAGACGCTTCGCCGCCTGGGCCTGAAAGGCGGAGTGGAGATTGTCACCCTCTCCAACGGAAAGATGGCCGAAGCCGGCGCCAGGGAGGGCAGCATCATCACCTACGTCAACGGTGCCGCCGTTTCAAAACCCGAAGAAGTCGTAACCAAGGCCAAGAAGGCCAGCCGCGCCATCTATGTGGAAGGTGTGGACAAGAACGGAAGGTCCTTCTACTTTGGTTTCGGCAAGTAAGGGATTGCCGCATACAAAGTTATTTCGGTCAGTTCCTTACACGAGGAGCTGACCGAAATTATTGTATATAAATGAGACAACTTAAAATTACCAAGTCCATCACCAACCGCGAAAGCGCGTCGCTGGACAAGTATCTGCAGGAGATTGGCCGCGAGGAACTCGTGACCCCGGACGAAGAAGTGGAACTGGCCCAGCGAATCCGCAAAGGGGACCAGGAAGCCCTTGAGAAACTCACCCGCGCCAACTTGCGCTTTGTGGTTTCCGTGGCCAAGCAGTACCAGAACCAGGGCCTGAGCCTGCCGGACCTCATCAACGAAGGCAACCTGGGCCTGATTAAGGCCGCCGAGAAATTCGATGAAACCCGCGGCTTCAAATTCATCTCCTACGCCGTGTGGTGGATTCGCCAGAGCATCCTCCAGGCCCTGGCCGAGCAGAGCCGTATCGTGCGCCTGCCCCTGAACCAGGTGGGCTCCCTCAATAAAATCAACAAGGCCCTCACCCGCTTTGAGCAGGAGAACGAGCGCCAGCCCACCAACGAGGAACTCTCCGAGATGATTGACGTTCCCAAGGACAAGATTTCCGACACCCTGCGTGTGGGCAGCCGCCACGTGAGCGTGGACGCCCCCTTCGTGGAAGGGGAGGACAACAGCCTTTTGGACGTGCTTCCCAACGACGACTCCCCGTCCGCCGACAAGGGCCTCGTGAACGAAAGCCTCAATACTGAAATTGAGCGTGCCCTCAGCACCCTTACAGACCGCGAAAGGGAAATTGTGAAGTCCTTCTTCGGCATCGGCTGCCAGGAAATGACCTTGGAAGAGATAGGAGAGCGCTTCGGCCTCACCCGTGAGCGCGTGCGCCAAATCAAGGAGAAGGCCATCCGCCGGCTCAAGATGCCCTCCCGTTCCAAACTCCTTAAAGCGTATTTGGGATGACGGCCGAGGCATTTATCCAGCAAAAGGCCGCCCAGGCTGTCCAGGCCCTCTACCAGGCCGATGTGCCCGCCGCCTCCTTGCAGGTGGCGGTAACCCGGAAGGAGTTCGAGGGAGACTATACCCTGGTCACCTTCCCGCTGCTGAAAATCTCCCACGCCGCCCCCGATGCCACCGGCAACGCCATCGGCCAGTGGCTGGTGGACCATGTCCCGGAAATCAGCGGCTTCAATTCCGTGAAGGGCTTTCTGAACCTCTCCTTTTCGGCCGTTTACTGGAACGAGAGCCTGCAGGCTATATCGGCCGACAAGGACTTCGGCCGGCTGCCGGACACCGGAAAGCGCATCATGGTGGAGTTTTCCAGCCCCAATACCAACAAGCCCCTCCATCTGGGGCATATCCGCAACAACCTGCTGGGAGACAGCGTGTCCCGCATCCTGAAAGCCTGCGGCAACGAGGTTATCAAGGCCACGCTGGTGAACGACCGCGGCGTGCACATCTGCAAGAGTATGTACGCCTGGGAGAAACTTTTCAATGGCGCCACGCCGGAGAGTACCGGCAAAAAGGGAGACCACCTGGTGGGAGACTGCTACGTGGCCTACGCCAAACTGGAAAAGGAACATCCCGAGGTGCTGGACGATGTGCACAAGATGCTGGTAGACTGGGAAGCCGGTGATCCGCACGTGCGCGAGCTCTGGAGCATGATGAACGGCTGGGTGTTCGAAGGCTTTGACCAGACCTACAAGGCCCTGGGCATTTCCTTCGACAAGGTGGATTACGAGCACGACACCTATCTGCTGGGCAAGGAACTGGTCCAGAAGGGTCTGGATATGGGCGCCTTTGTAAAGGATCCCGACGGCTCTGTCTGGTGTGACTTAACCGCCGACGGCCTGGACCGCAAGCTGGTCCTCCGCTCTGACGGCACCTCCGTTTACATCACCCAGGACCTGGGAACGGCCGAGCGCCGCTTCAATACCTATAAGCTGGACTCCCACGTTTATGTGGTGGGCAACGAGCAGGATTACCACTTCCAGGTGCTCAAGCTCATCCTGAAGAAACTGGGCTTTGACTGGGCCGACCAGATTTACCACCTCTCCTACGGGATGGTGGAGCTGCCGGAAGGCAAGATGAAGTCCCGCGAGGGCACGGTGGTGGATGCCGACGACCTCATTGAACAGATGTACCTGGAGGCCAAAAAGACCTCCGAGGAAAGCGGCAAGCTGGAAGACCTCTCGGAGCAGGAGAAGGACAGGCTGTACCATATCATCGGCCTGGGCGCCCTGAAGTACTTTATCATCAAGGTGGACCCTAAGAAGACCATGCTTTTCAACCCCAAGGAGTCCATCGACTTCAACGGCAACACCGGTCCCTTCATCCAGTACACGCATGCCCGTATCTGCTCCATCCTCCGCAAGGCGCAGGTCCCCTTCGGCCCCGAAAGCATTCAGGCCGATGCCCGGCCTTCGGCCAAGGAAATCCGCCTTGCAAAGCTGCTGGGCCTGTATCCGGGCAAGGTGGCTGAAGCCGGCGCCGCCCTGAGCCCCGCCGTCATCGCCAACTACGCCTACGAGCTGGCCAAGGAGTTCAACCAGTACTACCATGACACCCCCATCCTCAAGGAGGAGGACAAGGCGGTGCTCTGCTACAGGCTGGAACTCATTGCCACCCTGGCCCGCACCCTCAGAAGCGCCATGGGCCTTCTGGGCATCGAACTTCCGGAGCGGATGTAATGAAGGATTTCCTGAAACTGATGAGGCAGTACGCCTCGCCCTACAAGGGACATCTGGCGGGTGCCGTGGTGCTCAATATCCTGAGCGCCGTGTTCAACATCTTTTCCTTCGCCGTGCTGGTTCCGCTGCTGGACATCCTGTTCAAGGTGGACGAGACGGTGTATGAATTCATCCCCTGGGATACCCAGATGGATTTCAAGGAGAAGCTGCTGAACAACCTGTACTTCTACGTTTCGGATTTCACCACCACCTACGGGGCGTCCGCTACGCTCTTCATGCTGGCGGGGGTGATGATTCTGTTCACGGCTCTGAAGACCAGCTGCTACTTCGGGTCCAACGCCATCATGATTCCCATCTCCACGGGTATCGTGAAGGAAATCCGCTGCCGCATCTACAACAAGATTCTGAGCCTTCCTATCGGCTTTTTCACGGAAGAGCGGAAGGGAGACATCATCGCCCGCATCACGGGGGAC
>CADBHY010000049.1 GCA_902794615.1 uncultured Bacteroidia bacterium
CTTGACGGGACGCTGATAGACACCATTGAAGACCTTTCGGCGGCGGTGAACCATGCGTTGGAGATGCGCGGGCTGCCGCTTCACAGCATCTCCGAATACCGCGGCATGGTGGGCCACGGAGTGCGAAACCTGGTGAAACTGGCGCTGGAGGCCAGCGTTGGCCAGGCACCTGATGAGGCCGAAATAGACGCCGCCCTCTCAGATTTCAAGGCATACTACACCGCGCACATAGATGTCCACACCCGCCCTTATCCCGGGATTCAGGAACTCCTCAGGGACCTTCACGCGGCCGGGGTCAAGATGGCCGTGGCGTCAAACAAGTTCCAGGCCGGGACGGAGCACCTGATCAAGGAATTCTTCCCTGAAATACCGTTTGTGGCCATCCTCGGGAACCGTGAGGGATACCCGTTAAAGCCTGACCCTGAGATTGTTGCCGAAGTCCTACGCGTCTCCGGCTTGCGAAAAGAGGATGCCGTTATGGTGGGGGATTCCGGAACCGATATGCGAACTGCCGCCAACGGGGGAATAGCCGGCATTGCCGTCGGTTGGGGTTACAGGCCCATGGGCGCCACGGCCGAATATCGCTTTGCCGGCAGCGTGACGGAACTCCGGACTCTTCTTTTCGGCCGGGATTTTTATGTAAGTGAGCCCATGCCCACGCCTCCGCCGGAATTTAAAACGCCTTTGCAAAAGGCTATATATGAGGCGTTTGAACGCTTGGAAATTCCATTCACCCGTGTGGATACAGACCCCGGAATCACCATGGAAGACTGCGCGCACATAGACGGCGCCCTGGGAACGCGCATTGTAAAAACGGTGTTCGTGTGTAACAGGCAGCAGACGGAGTTTTATCTATATGCCATGCCCTCGGACAAACCCTTTGTCACCCGCGATTTCTGCGCCGCCCTGGGCATTCCCCGCGTGTCCTTCGCTTCCGGTGAAAACCTCCAGTCGCTCACCGGGGTAACTGCCGGCTCCACCACCATCCTAAGCGCTGTTCTGCCACAGGCCGCCGGCGTGCACATTGTGCTGGACCGCGCCGTGGCCGATGCCCCCTGGTTCGCCTGCACCGACGGCACTCCCACCTGCTTTGTACGCATCTCCACGCATGATTTGTTGGAGAAATACCTCCCGTCCTGCGGGGCCGTGCCTGCCGTAATCTAATAATGAAAACAGTCATCGCCATAGACTCCTTCAAGGGTTGCCTTAGTTCCGTTGAGGCCAACAGGGCGGCGGCCGAAGGGGTGCGGAGCGTGCGCCCTGGCGCGGAGATTGTGGAGGTCCCGGTCAGCGACGGCGGCGAAGGCTTTTTGGAGGCCTTCCACGCGGCCATCGGAGGCGCGCTGGTGACGGTTCCGGTGATGGACCCTCTCATGCGAAGCATTTCGGCCCGATACCTCCTGAAGGGGCAGACGGCCGTGCTGGAAGTGGCTGAGGCTATTGGTCTTACGCTGCTTGGCCCGGAGGAACGGAACCCTATGGCGGCCTCCAGTTACGGCGTGGGGCAGCTTGTGGCGGATGCCGTGACAAATGGCGCCAGGCATATCATCGTGGGCCTTGGCGGCAGCGCCACCATCGATGCCGGCAGGGGAATGCTGCAGGCGCTGACGGGAATCGAGTCGCTTCGCGATATCCGCTTCACCATTGCCGCCGATGTCGATAACCCGCTCTGTGGCGAGCAAGGCGCCGCCAGGGTGTTCGGCCCGCAGAAGGGTGCGACGCCTCAGATGGTGCGCCTTCTGGACGACCAAGCCCGGCAGTTTGCGGCCGATTCCGCCAGGCGTTTTGGCTATGACCGCTCCGGGATGAAGGGCGCCGGTGCCGCAGGCGGGCTGGGTTACGCCTTCCTGCAATACCTTGATGCCGAATTTGTTCCGGGGGCCGAACTCCTTCTAAGTTCCATCGGCTTCGATGCCCTTGTTGCCGATGCCGCCCTTGTTATAACCGGCGAGGGTTCTGCCGACCGCCAGACTCTGATGGGCACACTGCCCATGGGCATCCTCCAGCATTCCGGCCGTGTGCCCGTGTGCCTCATTGCCGGCCGTGTAAATGACCGTCCGGAGCTGCTGAAGGCCGGATTTTCGCACGTGGAACGCATCAACCCTCCCGGCCTCGCCTTGGAAGAGGCCATGAAAAAGGATGTCGCGCAGCAGCACATCAGCAGCACGGTCCGCCAGCTGCTCGGCGCCTTCTAGCCAAACAAAAGTGTGTTTCTATGCAACAGGACTCCCTCAAAGGCCATCTTTCCATTGCCGCGGCATATACCATCTTCGGCCTGAACCTGGTGTTTTGCAAGGATATAGCAAACTCCCAGACCGTTTCTCCGTATGTCCTTTTCACGCTCAGGGCGGTCGGGGCCAGCGCACTGTTCTGGCTGTTGTCACTGTTTATGCCGAAGGAAAAGGTGGACAAGGCCGATTACCCCAAAATCGCGGCGGCATCCTTGGTGGGGCTTTTCATCCCGCAGATGACTTTTCTCATGGCTATTACCGTGACTTCGGCCATAGACACGGCCATCATCGGCACTCTGGGGCCTATTTTCACCATGATTTTTGCGTTCCTCTTTCTGGGAGAGCCCATTACGGGGAAGAAGGCCGGGGGCGTGGCGCTCAGTTTCGCGGGCATCCTGTTTCTCATTTTCAACTCTGTCCACCAGGGCGGCGCCACCTCTACATCCCCGTGGGGCGTTGTGCTGCTGCTCATTAACAGCCTCAGCTTTTCCCTCTATCTGGGCCTTTTCAGGCCGCTGATTTCCAAGTACAGCGTCATCACTTTCATGAAGTGGTCGTTCCTGTTTTCCCTGATTGTCTCCCTGCCGATATCGGCCAAAGGCCTCCTGACCACAGATTATGCCGCCATCCCTGGGAATGTGCTTTGGGAAATAGGATACCTCATTTTCTTCGCCACCTTTGTGGCTTACTTCCTCATTCCTTACGGCCAGAAGTTCATCCGGCCCACCCTCGTGAGCATGTACTCCTACCTCCAGCCCATCATTGCGGCCATCGTAAGTATCTGGGCAGGCGTGGATTCCCTTACCTGGCAGAAGGTCCTTTCTTCGGTCCTTGTTGTTGGCGGCGTTATTCTTGTTAGCCGATCCCGTGCTGCGGGGCAGCCTTAAGCATAGCTTCACATCCCTCCAGGCCCCTGGCTTTGACCAGCGCCTTCATGATGAATTCGGCCATGGGGCTTCGGCATATATTGCCGTGACACACAAAAAGGATGCGCATAACTCTATAACTCCCGGCAAAGATACCAATAATCTCCTTATAATACCAACCATGGGCGTTATTTGGCGGTTTTTGAGTATATTTGTAACGGAATGAAAAGATTACTCGCACTCTTGCTGCTTTGTCTGCCGCTGGCGATGCAAGCCCAGCGCGAGCTGCGCCTTCCGCTGCATCATGGCTGCGGAGAGCTGGTTTATACGCGCCAGGAGGGGTGGGCGCTGCGGCCGGACACGACGGGCACGCTGCATTTTCCCCGGACCTATGTCTTTGAGGGGGAAATGGGGCAGGGGCTCCGCGCCGTGGCGGAGTATGACGCCGACAGCGTGCTTGTCCGGACATGGCGCTTTTCGCCCCTCACGGACGGCGTCTGCGTAGAGCAGGCTCCCTACGGACGGGCGCTTTACACCTTCGACAGCCTGGGCACCCTTGTATCCGTCCGATACCAAAGCATGGAGGGCAGCCCCCGGCCCGGTCCGGGCATGCCGTTTCCGTCCCCCGAAAAAGCGGGAGCTACGCTGGTGCCCGTTTTCGACGCCGGCGGAAGGCGAATCGGCCTGGCCGATGGTATCCCCGGTACGCTCCTGGTCCAACGCGGCTTCGGGGCGCCCGCAGATACCGTTTCTTTTGCCGACCCCGTGCTCGACCCCGCTGATGTGGCGGACAGCACTGCGCTGGAATTCATTACCGAGGGCGATGTCCGTTATTCCCTCAGGAAGGTAGGGGTTTATGACCGGCCCCGCCATGGCCTCATCCGGGGCCTGCTTTTCCTGAAACGCCGGAGTGCCTACTACGGTCCGCTGGACTTTGCCCGGACCGGCGAGCATCCCATCAGGCGGGGCACATTTTACGTCGCCCGCACCGCCCGGGAAGGAGCCCTGGCCCATAGCAATTACAACTTCGGCAATTTTCTCTGGGGGGCGGCGGCGCAGGCCGTGGGCGTGCCGCTGTGGATTTCGCTGCTGGGCTCCCATATCAACAATATGATGCATACCCACGGCCGGCCGGATACCAAGGACGACCAGCTCTCCATATCGGCCGGTTATCATTTCATAACAGACTCTGAGCCATGACACAAGACCAGCTTTGGATAAACCGTTACATCGAGATTCGGGACTTCATGGAGGCGAACCACCGGAAACCCTCCAAGCACAATCCCGAAGAGCGCGACATGCACAATTGGTGGAAACACAACAAGAAGCTCCTGAATGCCGGCGAGTTGAAGGCGGAGCGCGTGGAACTTTTCAACAGGCTCCTGGAAAGCGGCGAAAAGTATCGGCGTGTAAATCAGTACCTTTAGGATTTGTTACTAATATGAAAAATCCGTAACTTTGCAGTCCAACTCAGTTTGAATAATTATGGATAGGGAAAAGGATTTATTCTGGAGGGTATCCAATTGGTATTTCAGCAAGAAAGTGCTGCCGTATTGGGTGATTATCCTGGTAGATACGGCCATGGTGTTCCTCTCCTGCATGTTTGCCTTCTGGGTAATCAACAAGTCCCAGATTACCTTCGACCACCATGTGGAGCTGCTGCTCGCATCGGCCTTTTATGCCGTCCTAAGCTGGGCGGGTTTCCGTATTTTCAAAACCTATTCCGGAATTCTGCGCTACTCCAGTTTCGTGGACCTTTTGAAGGTGGTGTATGCCAATTCCGTGAACCTGGCTCTTTCCCTGCTCTGCTGCCTGCTGTTCAAGTGGCAGGAAGTACCTTACCTGTCCCTTCTCACCCCAGGCAATATCCTGCTTTCTTTCCTGCTGGCCACCCTGGCCATGTGGGCTTTCCGGATTGTGGTCAAGCTGATGTTCGACATTGCCAATGCCAGTTCCAACGCCATGCGCACATTGGTGTACGGCGCTCTTTCCGGCGGCGTGGGCCTGGCCAAAAACATCCGTACGCAGCGTCCGGTCCGCTTTGATATCCGCGGTTTCATCTCGCACGAAACCCGCATCCGGAACATGAAGCTGCTGGACCTCAAGGTTTACAGCATAGATGACGACCTGGCCGAGATTATCCGCAAAGAGCGGATTCAGGCCATCCTGGTAAGTCCCAGCCGCGTGATGGATTTCCGGAACAACCAGAAGATGCAGGACCTCCTGATTGGGGCAGGCTGCAAAATTTTCATGGTACATGAGGCGCAGGAATCGGCCGTCCGCAACGGCGAACTGCTGGAGGGAGACATTCAGCTCAAGGAGGTGAGCGTAGAAGACCTCCTGCCCCGTTCCGAGATTCGCGTGGACATGAAGTCCGTCTCCGAGCAGCTGGCCGGAAAGCGCGTGCTCATCACGGGTTCCGCCGGTTCCATCGGCCTGGAAATCGTGAAGCAGGTGGCGGCCGCCGGTCCGGAGAGCATGATGCTCATAGACCAGGCCGAGACGCCCCAGCACGACGTCCGACTCATGATGGCCAAGGACTTCCCGCAGGTGCCCTGCGAGGTGGTGGTGTGCAGCATCAGCCGCCGCACCCGCATGGAGCATGTTTTCGAGGCCTTCCGCCCGGATTATGTCTTCCATGCAGCCGCCTACAAGCACGTGCCCATGATGGAGGACAATCCCTCCGAGGCCGTGCTCAACAACATTTACGGCACCAAGATAATTGCCGATCTCAGCGTCAAATACGGCGCCAAGAAGTTCGTGATGATTTCTACGGACAAGGCCGTGAATCCCACCAACGTGATGGGCTGCAGCAAGCGCATCTGCGAGATTTATGTCCAGAGCCTGGACCGCAAGCTCAAGCTGGAGGCCATGTCCCGGAAAGACAATAAGGAATATACGCAGTTTGTCACCACCCGTTTCGGCAACGTGCTGGGCTCCAACGGCTCCGTGATTCCGCTCTTCAGGGAGCAGATTCGCAACGGCGGCCCCGTGACGGTCACGGACGAGCGTATCGTGCGCTTCTTCATGCTCATCCCCGAGGCCTGCAAGCTGGTGCTGGAAGCCGGCACCAAGGGCAACGGAGGAGAGATTTTCGTCTTCGACATGGGCGCCCCGGTCAGGATTGCCGATTTGGCCAAGCGCATGATAGCCCTCTCCGGCGCCAAGGGCGTCGAAATCAAGTACACCGGCCTCCGCGAGGGAGAGAAGCTCTACGAGGAAGTGCTTAACGAGATGGAAAACACCAAGCCCACCTTCCACGAGAAAATCCGTATCGCCCAGGTGCGGGAATACGACTACGAGGAAGTTTCCAAGGAAATTGAAGAATTGGTGGCCCTGGCCAAGCTCTACAACGACATGGACACCGTCCGCAAGATGAAGGAGATTGTTCCCGAATACAAGAGCAACAATTCCGTCTATGAGCAGCTGGACCGGGAAATTGAGCAGCGGGGGGGGGTATAAAAACGGACGGCACCTCCAACCTGTAGAGGCGCCGCCCGAAGAAAACCTTTAAGGAAGTTTACTTCCCGAAGTAGCGTTTGTAAAGACCCAGGAAGCCTGCCCCGTGGCGGGCTTCGTCTTTTGCCATCTCGTGGACGGTGTCGTGGATGGCGTCGTAGCCCAGGGCCTTGGCCTTCTTGGCAATGGCCAGCTTGCCTTCGCAGGCGCCGGCTTCGGCCTCGTAGCGCTTCTTGAGGTTGGTCTTGGTGTCCCAGACCACTTCGCCGATGAGCTCGGCATACTTGGCGGCATGTTCGGCCTCTTCGAAGGCGTAGCGCTTGAAGGCTTCGGCAATTTCCGGATAGCCTTCGCGTTCTGCCTGGCGGCTCATTGCCAGGTACATGCCCACCTCGGAGCATTCTCCGGCAAAGTCGTGCTGCAGGCCGGCCCAGATTTCAGGGTCGCAGCCTTTGGCAACGCCCACCACGTGCTCGCAGGCCCACTGGGGGTCACCTTCCTCTTCCTTGATTTCTACAAACTTTTCTGCCTTAGCATGGCATACAGGGCATTCTGCCGGGGGATTGGGGCCTTCGTGAACGTATCCGCAAACGAGGCATCTGAATTTTTTGTTCATATCAGTTCCTTTTGTTTTAGTAATTTTGAATTTTTCTAAATGAAACTTCTCTTTGCAAAGATATACAAAATTCCGGGATTTTTTACTAATTTAGCGGAAAAGTATGACACCTTTTCTCAAACAGGTGGCTCTGCACTATCTGGCGGCCCCCGACATACAGAAGCGCTGCTTCATCTTCCCCAACCGGAGGTCTCTGGTATTCTTCAAAAAGTACCTGGGAGAGGCCTTGCAAGGCACGGCGCCCATCCTGGTTCCGCCGCTTTACACCATCAACGACTTTTTCTACAAATTGGCCGATGCCCGCACCACGGACCGGCTTCGCCTGCTCATCGCCCTCTACGACTGCTACAAGGCCCTGAACGACAAGGCCGAAGCCCTGGACGAATTCCTTTTCTGGGGAGAGGTGCTCATCGAAGATTTCGACGACATAGACAAATACCTGGTGGACGCCCGTTCCCTCATGCAGAACGTGGAGGATTTCAAGGCCATCCAGGACCGCTTCGAGTACCTGAGCGAGAGCCAGAGGGAGGCCATCGGCCATTTCCTATCCCATTTCCGCGACGCTTCCGGAAAATGGAAACTCAATCCCGGGGCCGATGACGTCAAGGCGCGTTTCTTGCGGCTCTGGAACATCCTTTTCCCTCTGTATGAGACGTTTAACAAAAAGCTGGAGGCTGGCGGCATGTCCTACGAAGGAAAGGTGTACCGGGCCCTGGCCTCCCGCCTGAAGGAGGGCGAGTCCGTGGCCGATATCCTTGCCGGGGCCTTCCCGGAGGTGGAGGGCTTTGTCTTCGTGGGGCTCAATGCGCTGAGCGAGTGCGAGCGCCTGGTGCTCTCCCGCATGCGCGACGCCCGCCTGGCCGAGTTCTCCTGGGACTATGTGTCGCCGCAGATTCAGGACAAGGCCAACAAGTCGTCCTTCTTCATGCGGCAGAATATCGTGGATTTCCCGCAGGCGTTCCCGGTGGAAGGCGGCACGGGCCGGCCGGACGTGACGGTTGTCAGCGTCCCTTCCGGCGTGGGCCAGGCCAAACTGGCCCCCTGGATACTGGAGCAGGTGGAGGGAGACCCCGTGGAAACCGCCTTCGTGCTGCCGGACGAGGGCCTGCTGCTGCCGCTTCTGAACTCCATCCCGGAGCGCTTTGACAATGTGAACGTAACCATGGGCTATCCCATGACGGGAAGCGCCGTCTTTGCCCTCCTCACCAACCTGGGCCAGATGCAGCTGCGGCTCCGCCATACATCGGCCGGCTGGTTTTTCTATCACCGCGAGGTACGCGAAGTCCTCTCCTCCGGCCTCCTGAAGTCCCTTTTTACGGACGGGGAGAAGGCCGCCGTCTCCAAGATAAAGGCCGATGCCAAGTACTACATCCCGATAGAAGACCTCCGGGCCGGGCCGCTGATGTGCCTGTTGTTCAAGCCCGTGGTGGAAGCGCCCTCCGAGGTGAACGTGGCGCAGAACCATGCGGTGGAGGCGTATTTCTCGGATTTGCTCGCGCATATCGGCTCGGCCCTTTCCGGAAAGGAAGATTATCTGGAACTGGACTTTGTGGCACGCTGCCACAAGCAGCTGAATATCTTGCAGGAAATGGACCTGGAGGTTCTTCCCGCCACACATGTCCGCCTGTTGGAACGCCTCCTCCAGGGCATATCCGTGCCCTTCCGCGGAGAACCGCTCAAAGGCCTGCAGGTCATGGGCCCGCTGGAAACCCGCGCCCTGGATTTTAGGAATCTGGTTGTCCTGAGCGCCAACGAGGGCATGTTTCCCCGCCGGAGCGTCAGCGCCTCCTTCATTCCGCCGGAGCTGCGGAGGGGTTTCGGCCTGCCCACCTATGAATATCAGGATGCCGTGTGGGCCTATTATTTTTACCGGATGATTCAGCGTCCGCAGAAGGTCTGGCTGGTTTATGACAACCGCACGGAAGGCATTCGCAACGGAGAGGAGAGCCGCTATATCAAGCAGCTGGAATACCATTTCCAATGGCCCCTGCGGCGCATCAACGCCAGTTCGCCCATTCATCCCGTACCGCAGGCGGAAAGCATTCCCAAGACGCCGGAGCATGTGGAAACCATCCGCGGACGGGAACTGTCGGCATCGGCCCTGCAAAGCTATCTCGCCTGCCCGGCCAAGTTCTTCTACAGCTTCGTAGAGGAGCTCAAGGCTCCCGGCGAGGTGTCTGAATCGCTGGACGCCGGCATGTTGGGAAACGTCTTCCACCATGTAATGCAGCGCCTCTATAAAGACCGCAGCCAGGTCTCCAAGGGCGATATCGCCGCCTTCCGGAAGGATACGGCCCTTATCCGGCGCCTCATCCGGGAGGAAATTCTCAGGGAGATGCATTCCTTCGAGGTGACGGGCCGAAACCTGGTTCTGGAGAACATCTTGCAGGGCTATGTGGAAGAGACTCTTTCGCACGACCTGGCCCTCCTGGAAGAGGCCGGGGCGGAGGCCTTTACCATCATCGGCCTGGAGCAGAAGGTGAGGGGAGAGATAGACGGCTTCCGCTTCAAGGGCTTTGTGGACCGGATGGACAGCTACAAGGGCGGCGAGGTGCGCATTGTGGATTACAAGACGGGGCGGGTGAGCGAGGAGGAAATCCTGATTGACGAGCAGAACGCGGAGAAGGTGGTTCAGGCGCTTTTTGACCCGGACTCCGTGTCCCGGCCCAAGATTGCCCTCCAGCTCTTCCTCTATGACTATATGGCGGCTTCGCTGGCCCCGGCCGGCGCCCGCATTGTGAACTCCATCTACAGCACGGCGCGGCTGTTCTCGGACCCGCTGCCGGATGCGCCGCTTTGCGAAAAGTTCTCACGCCTGGCCTTGGAGGGTGTGCAGAACCTTCTGCAGGAACTGGTGAACCCGGAGGTCCCCTTCCGGCGCACGGAAAACACCAAAACTTGCGAATACTGTGACTTTAAGAATATCTGTGGACGATAATGGAAAATAAAAAACTGTCTCCTCTGAAATTTCTGCCGGACACCCAGGCCATGCCCTGGGGCGAGGTCCAGTACCTCCTGGCCGATTTGGGCTTTGTGGATTCGATGGCCGTCGAAGGCTGGCTCAAGGGCAATACCCTCAGCGACATCATGCAGACCTACCTGGAAAGGGTGGTGGGAGAAACGGCCTTCGAGTGGTACGGTACGCAGTTTCCGGTGCTGGTCAAGCGCCTGAAGGTGAAGGGCCGCACCTCGCTGCACATCAATCCGGACGACGTGACGGCCGAGCAGCGTTACGACGCCTTCGGCAAAACCGCCCTCTGGTACGTGGAGGCCGCCGGTCCCGATGCCCGCCTCTTCCTGGGCTTCAAGCGTCCGGTAGGGGCCGATGAATTCTTCCGGGCCTGCGAGTCGGACAGCGTGGAAGAGCTTTTGCACGCGATAAAGCCCAAGGCAGGGGAGTCCTACCTTATCACCCCCGGCGAGGTGCATGCCGCCCAGGACGTGACGCTCCTGGAGGTGGCGGAGTGCTCGGAGCTGTGGTTCCGCTTGCACGACTGGGGCTCCCGCGAACGGGAACTCCACCTGGAGGAGGCCTTCGACCTCATCAACTTCGAGCGTTATGTGCAGGCCCGTCCGGCCTCCAAGGATATCCTGGCATCGGCCGATCAATTTACCGTAGGGCTTATCCGGCTGAAGGAGCCCTTGCAGAGCCATACGGGCCTG
>CADBHY010000050.1 GCA_902794615.1 uncultured Bacteroidia bacterium
GAAGCGGGCGGCGGCCCGGTCCTTCCAGCCTTCCAGGCGCAGCAGCTGATGCGCCTGCAAGGTATAGAAATGCGAGGGGAGCGTCACCATGCCCAGGCCGTAAAGCTGCTCCACGGTGGCCGCGCCGCAGAGAATGTTCATGGCCTTGCGGCTCACAAAGTGCTCCAGCCGGCCCTTAATCTGGGTAGGGCAGCCCTCCGCATTGGGGCAGAACCACTTGGCCTCTCCCTCTTCCCGCACCAGCGGCGTGCCGCAGTCCGGGCACAGATGCGGGAAAACAGGCGGCTTGGCGCCGGGCACACGGTGGGAAAGCTCCACCCCCGTCTCCACATACACCCAGTCTCCCTCGTGAATGTCCAAGGCCCTTATCTGGTCTTCATTCACCAGCGTGGCCCGCTTCACCATGGTACCGCTCAGCAGCACCGGCTCCAGGTTGGCCACGGGGGTAACGGCGCCGGTGCGGCCCACCTGGTAATCGATGCTCAGGATGGGCGTGCAGGCCTGTTCAGCCTTGAATTTATAGGCCACGGCCCAGCGGGGACTCTTGGCGGTATAACCCAGCTCCTGCTGGCAGTCCATCTGGTTAATCTTGAGCACAATGCCGTCCGTGGCATAGGGAAGCTCCTTGCGGGCGCCGTCCCAGTAAGAGATAAACGCCTCTATCTCATCAATATCCCTGCAAATTTTCCGATGGGCCGATACCGGCAGCCCCCAGCCCTCGGCCGCCTTCAGGGCGGCGTCGTGGGTGGGGAAGTCCACCTGGCCCGTGGGAATGTGGTAGAGGGTGCAGATAAGGCCCCGTCGGCCCACCTCGCGGGGGTCCTGCAATTTGAGGGAACCGCTGGCGGCGTTGCGCGGATTGGCGAAAAGCGGCTCTTCCATGGCCTCCCGCTCGGCATTGAGGCGGTCGAAGGACGCGTATGGCATAAGCACCTCTCCGCGGATTTCAAACTCCTCGGGCCAGCCGCTTCCCTTGAGCGTATGGGGTATGGAGGCTATCTGGAGGGCATTGACGGTAACGTCGTCTCCCTTTTCCCCGTCTCCGCGGGTAAGGGCGCGGAACAGCTTGCCGTTCCGGTAGGTGAGGCAGATGGCCGTTCCGTCAAATTTGAGCTCGCAGCAATAGGTGAAAGGCCTGTCCAGCAGCTTGGAAGCCCTTTCGGAGAATTCCTCCACCTCCCGGATGGAATAGGTGTTGGACAGCGACAGCATGGGATACTTGTGCGGATACTTGGCAAAGCCGCCCTCCGCCCTTTCCTCCAGGTCAGATCCCACGCGGCGGGTGGGGGAGTCCGGCGTGGCATACTCCGGATACCGGCGCTCCCAGTCTTCCAGCTCGTGCATCAGCTGGTCGTACTCGTAGTCGCTCATGGTGGGAGCGTTTTCCACATAATACTTCCGGCTGTTCTCCCAGAGAATGGCCTTCAGCTGCTCTATCCTATGTTTTGCTTCCGTGTAGTCCATGATGCGTGTGTGCATGCGCGTGGGCGCACGTAACTCACAAAGATAGCAAAAAAAATTCAGAAAAAGCGCTAAAGCGCGTTCAGGGCCTCGTTTTTCCGGCGGTTTTGGTCTATCACCTCCTCATAGCCCTTCAGGGCGGCAAAGGGGGCGAACTGCGCGGCCCTCTCCTGGCGGGCCATCCGGGGATGCCTTTTGGAAGTGGGATGCTCCAGGCCGATGATATCGTCGTACGGGGTGTTCATTCGTGGTGTCCTCCTATCTGTTGGTTACGCTCCCGCGTGGTGGCGCCCTCCTCGAAATTCATGCCCTTGAGGATGGCGTTCTTCCCGAATTTCCGGCGGATTTCCAGTATCACCTCCTGCTGTTTCCGCTCCCGGGAAGTGTCCGTGGCATCGTCGAAAAGACTCATCTGCAGGCCGTCCAGCTCTTCCTCCCGCTTTACTTGAGATGCAACAACGTAAACACGTCTTACAAAAAGACTTCTGTCAACAATTTTATCGTACAGTTCCATCATGCTCCGAAGCAGGACGGAGGTGGCCGATGTAGGGAAGGGAAGGTTCACGCTGCCATGCGCCGGCTTGGGCGTGGGACGGCCGTACCAGTCCTTCACCATCGGCCCTTTTCCCTTGCCGGCTTCGTAGCCCACATGCAGCACCAGCTGGGTGGTCACCAGGCGCTTGTCCACCAGGTCCAGCGACAGCAGGTCCGTCATTTCCCGCACAATGGTACGGGCCTTCTCAAAGGAATAGGGCTCCATGAGCACCTGCCCGCTGGAAAGGCTGCTGGCGGCGGGCCTGTAAGACTTGATATCGGCCATGGTGCAGGGCTCCCAGCCCCAGGCGTGGTCTATGAGCAGTTCCGCATTGACGCCGAAGAGCTTGTACAGCACCTCCTCGTTCCGAAGCGACATCCGGGCCACATCGCCTAGGGTGTACATGCCGGCCGATGCCAGCCGGGCCTCCGTTCCGTGCCCGATGCGCCAAAAGTCCGTCAGGGGCCGGTGCGTCCAGTATTTCTGCCGATACCCCATCTCCGTAAGCTCCGCAATGCGCACGCCGTCCGCATCGGCCTTCCGGTGCTTGGCCTCAATGTCCATGGCCACCTTGGCCAGATACAGGTTGGGGCCTATACCCGCCGTGGCCGTGACGCCCGTCTCCTTAAGCACGTCCTTAATCAGGCGTATGGCCAGCGTATGGGCGTCCATGCCGTACAGGCGCAGGTACTCCGTGGCGTCTATGAAAACCTCGTCGATGGAATAGACGTGAATGTCCTCCGGGGCTATGAAACGGAGGTACACGCCATACACCTTCCCGCTCACTTCCAGGTACTTGGCCATCTGCGGCGGGGCCGTGACAAAGTCCAGCTCCAGCCCGGGATTCTCCCTTTTGAGCCGCGCCACCTGCTCCTTCACCTCAAACAGGCGCGGCCGCCCGGGAATGCCGTACGCCTTCAGGGCGGGGGACACGGCCAGACAGATGGTCTTGTCCGTGCGCGAGGCGTCGGCCACCACCAGGCGCGTAGTGAGCGGGTCCAGGCCCCGCTGCACGCACTCTACCGAGGCGTAGAAGGACTTCAGGTCTATGGCTATGTATGTGCGTTGATTCACTTGGACAAAGTTAGCGGATTATTCCGGAAAAAATCACTACCTTTGCATGATTTAACGGAAATCAGTTTTAACATTATAAGATTTATGAAAGATTCCATCATCATCCTTTGCGGTGGCGGCCCGGCTCCGGGCATGAACACCGTGGTTATGTCTGTGGCTAAGACCTTCCTTAGCAATGGTTACCGGGTAATCGGCCTGCACGGCGGTTACAGCGGCCTTTTCTCCCAGAGCCCCCGCACGGAGGACATTGACTTCTTCAAGGCCGACGCCTACTTCAACCGCGGCGGCAGCTACCTGCAGATGAGCCGTTTCAAGCCCACCGACAAGGATTTTGAGCAGAACTTCAACCTGGCCCTGTTCCAGGACAACAACATCAAGCTGCTGGTAACGGTGGGCGGAGACGACACCGCCTCCACGGCCAACCGTATTGCCAAGTTCCTGGAAGCCAAGCAGTATCCCATCCACAACATCCACGTGCCCAAGACCATCGACAACGACCTCCCGCTCCCGATGAACACCCCTACCTTCGGCTTCAACAGCGCCAAGAACGAGGGTGCCCACCTGGCCCGCACCGTCTATGAAGACGCCCGCACCAGCGGCAACTGGCTCATCATCAGCGCCATGGGCCGCAGCGCCGGTCACCTGGCCCTGGGTATCGGCGAGGCCACGCACTGCCCCATGACCATTATCCCGGAGATGTTCAACAAGACGGAGATTACCCTGGACAAGATTGTGAACCTGGCCCTGAGCGCCATCCTCAAGCGCAAGATTCTGGGCATTCCCTACGGCACCGTGGTGGTGGCCGAGGGCGTTTTCCACGACCTGGACCCCCAGGAAATCAAGAATGCCGGCGTGTCCATGACCTACGACGAGCACGGTCATCCGGAGCTGGGCAAAATCTCCAAGGCCGTCCTGTTCAACGATATCCTGGAAAAGAAGTTCAAGGAGATTGGCCTGAAGGTGAAAACCCGTCCCGTGGAGATTGGCTACGATGTCCGCTGCCAGGACCCTATTGCCTTTGACCTCACGTACTGCACCGAGCTGGCCATGGGCGCCTACGAGCTGTTCAAGAAGGGAGAGACCGGCTGCATGGTGTACGTGGATGCCTTCGGTGAGGCCAAGCCCCTGTACCTGAAGGACCTCCAGAACGCCGAGGGCAAGATTCCTCCGCGCCGCGTAGCCATCGAAGGCGGCATTGCCCAGAACTATTTCAACCACATCTGCCACTTCATCACCCCGGCCGACTATGAGGCCGCAAAGGAGTATGTAGCCAATCCCGAGGCCTACGACTTCAAGAAAATCCTGAATTGGTAAGACGCCGTTTATACGGATTGTTCCTTTTGACAGCCTGCCTGCTCATGGCGGGCTGTCATAGGAATTCCATCATCCCGGACGGCATGCAGGCGCCCGGAGAAAGGGTATATACCGGCTGCATTCCGGAAACGACGGACGAGCTGCCCAAACTCTATATTGAATACCCCAAAGCTATCGACAGCAAGGAGGAGTGGACGGAGAACTGCTCCGTAACCATTACGGCCACGGTGAACGGTGAAACCCGCACCGTCTATTCTTCCGAAGGCGTGAAGGTAAAAGGGCACGGGAACTCTACCTGGGAGGCGTATCCCAAGAAGCCTTATGCCCTGAAGCTGCCCGAGCAGGCCAATTTCATCGGCACGGGCCCCACCAAACGCTGGGTGCTTCTGGCCAATTGGATGGACCGCACGCTGCTGCGCAACCAAGTTGCCTTTGAGGCGGCCCGCCGCACCAGCCTGGAATGGACGCCCTCCGGCATCTTCGTAGAGCTGTACATGAAGGGCACCAACGATTCCTGGAACCGCCGCGGCTGCTACTGGCTGGGAGAAAAAATCCATGTGGAGGGTTCCCACTTCACCTGTGACTATCTGTATTCTTACGACACGTCAGACCCCGCGGAGCATGACTTTGAGTCGCTTTACGGCCACTGGAAACAGCATACGGAAAACGGCGGCATCCCCATAGAACTCAAGTACCCGGACCGCGACAACTACAGCGCGGAAGACTTCACGGAAATCCTGAATGCCGCAGAAACGGCCCTCCATGAAAGGGAAGAAGCCCTCATGAGGGGAGACAAACCCGGTTCCGTACTGGACCTGGAAAGCTTTGCCGACTGGTATCTGGTGAACGAGCTGGCATGCAACGGAGAGCCTCAGTTTCCCAAAAGCTGTTTCCTTTACCTGAAAAACGGCCGGCTTTATGCCGGTCCGGTATGGGACTTTGACTGGGGAACCTTTGTTCCCGGCATCCGTACCCTCACCTTGAAAAGCACCCTGTACTATTACCAAATCTGGACGCATCCGGAATTCCGCAGCACCCTCAAACGCCGCTGGAAGATACTCAAGCCGCAGTTTGAGAGCCTGGGGAGCTACATTGACCGGCAGGCCGCCCTCATTGGGAAATCGGAGGCTTACAACCGCAGCATCTGGCCCTGCTATCCCAATCCGCTCTCCGAAGGCGAGAACGGCCTGGTGAACGGAGACGAGCTCATGAGCTTCCCGGAGGCCGTTTCCCGCATGAAGGAGGCCTTGGCAGAGCGCATCAAGTACATGGACTTTGAAATCAACGCCCTTCAATGAACCTCATATACCAAGTTTTGCCCCGCCTCTGGGGCAAGGGGAAATTCTCCTCCATCGACGAATCTACCTTCACTTACTGGAAAAACCTGGGAATGGACACCGTCTGGTACACGGGTGTCATCCGCCATGCCAGCGCCTCCTCCGGAGAAAAAGTAATCAAGGGAGAAGCCGGCAGCCCTTATGCCATCACGGATTATTACGACGTGAATCCCTATCTGGCCGATGAGCCCGCACGGCGGATGGAGGAGTTTGAAGACCTGGTGAAACGTACGCACGAGGCCGGCCTGAAGCTGGTGATGGACTTTGTGCCCAACCATGTGGCCCGCGAGTACCGGGGCAGCCTGGGACGGGACGACGACCGCTCCGTTCACTGGGCCCCGGAAAACGACTTTTTCTACTATCCCGGTGAGTCACTTCAACTTCCACTTAAGGTGGATGGATTTAAGGAATTCCCCGCCAAGGCTTCCGGGAACTGCTTTTCATCGGCCCCCGGCATCAACGACTGGTGGGAGACGGTAAAGCTCAATTACTGCGACTTCCATACGGGCACCTGGGACAAGATGCTGGACATTGTGCTGTTCTGGGCCGGGAAGGGGGTTGACGGCTTCCGCTGCGACATGGTGGAGCTGGTTCCGCCGCAATTTATGAAGTGGCTCATTGCTTCCGTCAAGGAAAAATACCCGGAAATCCGTTTCATAGCGGAAGTCTATCAGAAAGAGAAATACCGGATGTATGTGGAGGAGGTAGGCTTTGACCTGCTGTACGACAAATCCGGCCTCTACGACACTTTACGGGCTGTCACTTGCAGCGGAGCTTCCGCACGGGGCATCAGCTGGAACTGGCAGTTTCTGGGAGACTTGCAGCCCCACATGCTCAATTTCCTGGAGAACCACGACGAGCAGCGCGTGGCCTCGGACTTCTTCTGCGGCAGTGCAGAGGGAGGCTATGCGGCGCTGGCGGTATCGGCCCTTTTCAGCGGAGCGCCCTTCATGCTGTACTTTGGGCAGGAAATGGGGGAGCGGGGCATGCAGGCCGAAGGATTCAGCGGCCTGGACGGGCGCACGTCCATCTTTGACTGGTGCAGCGTCCCGGCCCTGCGGCATCCGGACCAGGCGGTACTCAAACGCTACAGGGAGGTGCTGAACCTGGCCACGCAGCCCCTTTTCCGGGAGGGAAAGAGCTTCGACCTGGGCTATTGCCAGGATGAGGGGGCCTTTGACAAGGACCGTCACTTCGCCTTCCTCAGAAGCGACGGCAAGCAGAGCTGCCTGGTTATCGCAAACTTCGGCCCATCGGCCGACATTACCGTCCGAATTCCTACGGAAGCGCTTGATTATCTGGGAATTAAACCGGTTCGCACCGTGCATGCGCTTACGGTGCTGTCACATGATTTTGAGTTGATGGAGCTGCATTAAAGCGCCCGGCGCCGGAATTCCGCCACGGTAATGGCGGTGGCGACGGCGGCGTTGAGGGATTCGGAACCGGGGTCGTCGGCCGGGAAGGGGGGAATGTAGAGGCGATCGCTAACGCAGGCGGCGGTGGCGGCAGAAATGCCGTTGGCCTCGTTGCCGATAACGATGATGCCCATGGAGGACAGCTCTTTCCCATACATGTTTTCCCCGTCAAGGAAGGTTCCGTAAACCGGACCAGGATAAGAGGAGCAGAGGGAAGGGATATCGCAGACAAAGAACTTAACCCTGAAAACAGCACCCATGGTGGCCTGTACTACTTTGGGATTATACAGCTCCACGGTGTCCTCTGAGGCATAAACCGCGTCGATTCCGAACCAGTCGGCCACGCGGAGGATGGTGCCCAGGTTGCCCGGGTCCCGGATGCCGTCAAGCGCCAGGTACAGGCCGTCCCGGGGAGCTTCCATCCTTGATTCCGGAATGCGCACGAGCGCCAGCACCGGAGAAGGGGAGGAAAGGGCCGATATCCGGGCCATGGCCGCCTCACCGATTTCTTCCTTCCTGAATACTTTCTCCACCTCAAAACCGGACTTCAGGGCCTCCTGCACCAACTTCTCACCCTCCACTGCAAATACACCATATTCATCACGGAACTTCTTCTGTGACAATGATTTGATGTATTTAATCTCTGATGCCGTCATGGTTTATTATTATTTTTGAAGGGTATATATCTCTGAACCCATGGCCACCCTCGGCCGTGTAAGACATATACCCTTCAAAATCATTTATATCCTAACAGTTTAAGCATGCTCTCGGCACTCTGCTCCTCCGCAAATACGCTGGTAACCAGATTGCCTTCCTTGTCGCGGTCCAGGAGGATGTGCCTGGGAGAAGGCATGAGGCAATGCTTGATGCCGCCGTAGCCGGAAAGGGCCTCCTGATAGGCTCCGGTATGGAAAAAGCCGATATACAGGTTTTCCCTGCGGCTGCGGATGGTGGGCAAGAAGATGGCGTTGGCGTGATAGTCGGCGTTGTAGAAGTCCTGGCTGTCGCAGGTAAGGCCTCCGAGGAACACCCGCTGGTATTCGTCGTTCCACTTGTTGATGGGCAGCAGGATAAAACGCTGGTTCAGGCCCCAGGTATCCGGGAGACAGGTCATGAAGCTGTTGTCTATCATGTACCACTTCTCGCGGTCGTTCTGCTGCTTGATGTCCAGAATCTTGAAGATGGTGGCGCCGCTTTCTCCCACGGTGAAGGAGCCGAACTCCGTGAAGATGTCCGGTTCCTGCACGCCCATGGCATTGCAGGTCACCTTGATTTGGTTGATGATTTCCTCCACCATGTACTCGTAGTCGAAGTCCTGGGCCAGGGAGGTCTTGTTGGGAAGGCCGCCGCCGATATTGAGGCTGTCCAGCTCCGGGCAGATGGCCTTGAGCTCGCAATAGACCTTGACGCACTTGGAAAGCTCATTCCAGTAGTAGGCCGTATCCCGGATACCGGTATTGATGAAGAAATGCAGCATCTTGAGGTGGAAGTTGGGATACTTGGCCACCGTGTCCTTGTAGAACTTGAGGATGTCCGAATAGCGGATACCCAGGCGGGAGGTATAGAAGTCGAAGTTGGGCTCTTCTTCGGAGGCAATCCGGATGCCCATCATGGTCTCCTCTTCAATGAGGTCGGCCAGGTCTTCGAACTCATTCTTGTTGTCCAGCACGGGAATGATGTTTTTCCAGCCGCCTTTGCGCAGTTTGGCGATGTTCTGGATGTACTGGGGGCGCTTGAAGCCGTTGCAGATGATGTAAAGGTCTTCCTTGCTCACGGAGCCGTCGCGTCCCAGGGCCTCAATCAGGTCCAGGTCATAGGCCGATGAGGTCTCCAGGTGGATGTCATTCTTGAGGGCCTCGTGCACCACGAAGGAGAACTGCGAGCTCTTGGTGCAGTAGCTGTAGTGGTATTCGCCCTGGTAATCGGCCTTGGCCATGGCCACCTTGAATAGGCGCTTGGCCCGCTGAATCTGGGAAGATATTTTTGGCAAATAGGTGATTTTCAGCGGAGTACCGTACTTCTCGATGATTTCCATCAGGTCGATGTCGTTGAATAGGAGGTTTCCGTCCACTACCATGAATTCGTCCTGGGGAAAGTCGAAGGTCTGGTCAATAAGGTCGATGTACTTGTTTTTCATCAGCTTTTATGGGGTTTAATCGTGCAAATATACGCAAAAAGTGTTACATTTGTGAGAATGTACGCCCGGAAAGTCATATTTATCTTTCTGCTTGCTGCGGGTCTTGCGGCCTGCAGCACCACACGCTCGCTCTCGGAAGGGGAGTACCTGCTGAGAAAGAACACCATTGTGGCCGATGACCCCTCGTTCCAGGTATCGTCCCTGGGGTCTTATATCGGCCATAAACCCAATTCCTATGTTTTGGGGGTGAACCCGTTGCTGTCCGTGTACAACTGGAGCGGGGACGGCTCTACGTCCTTCCGGCGCTTTCTGAGGAAGATAGGCTCCCAGCCCGTCATCTATGACCCCGAGAAAGTGAGCCAGGGGGTGGCCAACCTGCAGAATCACCTGCAATACATCGGTTTTTACGGGTCGCAGGTGGAGAGCAAGGTGGACGTAAAGAAGAAGAAAGCTTATGTAACGTATTCGATAAAGCTTGGCAAACGCTACAAAATCAGCGAAATAGAATACGAAATACCTGAGTACGGAAGCTTCTCGCAGGAATTCGCGCAGGACCTTCCCAACAGCACCCTGGCCGCCGGGGATTTCCTCTCGGAGGCGACGCTGGAGAAGGAGGCGGAGCGCTCGTCGGCCTATTTCCGGAATCTCGGTTACTTCGGCTTCACCAAGTCTTTTTATATCTTCGAGGCCGATACCCTCTCGCAGGACGGGAAGGTCCGGCTCAAAGAGACCATCCGGGATTATGCCCTGGGGGACAGCCCGGAATCGGCCCGGATGCACCGGAAGTTCAAGCTGGGGAAGGTGAGCATCACCCATCCGGAAAAACCGAAAATCCGCACCTCCACCCTGGAGAACCTGAATATCCTGCGCCCGGGGCAGCTTTACAGCGAGCAGGAGATTAACACCAACTACAGCCGTTTTTCTTCCGTGGGCATGCTCACGGGCGTGAACATTGAGCTGAATCCCGTCACGGACACCACGGTTGACTGCAACATCTCCCTGCGCTCTTCCCGCCTGCAGGGCTTCAAGCTCAATCTGGAGGCTTCCGTGAACTCCACCGGCCTGGTGGGCGTGTCTCCGCAGCTCAATTACTACCACCGGAATATCTTCCACGGGGGAGAGCAGTTCAACCTGGGGCTCACCGGCAATTTCCAGTTCCAGCCCAGGACCAAGGCCTATTCCACGGAACTGAACGTAACCACCACGCTGCGTTTCCCCAAGTTTATCGGCCTTCCCAACCGCGTTTTCAAAGGCCCCAACATTCCCCGGACAGACATCACGGCGGCCTTTACCTACCAGGACCGGCCGGAATTCCGCCGCACGGTGATTTCCACCGCCTTCACGTACAACGGACGTATCGGCAACAAACTGTATTACCAGCTTTCTCCGCTCAGGCTCAACGTGACGCACCTGTACAACATGGACAAAGAGTTCATGGAGAGGCTCTTCCTGACCAATCCCTTTGTGTTTATGGCATACCAGGATAAGTTTGACCTGGGCGTGAGTTCCATGTTTTACTATACCACCAATGCCGCCACCGTCCCGCAAACCCCTTACCACTATGCCCGGCTGGCCGTGGATGTGTCCGGCAATGTGCTGAGCCTGTTCAAGAGCCTGCTTCCGCAGAAAGACCAGCAGTATCTGATTTGGCAGACGCCTTATGCGCAGTACGTCCGTTTTGACCTGAACCTGGGCAAGGTTTTCCGCTTCGGCAAGGAAGACCGGCAGGCGCTGGCCCTGCACTGGCAGAGCGGAGCCGCCTTTGCCTATGTGTCCATGCGGGGCTGGCAGGCCCGCGCCCTGGGCCCCGGCACCACCGACGCGCCCTATGGTTTTGCCATTCCCAGCCAGATTGGCGACCTCAAGATAGAAGCCAACATAGAGTATCGCTTCCCGCTCATTTCCAAGTTGGAAGGGGCCCTGTTCGTGGATGCCGGCAACGTATGGTTCCTCTCCGGAGAGGATTCCGCAAGCAAGTTCAGCTTTGCCAACTTTCCGGAGGGCATTGCCATGGACTGGGGTTTCGGCTTCCGGCTCAACCTGGACCTGATTCTGATTCGCCTGGACATGGGTATCCGCCTCCGGGACCCCGCCCGTGCCAAGGGAGAGCGCTGGGTGCCCACCAACGAGTGGCTGAACGGCAATTACGGGATACATTTCGGCGTGGGCTATCCGTTCTAGCCCTTAGGGTAATACTTGGGCCAGCAGGCCTCAAGATAGGCACGGAGGACGTCTTCGTGCTTGTTGCGGGCCGGATGGTAGAAAACCCTTCCTTTCAGGGCGTCCGGCATGAACTCCATGTCGGCAAAGTGGCCGGGATAGTCGTGGGCATACTTGTAGCCGTCGGAGTAATTGAGTTCCTTCATGAGCCGGGTGGGCGCATTGCGGAGGGTAGGAGGCATTGCTCTTGGGCGATGAGGCCAGATAGACCGTGGTTTCGGCCAGGGGGATGCGCCCTTCGGGCATTCCAATCTTGGAAACCACCTCGAAGCAGGCGTTGGCCAGCAGCAGGGCATTGGGATTGGCCAGCCCCACGTCTTCGGAGGCGCTCAGGCAAAGGCGGCGGGCAATGAAAAGCGGGTCTTCACCGCCGTCAATCATCCGGGCCAGGTAGTAGATGGCTGCATTGGGGTCGCTTCCCCGGATGCTCTTGATAAAGGCCGATATGATGTCGTAGTGCATCTCACCGTCCTTGTCGTAGATGGCCATGTTTTCCTGAACGCTGGACGTAACAGTCTGGTTGTCAATTATTACCGAAGGCTTATCGGCCTGGCTGTCAACCACCAGCTCCAGTACGTTGAGCAGTTTGCGGGCATCGCCTCCGCTGTAACGCATGAGGGCGTCGGTCTCCTTCAGTTCTATCTTCCTCTCCTTCAGCAGGACATCTTCTTTCAGGGCCCTGTCTATGAGAATTTGCAAATCGGCCTTTTCGAGCGGCTTGAGAACGAATACCTGGCAGCGTGACAGCAGGGGAGTAATCACCTCGAAGGAGGGATTTTCCGTGGTGGCGCCCACCAGTACGATGGTGCCGTTTTCCACCGCTCCCAGAAGGGCGTCCTGCTGGGCTTTATTGAAGCGGTGGATTTCGTCGATGAACAGGATGGGGGCGCCCTTCTGCTGGAAGAGACCGCTGCCGCGGGCCTTGTCAAAGACGTCGCGGACATCCTTTACCCCGGCCGTAACGGCGCTGAGGGTATAGAAATCCCGGTCCAGGGTTTGGGCAATGATATGGGCGAGGGTGGTTTTACCCACGCCGGGAGGGCCCCAGAGAATGAAGGAACTGAGGTTCCCGCTCTCTATCATCCTCCGCAGGATGCAGCCTTCCCCCACCAAATGGCGCTGGCCCACATACTGGTCCAGCGAGGAAGGCCTGAGCCGCTCCGGAAGCGGCGGCAGCATCTGGGAGGAAGCGGACATTTATATTTCTTTGGAAAAGACCCGGCGGCGGCGCTTGAACTCCTTCCGGTACAAGTTCCAGATGTTCTGCACCTTGGTGTTGGTCTCCATTTCGGCATTGGATTCTCCGTACTTGAAACCGCCCTCGATAAGGTTGGGAATAATCTCGTTGAAGAGCATGGCGTGTACCCCGCGGTTCTGGTACTCCGGATCTACGGCGATGAGCATGAGTTCCAGGGCCTCTTCATGCTTGAAGTACAGGGACTTCAGCAGGTGCCACCAGCCCAGCGGGAACAGGTAGCCACGGCTCTTTTGGACGGCATGGGCAATGGAGGGCATGGACAGGGCCAGGGCAATAATTTTGCCCTCTGCATCTTCCACCAGCGTTACGTATTTGAAATCCAGCATACCCAGGAAGGTATCTATGTAGTAGTCAACCACATCCGGAGGAAAAACGGTAAAATTATATAAGTTGCAGTACGTGCGGTTTATCAGGTCAAAGATTTTCTTTCCGTAATTGTCCTTCCTGATCTGCTTCTTACTCAGCTTGCAGATACGGAGCTTGTAACGTTCCGAGATGAGGGCTGCAGCCCGGCTCACCTTGTCCGGAACGGCATCGGGCACATAAATCCGGTATTCCAGCCAGTCGTTGGCCTTGGCCAGGCCCAGTGCCTCGAAATGCTCTCCGTAATAGGGGTAATTGTATTTGAGCATGAAGGAGGAGATGTCATCGAATCCTTCCACCACGCAGCCTTCATTGTCAAAATCCGTGAAGCCCAGGGGGCCGCTGACCTGCGTCATGCCATGCTCTTTCCCAAAGGCGATGACAGCCTCCAGAAGCGCCCGGGACACCTCTTTGTCATCGATGAAATCCATCCAGCCGAAACGGACCTCTGCGTGGTTCCAGTCCCGGTTGGCTATCTCGTTGATGATGGCGATAACCCGCCCGGCAAGCTTTCCGTCCTTATAGGCCAGAAACTTACGGGACTTGGAGTATTTCCCCATGGGATTCCGGGTCTCGTCCAAACTGGAGAGTTCATCCTGATAAAGATTGGGAACGTAGTAAGGGCAGCCTTTGTACAAGTCCAGCGGGAACTTGACAAAAGCCTTCAGTTCGGCCTTGGTTTCTACGGTCTTTATGCTTACAGACATATTTTAGGTTTTAGTTACAGTCTGCAAATATACGCATTTTTAATCAAATAGAGTAAAAAAACCGCCCCCCTGCGGAAGGGGAGCGGCCTGCATGCGAAAAAATGCTTATTTGACTTCCGTCAAGGAAACGTTCAGGGTGGCGGAATAAGTGACTTCGTTATACACCAGGCTGGCGGCGGCTTCCAGTATGCAGGTGCTGCCGGAGAAGTTCAGGGTGCCGGTAATCTTTCCTCCGGAGAGGATGGGGAAATCGTCCGGGGACAGGGTGAAGGTGAAATTGCTGCCGTTCAGGCTGAAAGTCCCGTAAAAAGGGTCCACAGAGGCAAACTCCACCACAAAGGAACCGGCGGAAGTCATGCAGATTTCCTTTACGTTGTATTTGGAAATCTTCTCCAGGTCTTCATCCGAAATTTCCAGTCCGATACGCTTGGCGAAATCGGCAAATTCCTTCAGGTCCAGCTTGTTGAACATCTTGTCTCCCTCGACGGTATTCCCGTCCTTGGTTTTGCCGGAAATGCCGATGATAATCTTGGAGATGCTCCAGTTGCGGCAGGCATTCACGGCCGTCTGGTCCTTGGCGGAAGGACGGGTGATGGTGGCCGGAACCTGAACGGGGGAGCCGCCGGCGGAAGAGGGGTTGATGGTGACTTGGTTGCCATCAATCTTCAGGCTGCCCAGGCCGTCCAGGGTGAAGGTTCCGTTGGCATAGGTATATTTGCCATACAGGATATTGGCGCCGGCAGAAGCCTTGGACGTGACATATTCGGCAATATAACGGCTGGATTCCGTGAGCTCGACAGACTGGAAGGCATAGGCGCCAATCTGCACAGGCTCGGAGAATTTGATTAGCTGGGCCCATTCCTGGGTGGCCGGAGCCTCGGGATTGGCCGAATTATCCTTGTTGTTGCAGGAGACGGCCAGGAGGGCGGCCAGTCCCATGGCATAAACGAATACTTTTTTCATGGCGATGACAGTTTAGAACAAACGTACGAACACATTCAACTTGAGCATGGGAACAATCGGGAAACCGGCGATTTTGTCCACCCAGCCATTGTCGGCCTGCTTGCCGTTGGCATCGGTGAGCGCCTTGCTGGTAACCGCCACAGGCTGGGCCTTTCCTTCCAGGTTCACATAATTGTAGGTCTGGATTTTCATGCGTCCGGTGATGAGGGCTCCCATGTCGAAGGTAACCCTTACACGGCTTCCGGGCTTGATGGCGCGGCCAAAGCCCACGCCCACATAGGGGACCACGGAGCCTATCTTCGCATCCAAATCCACGAAACCCTTCGGGTCCGTAGAAATCTTGAGCTGGTTATAGGCGATGGCCAGGGTGGCATAATCGGCCGGATCCAGGACCTTGCTCAAATCTGTCTGGGTGTGCAGGAGTTTTCCTCCGCCGAAATAGGCACCCACCGTAAAATGGAAGGGCGTGGTCTTTCCGGGGAAAATGTCGAAGAGCAACTTGCCGCTTCCTCCCTTCCACATGGTGGCGGACAGCGGAATTTTGTCCAACTGCTTGGTCTGCCCGCCTATTTCCACCGACCCCAGGTTCACTTCCTGCTTATGCGTATAAGGGAAAATGGAATAGCCGGCGCGGGCCTGTACATAGGGAGAAATGGGCAGGGCCGCTTCCAGGCCGATACCATCCAATCCCAAAGTGACACCCAAAGCCAGGTGATTGGCCATTTGATTGTCCTGAGCGCGGGAGACGAAACTGCCTGCTGACAGGGCTACAGCCAGAACAAAGGTGAAAGCTTTTCTCATGATGCTTATGTTAATAATTGGTAGAGTTCTTCCTGCAAAGATAAGGATATCTTACAGATTTACAATAAGCCAGGCCATGTAAGCCACCCAAATCAGCAGAAACAAAACGCCGTCCGTCCGGTCCAGCATGTTTTTTTTGCCCACGAAACAGGCCGTCAGAAGGACCACGGCGCTGAGCAGCAGCACGCCCAAATCTACCATGGAAATACCCACGAAGGACAGGGGATGAATGAGGGCCGAGCCTCCCAGAATCAGGAGAACGTTGAAGATATTGGAGCCGATGATGTTTCCCAGGGCCAGCTGTCCCTTCTTTTTGACGGCGGCCGCCACGCAGGTGGCCAGCTCGGGCATGGAGGTGCCGCCGGCCAGGATGGTGATGGCGATGAACTTGTCGCTCACGCCCAGGGCGCGGGCAATACCGGTGGCGGAATCCACGAAGAGCTTGCCGCCGAACACCAGGCCGGCCAGACCGCCCAGAATCATGAGCAAGGCCAGCCAAATTTTCATCGGAGGGGTGTCATCGGCCTTTTGCCCTTCCGGTTTTCCGGCAGAAAAAGCCTGCCATATATAGAGGGCAAACACGAGCAGGAGGATGCCTCCGTCCCAGCGGGAAAGCCCGTCGGCCCCGATGCCGAAAAGGCTGCTCTTGAATCCCAGCAAAACCAGCAGCGCCACCGTGAAGATGTTCATGGGAATGTCTTTCCGGCGGTTTTCCGGGGTAATGGCCATGGGGAGAATAAGGGCCGTGAGTCCCAGGATGAGCAGGGTATTGAAGATGTTGGAGCCAATCACGTTGCCCACGGAAATATCGGCATTTCCTTCAAAGGCGCCGATAAAACTCACCACCATCTCCGGGGCCGATGTGCCCATTCCCACGATGGTAAGTCCAATCACGAACTCGCTGAGCCCGAAACGGCGGGCGACGGCCGATGCCCCTTCTACCAGATAATCGGCCCCGAACACGACGAGGGCAAGCCCGACAAGCAAAAGCAGAATCTGTACTGACATTTCCAAGGTTTTGATTTATCCTGCAAAATTAGCAATTCTTGGAGAAAATATCTACATTTGTATGTGCTGAAACCATTTTTTCACATTGTGGCCCTGCTGGGGGCCCTACTGCTTGTGACGGCCTGTCCTTCCAAGCCGGAGCCCTACATCCCCCCGGAGCCCGAAAAGGAGGACCCCGTGCTGGCCGTCACCGTTCCGGGTGCCTATGGGGTGGCCGGCGGAAACCAGGTGTACAATCCGGACCGGCACCAGCTCTCGGTGACGGAGTGCCCGGACGGGACGCTCCTGTTCCGGCTCATGGACGCAGGGGAGAGGAAGGTGCTCAGCATCGGGAACCTGCCCGCCTCCCTGCAGGAAGGCAGACAGCTTGCGCTGAATTACAGGGTCATGGTGAACGGTTATACCCTCCATTCCCGGACCTATGAGCAGGTGGAAGTGCTCAAAGTCACTTCCCAGATGATATGGCTCAAGAAAGACGAGGACACCTATTTTGTCTTGAAGAGGTAGGGGATGAGGAACGCGTTGGCATCCATCCTGCTGCTGGCAGGCACGCTCGCGGGGGCACAGCCCCGGGAAGGGGAGCCGCTGCATATCCCGGTTGTATTGCTGGAGTTCAGCGACGTGCATTTTAGCCTGGAGAGTCCGGCCGCGCATTTTCAGACCCTGCTGGGCGGCGCGGGCTCTGTCCGCGAATACTTCCTGGACAATTCTTCCGGCCGATACGGACCCGTCTTTGACATTTACGGCCCCGTGCGCCTGGACAAAAAGATGGCCTGGTACGGCAAAGACGTCTTCAGCTCCGGAGTAAGGGTGGATGACATGAGGCCGGAGCAGGCCCTGCTGGACGCCTGCGCCCTGCTGGACGGGGAAGTGGACTTTTCCCGCTATGACCGGGATGCCGACGGCGTCGCAGACCTTTGCATTTATTACTTCGCCGGGTACAACCAGGCCGAAGGGGGACCGGCCGACGCCCTCTGGGCCCACCACTGGAACATCCAGGACAGCAAGCAGGAGGCCCTGCGGGAAATCAGCTTCGACGGAGTGAAGCTGGGCGCCTACTTCTGCGGCTCGGAATACGCCGGCGGCAGCGGGAACAAGCCTTCCGGTATCGGCCCCACCTGCCATGAGCTGGGCCATACCCTGGAACTGCCCGATTTTTACGATGTCAACGGCTCGGCCGATGGCTTTGCCGGCGGGCTTTACGATTTTTCCCTGATGTGCCGCGGCCTGTATAACAACGAGGGCCGCACGCCGCCCCACCTGAACGCCCTGGAACGCTTCCTGCTGGGCTGGCGCGGGGATATTCCGGAATTGCCGGAAGGCGAAGTGGTGCTGGAGAGCGTCCAGGCAGGAGGGGCCTACCGCATCTCCACGGACACGGAAGGGGAGTTTTTCCTCTTGGAGGCCCGCGATGGCACCTCCTGGGACCATCCGCTCCCGGAGGGGCTGGTGATTTACCATGTGGACCGCTCGGAGCGGATGGTAGGGGAGTTTCCGGCCCGGGAGCTCTGGACAGACTGGAGAGCCCACAACAGCCTCAATAATGCCGGCTCCCATCCCTGCTTTTACCTGATTCCGTCGGCCGACCCCGCTTCCCTCAATTATCCCTCCGCCTTCAATGCATCGGCCCTGGTGTTCCCGGGCAGCGTGCAGCGCCTTTTCTACGACCCGGTGGACTGGGAAGGGAAGTTTACGGACACCCAGCTCACCACCATCGAGTTCCGCGGCGGAAAGGCCTTCTTCCGGGTGCTCAAGGGAAAAGGCTCCCATATTGACGGGGTGGTGCGCAATTCGGCCGGAAAGCCCTTGGCCGATGTCCGCGTGACCGTGGAGGGCCATTCCCAGGAGGTTCTGACAGACAGCAAGGGCTTCTTCCTGCTTCCCGTTGACGGGGCGGGGCCGTACCGCCTGCAGGTTTCCAAGAACGGCTATCTTCCGCTTGCGGTATCGGCCGATATTCCCCAGGGCGCCCGGATGCTCTGCCTTTCGCTGGAGCTGAATACCCCGGGCGAGGCTTCCCACAGCACCCTCCAGAAGTTCAACCCGGCCTCGGAGGCCGGCAGTTTCCCGGAAGAAAGCGCTTTCGGAGCCGTCCGCTTCACGGCCGACGAGCTCAGGAACCACGGCGGGAAGCGCCTGCAGGAGGTGGTCTGTTACCCCTACATTGCTTCCAAAGACCAGGAGATAGGGGAGATGTACGTGGTGGTGGACTTCGGCCCCGTGCGCGTGCTGTCCAAGAAGGTGGACGGGCCCGCGCTGGGTGAGTTCCGCCCCGTAACGCTTGACCTCTCGGAAGAAAACATCCGCATACCGGAAGGCATAGACGTCTATGTGGGCTACGGCTTCGAGAAAGCCCCCGGAAACACCCCCTTGGGCATTGTAAAGCCGGGAACGGAAGGGAACAGCTACTGGAGCGGCTTCTCGCTGGAGCAGTCTGACTGGCAGGCGCTTTATTCCGACGGCGGCTACATGGACCTCATGCTCAGCGCAGAGATTGCCGAGGTGCCCGGCCCTTCCCTGGAGCAGTTGGGCTATGTCTGCATAGACCCGGGGCAGGGGACTTACCAGAGCGGGAATCTGTTTACGCCGCAGCTGCTGGTTCCGGAATACATCCGGATAAAAACGCTGCGCTGGGAATGGGACGGCAAGGAGCTCAAAACGGCGTCTTTCCGGCTGAACAAGGGAGACCACCAGCTGGTGGCCCGCATCGAGTACGAAGACGGACGGAAAGAGAAGGTGGAAACCCGGGTTAAAGTGAATTAGCGCCTTTTGAGGGCCACTACATTCTCTACGTGCATGGTGTGGGGGAACATGTCCACCGGCTGAACGGCCGTAATCTCATAGTCACGGCACAGGATGGCCAGGTCACGGGCCTGGGACGCCGGATTGCAGCTTACATAGACCATTCTTTGCGGGGCCGCGTTCAGGATAACCTGCGCCACGTCCGGATGGATGCCGGCACGGGGAGGGTCCAGGATAATGACATCCGGGCGGCCATGCTCTGCGATAAAGGCTTCGTTCAGGACATCCTTCATGTCTCCGGCAAAGAAGTCGCAGTTGGTGATTCCGTTGGCATCGGCATTTAACCTGGCATCTTCAATAGCCTCCGGAACATATTCAATACCAATTACTTTTGCCGCCTTTGCACTGACAAACTGGGCGATGGTGCCGGTGCCGGTATAAAGGTCGTAAACCAGCTCGTTTCCGCTGAGGGCCGCAAACTCCCGCGCTACGCTGTACAGGCGGTAGGCCTGGCGGGAATTGGTCTGGTAAAAAGACTTGGGGCCAATCTTGAAACGCAGGCCCTCCATTTCCTCATAAATGGCATCTTCTCCATAAAAGAGGACAGGGGACTGGTCTGCTATGGAATCGTTCAGCTTCTCGTTGATGACGTAGTACAGGCTGCTAATCTGGGGGAATTCCTTTACCAGGGCGTTCAGGAGGGCCGTCCGCTTTTCTTCCTCCTCCCGGGCAAAGACCAGGATGAGCATGAAATCTCCTTTTTCGGTGCTTCTGACAAAGACGTTCCGGAAAAAGCCGTGATTCTCCCGGATATTGTAGAATTCACAGCCGTTTTCGATGCAGAAACGCTTGATAAACAGACGGATAGCATTGGACGGTTCTTTCTGGAGGTGGCACTGTTCTATGTCCAGTACCTTGTCAAAGAATTTGCCCACGTGGAAGCCCAGGGCCATCCTGTCCTTGTCCGAAAGGGTATTAGGGTCCTCGTCTTTTAGGAGCCATCGGCTGCAGGAAGCACTGAATTCCAATTTGTTACGATAGTAGCGGGTGGCCTCGGAGGGGAGTGTCGGCCTTATTTCCGGCACCTCAAGATGGCCGATTCTCACCAGCTGGTCTTCCACCTGCTGCCGCTTGGCTTCCAGCTGCATCTCGTAAGGAAGAGGCTGCCATCGGCAACCGCCACAAACGCCAAAATGCTTGCAGAAAGGCTCCAGACGATGCTCGGAGGGCTTTACAATGCGCTTGATAAAGCCTTCCATATAATTCTTTTTCTTCTTGTACACCTGGATGTCAACCACGTCTCCGGGAACGGCGAAATCTACAAAAACTACCATCCCGTCCACGTGGGTGAGCGCTTTGCCTTCTGCGGCTACCGCTTCGATGGTGACACCTTCGAGAATGAGGTCTATCCTTCTTCTGCCCATCGGAAAGTTAACATAATATAAATCGGAACGTTCTTATTTACGTTATTATCAGAACCAAAAGGAAATAGGAACTCAATTTGATCAGTATTCTTATAACCAGCGTTCTGATGTTGTAAATTTACGAAAAATTCGATAAATCCTTGTAAAAAAGTTCCTATTTCTTTTCCAAAATCCAAAGAAGTTTCAGGCTTATAGCTGTGACTCCCCTCCTTGTAAATTCGGTTACACAATTTATATTATGTTAACCATATTGTGTATAGAACTGCCCTACAGCTGCGTCTAATGGACATTTCAGAATAGATCCCGAAGCTTTATATTTGCATTCCACCTTGGTTTAATCACGCTGGCTGCAGTAGATTCAACTTGTCTGATAGAATTGTTTCGCATATTGATCGTAAATCCAAGATAGATCATTGTCGTTTGCACGCTTTCGTGTCCGAGAAACTTGCTAATCTGATAGATATTCATACCATCTTCCAGGAGATGAGTTGCCATTGAA
>CADBHY010000051.1:0-9231 GCA_902794615.1 uncultured Bacteroidia bacterium
GTTTCATGATTCAATCAGAATGGTTAGCGTGCCAATTACAGGTTGTCGTAGGCTTCGATGGCTTGCGACAGGCGCTGCTCCAGTTCTGAGAGGAGATACAGCCCGTCGGCATTTTCCTTCAGGCCGTTCAGCTTGAGCGGGATTCCGGCGGGGGGATTGTCGTAGGTGAGGGTGCTTTCGGCCCGCAGCTGCCCGGCTTTGGCATATACCAGCAGGAGGTCTGCATAGTGGTTGCCATCGGACCCTTTGAAGCATTCAAAGACCAGTTTTCCGCCAATGGGTGTACGCTTCTCTGCAGAACCCGTCAGGTCCGGGATTTCCGCATCCAGGGCGGCCAGTACGCTGCCGATGTTGGAGTCGTGGCCGCACAGGAGCGTGAACACTCTTTTTTCATTCTGAAGCTCGCTCAGAATAACCTGGAGCAGGGGATGCGCCACATTTACGGCAACGGAAGGCGCGGAGAAAAGGACTTTGCCGTACCATTCCTTGACGGAAGAGACCGTTACCCAGTCATCGAACGTGAGGGTATGGCCGAATGCGGCTTTTTTGTCATCGGGCTCCTCGTAGTATTGCAGGGAAAGGGCGTCGGAGATGGTACAGGCCATATTGAGGCCGCCTGTCATAAAGGGCTCTTTGTACAGTTCAAAGCCGACGGCGGTGGGGAACTGGCTGAAAGAGGTGGTGTCCGGATAGGCGGGCGCGCGGGTAATGTCTATGACCCTCTCCAGAAGGGCGTATCCGTCGGCAACGCCTTTATTGAGGTCCTCTCCGAAAAGTTCCCGGATTTCCTTCCGGGCCTGACCGATGAACTGGTCCGAAATCTTGGTAATCTGCGGGTTGAATACCGGGTCCATCGTATCATACTGCACATTCATCTCCACGCGGGGGTTCTTCCCCGGGAGCGCGGCGTCGGCAAACTGCCGGGCCGTTACCTGGCAGCGCTGCTTGGCGTTGGCATAGAAGCGGAACGTGTTATGGTCGGAAGTATAACTGGTTACGAATCCTTTCTTGCTCAGCCATTGGTTGAAGAAATCTCCCATCTTGCTCTCCAGTCTCTCTCCTCTGGGAGTGAGATGGCTGGGCGTTCCCTCCCAGGGGAACCAGTGGTAGTCGGGGTTCGTGAGGCGCGTGAGCACGGAATTCTTGCTCACAAGAGGAGAGCGGATGTTGTGCCGGCTCAGGACCACCAGCTGGTCCAGCGTATAGTTCTGCTCAAAATTCTTGGAACGGGCAATCCATTCTGTCGGGTTCTGCCCATCCGGAAGTTTGCCTTCCTGGCAGCCCTGCATGGCCAGGAGGAAACAGATTGCCAGCAGGAATAGTCGTCCTTGTTTTTTCATCTTTTTCGCTGTAGGTTATGCACAAAGATACGCAAAAATTGCTTTTTGTGTGTTTGGTTTCCATTTTGGAAACAGTCGTGGAGGAAATATTCTATCTTGTCCTAGAGGGTTTGGACAATTATGATTACCTTTGAGAGTTAGATAAATCGAGATTCGAATAAACTGAACAGTTTACCCAAATGAGAATTAGAATCACTGCCATCAGGAAGGCTTCGTATCCCGATTTGATGGCGAAATATGAGAACCCTATCGAGCACGCCTGTGATGTGACTGAGGGGCAGGAGTGGATTTCAGTTGACGGCCGGTGTCCTGAAGGGATGTGTCCATCGGCCTGGAACTCCATGAGGGAATTCGTGGAGGCATTGGCCCGTGGTGAAGGAAACTTCTACGACGGCTGGATGAAGAATCCGAACAGCGCCATGATCAGTTGCAACGACGGCTTCAGGCCGGTTAGTTTCTACATTGAAGTGATTACCGACTAAAATTGTATCTATGAGCCGATTTTTGATTCTGCTGATGGTACTTTTCCCCGTTCTGAAAGTAGCGGCGCAAACCTTTGAATACGGAAAGTTGCGCTGCTCGGATGGTGATACCCTCCTTTATAGATATCTTACTCCGGAGAAATCGGATAATCTGGATCGATATCCCCTTGTCCTTTATCTGCATACTTCCGGTGAGCGTGGGAACGATAACGAAGGAACCATCTTCGGTGCCCAGATGTTCCTCAATCCTGTCAACCGTGAGGACTATCCCTGCTTTGTCATCGTGCCGCAGTGCCCCGAAAAACGCACTTGGGCCTTTGACGTAAGCCCAGATTCCTACGATTTTCCGAAAGATTACCCGGAGAGCCGGATGATGAAAGAGGTGATGGAACTCGTGCATCTGTTCCTGCGACGACCCGATGTGGATCCGGACCGGGTGTATATATATGGTATGTCGATGGGAGGAATAGGTGCTTTTGATGCCGTGGTCCGTCACCCTGACATCTTTGCTGCTGCAGTACCCATCTGTGGGGACATCAACCCGGAGAGGCTGGGCAGATTTGAAGGGGTTTCGTTCAGTCTTTACCACGGAGACAGTGACCCTAACGTACCGGTAGCCGGCTCAAGGGACGCTTACCGCGCCTTAAAGGCCGCTGGGGCCGATGTTCGCTACCACGAGTTCCCCGGTTGCGGACACGTATGCTGGTGGAAGGCCTTCGAGATGCCGGATTTTATGGAGTGGATGTTCTCAAAGAGCAAATAAGAGAGTTAGATGAATTGGAAGACACAAAAAAAGACAGCGTCAAAGCTGTCTTTTTTCGTGCCTCGGGCGGGAGCTAAATAACTGGTGGCTATCGTGTATTCTTGGTGGCTATCGAATGATTTGTCTATCAAGTGGTTGATGTATTCCCGCGGTGTATTCAAATAATGAACGGAAAATGCGACCAAATGCGACCAAATTTTCTGAAATGCGACCAAATGCGACCGAAATAACTATCTAGTTCTAGAGGGTCTGGAGAATAATGATTAACTTTGACAGTTAGATAAATCGGGGTTTGAATTTCCAGAACACTAATAACTTATTTACAAGGGTAGAGGCATTATAATTGCAGGCAAATCGGCCATATGAAAACCCGCGCTATCATACTGTTACTCTTATTGTTGCTCCCTCTTGTTCCGGCTATGGCACAGGAGCAAGAGGAATTCGAAGCGATACCGATGACTTACCAGAAGAAAACCCCCAGCTTCAATGGTGGTGATGCCAATGAATTCTCGAAATGGGTTAACGAGCACAAGAACTACCCGGAAGAGGCGAAAAAAGCCGGAATTGAAGGCAGGGTAACGACCCAATTCACCATTACTAAAGAGGGAAAACTCATCAATGTGAGGATTCTCAGGGGCGTTCATCCTCTGCTTGATGAAGAAGCCATACGGGTAATTGAATCGGCTCCGCAAATATGGAAGCCTGGTGAAAAAAAGGGTAAACCGGTAGATGTAACGTATACTTTCCCGGTCATTTTTAAACTGACGGACTTAGGACCTTATACGAGGGATAAATGAAGATAAAGCTTCATATTTGTGTATGCTTATTGGCCCTCTTGTTTCTCCCACTTTATGGCTGGAGCAGCACAACTCGTCAGGTACGTGATACGCTCATTATGGGCAATGTCAAGTATGCTATAAACACCGCCCCGCTTGGTCAACTGGATTCTTTGCATTATTTCTCTTTAAAGAATCAGGTCGGCTTTGATTTGGTCTTTTCCTGGAACTTCCGGGGGTATGTGGCCACGTGGCGTATCAATGGCAATAAACTCTATCTCGAAACATTGAAAACGGGCTCAGACAAGGCCGATTATAGGGACGTCTTAAAGGATTTCAAAGATAGTCGCGGTAACATTTTCGCGTCCTGGTTCAGCGGGACCGTCATTTGTGGCACAGGCTCCCTCCTTTGTGCATCGGGGAATGGATGGGACGATTTGAATGAGACTGAGGTTGAACTAATCATCAAATCTGGTGTTGTGACGGCCTCCCGCAAATACCGCAATAAACAACACAAGGGGACGATAAACAGGGATGTGATGTTTCAGGAATTACCCAAGAAGTTTAATTACAGGGAATTCCCGGAATTGAGAGGATTCCGGATACCAATGAAGATCTGCCCGTCAAAGTATGATAAAACCGGGAGGATACTGGATTGGACCGTGGAGTGTCTGAGATGGCCGGAAGATGTAGATTCGGGAGTACAAGACCGGCTCACAGAAGCGCTGACGAAAGAGTTCCTGGAATACGACTGTAAAACATACTGTGCCGATGGTAAATGGTTTTGGCGCGAACGGAATCATTTTGACGGGATTTACTGGCCACTTATCTTCAAAAAAGAGTGATTGATATTAAGATTCCCGGTCAAGCCGGGAATGACGGATAACGCTTAATTCCTTTTTATCGGTCTCTTTGGTTCTTTGGTCAGGAAGAAAAAAGTGACCAAATGCGACCAAATTTGGGGGATACAAGAAACAAGACTCTGTAAAGAGTTTGTAATGAAGATTCGGAGGCCGAAGGCCGACCCAGGGGGTCTGGGGGATTAGGCCCCCAGTCTATCGAAGATATTAGGCGCAAAAAGAGCTGCGATGTCGCAGCTCTTTTTGTGCCTCGGGCGGGAATCGAACCCGCACGGCCGTTTCGGGCCAAGGGATTTTCGTACCACTATGGCTTTCGCCACCATCTCTGTTTGTGGTCTGGACTATTCCTTCACCGTGGAGCTAGGCTCTTTAGGTGTGTCGTGTCTAGTCTCTGCACCTTCCTCCTTTCGGAGGCTTGGCTCAAGATTGCCATCGGCTTTACCCGTTATGGTTTCCTTGAATTTACGACATTCTACATCTCTCTTTTCAGAGAGTGCACTCAAATTGCTGCGTTGACAAATAGAAACGTCTCCAAGGCCGATTGTGTGTCGATAGGCAGCAAAATCGAAGAAAAAGGGCGTTTCCCGTTTGTCAAAGAGCTCGCATAAGTCCCTCGTGTCTACCATTCCACCACCAAGGCAAAATGTGGGACTGCAAAGATAGTAAATAAAATGGAAATATCGTCGCAGGTCAGCGGGGTTTTCGCGGACCTGCGACGGAACTCCCGCGGACCTGGGACGGAATCCCTACAGTTTCTCAACAATACGGGCCACGCGGGGGCTGCCCAGCAGACGCACCAGGGCGTCCCACCAGCGGGTGGGGAGGACAGCGTGCCAGAAGACCATGGTGAAGGAGCCGGCGGCCACACGATAGCGGGCTTTGGGCCGACGGGCGGTAGCGGCCTTCACTATGGCGCGGGTAACCACTGAGGGCGGGGAGGGCATCCGGCTCTCGAAGCCCTTCTGCATAGCCAGAGCCTCGTTCTTGGCCGGAACCTCGTAGGGCGTTCCCTCCGAACTTCGGACCAGATGATCGGCCGCAATGAATCCCCAGTCCGTCTTGGTCATGCCCGGCTCGATAAGCACCACGTCCACCCCGAAAGGCTTCATTTCAATGCGCAGGGCATCGCTGAAGGCCTCTACGGAAAACTTAGACACGTGGTACCATCCGCCGAAATACAGCACGGCCTTGCCGGCCACCGAAGAGATGTTGATAATTCGTCCCCGGCCGCGTTCCCGCATCCCGGGCAGTACCTTTTTAGTGATGGCGGCAAGGCCGAACAGATTCACTTCCATCTGTCTTCGGCCCTCTTCCAGCGAAACGTTCTCGATGGCACCGAAAGAGCCATACCCCGCGCAATTTACCAGGATATCCAGCGGCCCGGTGGCGGCCAGGCACGCATCAATGGATTCTTCGGAGGTGACATCCAGTTGCAGGGGAATGACACCGTACTCCTTCAGCGGATCCATCAGGGCTACACGCCTGGCGGCCCCGTAAACTTCAAAACCCTTCTGGGCCAGGGCACGGGCTGCGTCGAAGCCCATGCCGCTGCTGGCCCCGGTAACTAAAATCTTCATAACGGGGAGTCTATGAACCGGCCTTTACGGTAAGGGTGATGGCCAGTTTGAAAGAAAGGGTGACGGGCGCCATCTTCGTATCCACTTCGGAAACGCCCACAGTCAGCGTCCGGAGCTCTTCGGTGCGGTAGGTCTCTCCCGGAACAGGAGTGGCGTAAAGGATTAGTTCACCCTTCTCCGGCTGTTTGTCATCGAACGGCTCGAAGGTTAAATCGTTATTCATACGGTGGATGTATCCGGGAGTTACGCGCCGGGCGGTTTCCATATCCGAATACACCAGGCCCAGTTTCTTCACTTCTTCCGTGAAGTCTACCTGAATGCCTTTTTTGATTTCGTCGGGCGTAGCCTCAAAGTGGAGCGGAAGAACGACGGAATTATACCAGTACATTATCACGTGGTAGGAGGAGACACCACCCCAGCGGTCTTTCATCAGGATGGATCCTTTCACTTCCTGCCGCTTGACGCCGGTGGAATCCCTGAATTCTTTCCAGACTTTGTTTTCCGTTGTATCCGGGACGAAGGAAACATACCGATTCTTGAGATCGTATTCCATCTTGACGGAGGCTTCGCAGTCATCATCCAGGGCAAAGGAAATACCCTTCAGGTTTTCGGGGGTATAGAACCTGCCGTCCGAATCGTCCTTGGTCTTGAATACCACGCCGTCCAGTGGTACATAGACGGTTCCGTAGCGTTCTTCAAAATACTCCTTTCCTTCCTGCGTCTTTTTCTTCTCCTGAATCAGGAAAGAGGCGTGAGGATATATCCAGGGGCTCAGGCCTTCTTCCGGGAGAGGCATCATCACGGTCTTGAAAGGATTGGAGCTGACCAGCTGAGTCTTGCCTTCTTTATCTACATAGGCGCCCACAAAGGCCATTCGGGAATCGTCCCAGACGGCTTCTTTCGCAGAGGTGGTAAGGGTGGCTATATACTGGCCGTCCTGGGCTTCGGAGGCGGCGTTCTTGTCGGCCTCAAAGCCTTTTAAGCTGAAATAGTCAGATTTCTTGATGTAGGAGGCCTTGGTGGCATTGGGCTCTACGCGGTAGAACTGTTTGCCGGAGATGTAATCCAGGGCTATCATATCTTTTGTCATAGCCACGCCGGAGGGATTGACGCGGACGGTGCTGGTGAAATCCAGTCCTTTGGATACCGTGTCTGCCGGGGCCTCTGCCAGAACCAGCGAGAAAGGAGTATCGCTCTTCTTGAGGCCGTCGACGGATTCTTTCAAAGCGGCAAGGCGCTGGGCCTCGGCCTCTTGTTTCTGTTTCAGTTCTTCCAGGGCCGGGTCATGGCTGGTACATCCTGCCAGTAACAATACGCAGGTGGCGGTCAAAAAAGAAATGTTGCTTTTCATAAAGTTTTATGTGTTAGAATCAAAAATACTTCTTCTCGTTGCGATACAGGGCCAGGAAGATGAAAATCAGGATGGTAAAGGCCCAGAGAGAGGATCCTCCGTATGAAAGAAGGGGCAGGGGAATGCCGATAACAGGCATCAGGCCCACGGTCATTCCCACGTTGATGAACAGGTGCATAAAGATGCAGGAGGCTACACAGTAGCCGTAGATGCGGGTGAAGTTACCGCGGCAGCGCTCCGCGTCCAGGATGAGCCGGGCAATGAGGAAGGTGTACAGGGAAATGACCACCAGGCAGCCCAGAAAGCCCCATTCCTCACCCACGGTGCAGAAGATAAAGTCTGTGGTTTGCTCGGGCACGAAGCCGAAAGTAGTCTGGGTTCCCTGCAGAAAGCCCTTGCCCAGCAGGCCGCCGGATCCAATTGCAATCTTGGACTGGTTCACGTTGTAGCCCACGCCCGAAGGGTCTTCCTTCATGCCCAGAAGCACCTCGATACGGCTCTGCTGATGCGGCTGCAGCACATTCTCGAAGATGTAATCCGTAGAGAAGGAAAGGATGATGCCCAGCAGGAAGGCGCCCACCGCAATGGCCAAGGTCAGGTCTTTGTTCCGATAGGCCTTGTGAAGCAGAAGGGGCAGGGCGCCTATCGAGAGGGTAAGCACCACAGAGATGGGCTTCACCTTGGGCAGGAAGCTCCAGAAATAAGGGGCCGATTCTCCCTCCTGCGGCACCCAGATGCGGTGGTTGAGGTAGTCGATATGGCCTTCGACCAGGGCGCAGGCCTTGTCCAGGGCGGTCGGCAGGAGTGCAGCGAAGGCCGCGAAGCCCAGGCCCCAGAAAAGGGTGCGCCAGGGATGCGGCACAGAACCGGTAATCAGGTAAAAAATCACCAGGACGGCAATGAGTCCCACCACAGACCAGTAGGTGCCCAGGGTAAGGGTGGAGATAAAGAGCGCCACCACCAGGCCGAAGAGCCCCAGCCACCAGCCGGAAAAGCCTTCCCGGTAGAGGACGAAAACGAAACCCAGGTATACCAGGGCACTACCCGTCTCGCTCTCGGCCACAATGATGAGCATGGGCAGAATGATGATGGCGGCCGCCAGGGCCAGGTCCTTGAGCTTGGACAGGCGGAAGTTCTGCATGCTCATCACGAAGGCGAGCAGCAGCGAGGTGGATATCTTGGAAATCTCCGCCGGCTGGAAGCGGACAGGCCCCAGGTCGAACCACGAGTGGGAGCCCTTGACGTCGCTGGACACGAAGATAACCACCACCAGCAGTCCCAGCACCAGGATGTAAAAGGGAATGCAGATGCTTTCCCACAGCCGGGACGGCAGCAGGAAAAGGATGGTGCCGGCCAGCCCAAGGGAGGTGAGAATCCAGACAAACTGTTTTCCGGCGCGGGAACTCCAGTCAAAGATGGAAGCGGAGTCTGCGGAGTGGATGGAGGCATAGATATTGAGCCAGCCGATGAGCACCAGCAGGATGTAGGTCACGATGATGGACCAGTCGATAGACTGTCTTTTATGTGCTTGCTGCTCAGTCATGTTTGACGCGGGACATCAGGTTGGCTTCTTTCATTCTCTTTTCCAAATCCGTGCGTTTCACATCTCCCTTCAGGTACTTTTCTACCATGAGGGAGGCCATGGGAGCGGCGTAGGTGGCGCCAAATCCGCCATTCTCCACATAGCAGGCTACGGCAATCTTGGGCTTGTCCATGGGCGCAAAGCAGATGAACACGGAGTTGTCTGCTCCGCGCGGGTTCTGGGCCGTTCCCGTTTTGCCGCAGATATCTAAGGAATCCACGTGCGCAATCCAGGCCGTTCCGCCCATGCCCGGGCCGGAGTTCACGGCCCGCCACATGCCTTTCACCACCTTGGGGAAGTGCAGGGTATCCACCAGGGTATATTGCTTTTCATAGAAGCGGGGCTCAATCTCCACGCCTTCGGAAGCCTTGATGATGTGTGGGATATAATAATAGCCCCGGTTGGCGATGGTGGCGCAGAGGTTGGCCAGGTGCATGGGCGTGGCCAGAATCTCGCCCTGGCCGATGGAAAGGGAAATCACCGTGGTGGAGTTCCATCGG
>CADBHY010000051.1:9289-19661 GCA_902794615.1 uncultured Bacteroidia bacterium
CCCCAGTTTGCGGCCGAAGCCGAAGCTTTCCACATAATCGTGCCAGGCGTCCAGGCCTTCCGCCACGTTGTCGTATTTCCGGTTGTCCAGGATGTTCTTGAGCACGTAGCAGTAGTAGGCGTTGCAGCTCATCATAATGCTCTCTTCCATGTTCAGGGGAGACTTGTGCCCGTGGCAGCCCAGTTTGTGCCCGGCTCCAAAATGGTAGCCCCGGTTGCATGAATACATCATTTCCGGACGCAAAACACCTTCCTGCAGGCCAATCAGGCCGTTCACCAGCTTGAACACGGAACCCGGTGGGTAGGAAGCCTGCACCGCCCGGTTATACATGGGCTTGTAAGGGTCCCGGGAAATCTCGTTCCAGTGTTTTCCGATATCGGCCAGCATGGAAACGTCTATGCCGGGGGCCGATACCAGCGCCAGAATCTCGCCAGTGGCGGGTTCGATGGCCACCAGCGAGCCCACCTTCCCCTGCATGAGCTCTTGCCCGTACTGCTGGAGGGTGGCATCGATGGTGGTGACGATATTCTGCCCCGGAACGGCCTCTTTGTCCATTTCGCCATCCTTGTAGGGCTGCTCTATCTGGTTGAGGGAGTTGCGCAGGTAGATGTGGTATCCTTTCTCTCCGCGCAGCTCTTTTTCACGGGCCGCCTCGATGCCCGTCATGCCGGCGTAGTCTCCGCTCTTGTATTCTCCCGGATGGGCGTCCATATAGGCCTGGTTCACCTCGGAAACATAGCCCAGCAGGTTGCCACCCGCGTTTACAGGGTAGTCGCGGATGCCGCGCACCTGGCCGCGGAAGCCGGGGAAGCGGTATTTCACCTCATCAAAACGCATGTACGTTTCGGCCGGGAGGTTGCGGATCATGGTGACGGTTTGGAAGCCGATGCTCCGGCGGCGTTTGTTGTATTCCACCAGGCGGTTCCTGATAAAGCCGGGCTCCACATCCAGAACGGTAGCCAGCGCCAGGGTGTCGAAGGCCTTCACCTCGCGGGGCGTGACCAGAATGTCATAAGCCACTTTGTTGCCCACCAGGATGGTCCCGTTGCGGTCGTAGATGACTCCGCGGGTGGGATAGATGGTCTCGTAGATGGTGGCGTTGCGGTCTGCATCCTCCTTGTAGGAGCTGCTGAGAATCTGGAGAGAGAATATCTTGCCCAGCAGCAGCAGGGCTGCCACTCCCAGGCCAATCAGAAGGCGGATATGACGCCCTTCATCCTTCATTATTTCCTGGGATCCGGGGCCAGGACGCCCAGGGTAAGGAGAGACACGAGGAAGCTTGCCGTCAGCGAGGCGGCCAGGCGGAGCCCGTTAAACCACAGCGGCCGGGTGCCGGCGCCGTCGGCCCAGATGTAGATGAGCAAAAACAGCAGCAGGGACAGCAGCAGGGCCATGGCCACCTTCCCGAAACCGTAGCGGCCCACGGAGAAATCTTCTTTGCGGGCAAAGAGTTCCGGGCCGAAAATCAGGTTTACCAGGCCCTTGCGCAGGTATGCTACGGGAACAAGGGACAGGGCGTTGAGCCCCAGCACTCCTTCCGAGAGTAGGTCGATAGCAAGGCCGGACAGGCAGGCGATGAACATGGCGCCTATGGTGCTGATGCGGAGGGGGAGGCACAGGACCATCACGGGAAGGAGCGTGAGCGTAATATACGGAGTTATGTGGAAATAGTTGCTGAGCAGCAGCTGTGCCAGCAACAGCAGGCCGTAGGCCATCCAGAATTCTCCGCGTTTCATTCTTGGAATCCTTCTATTTCGTCCAGGGCGTCATTGTGTACTACCATCACGTAGCGGACGGCGCTGAAGTCCTGGAATAGGGTTACTTTAATCTCGTTGGTGGCCCCGTTCACCACGCGGGCTTCTCCGGCGATTCCCAGCGGGATGTCCGGCGGGAAGAGGAGGGAGTGGCCGCTGGTATAGACGGTGTCGCCTACGTTGTAGTGATACTGGAGCGGGATTTCCTTGAGCAGGGCGCCGTTGGAATGGATGCCGTCCCAGCTCAGGATGCCGCTTCCGCCTTCCGTGCCCAGGCGGGCGCTGATGGAGATGTCGTGGTTCTGGAGGGAGAGGGCGAAGGCGTTGTGTTCGCTTACGGCGTCCACGATTCCCACCACGCCGGCGTGCGTGATGATTCCGGACTTTTCCTTGACGCCGTCCTCGAATCCGCGGTTCAGGATAATGTAGTTATGCTGCTTCCCGCGGCTCAGTTTCACCACCTCTGCCGGAATGAGGCTGTATCCGGGGTGGTAATTGACGCGCATGGTGTCTATGCGCAGCTGGCGCAGGCGCTCTTTGGCGTCGGCCAGTTCCTGCTGCAGCTTTTCGTTTTCCCTTACCAGCATTTTGTTCTCCTTGCCCAGGGCGAAGTAGTTCCTGACGCTTTCCGACGAGCCCCACACCGCCCCCATGAACGCATGGCCGGCACGGGCCACCCAGATGCGCTGCAAGTCTGCACTGCGAGTGGTCAGATACAACATGGCCAGTTCCAAGGCGGCAAACACCACCAGACTGGCCAGTTGATTCAGGAACCCCCGGGCCTTCATGGCTTAACGCAGAAGGAAGGAGTAGTTGTCCGTGTTTTTGAGCGCGATGCAGGTACCGCGGGCCACGGCTCTCAGGGGGTCTTCCGCTACGTAGAACGGAATGTTCACTTTTTCCGAGAGGCGCTTGGCCAGACCGCGGAGCAGGGCGCCGCCGCCGCTCAGGAAGATGCCGTTTTCCACGATGTCCGAGTACAGCTCCGGAGGAGTCTGCTCCAGGACCTGCTGGATGGAGGCCTCCAGGCGGGCGATGGATTTGTCCAGGCAGTGGGCAATCTCCTGGTAGGGGATGAGGGCCTCTACCGGGTGGCCGGTCATCAGGTTGGGACCGCGCACCAGGAAGGGTTCGGGTTCTTCGTCCAGCTGGGAGAGGACGGAGCCCACGGCAATCTTGATTTTTTCCGCGGTGGTTTCACCCACCTTGATTACGTGCTGCTGACGCAGGTAGTTCTGGATATCGGCCGTGAAGACGTCACCGGCTACGCGGATGCTTTCCTGCTGCACGATACCGCCCAGGGAAATGACGGCAATCTCCGTGGTACCGCCTCCGATATCCACCACCATGTTGCCCTTGGGGGCTTCCACGTCCAGGCCGATACCCAGGGCCGATGCCATGGGCTCGTAGATGAGATAGACGTCACGGCCGCCGGCATGCTCCGAGGAGTCGCGGACGGCGCGGATTTCCACCTCCGTGGACCCGGAAGGGATGCCCACCACCAGTTTGAGGTTGGGGGCGAAGAGGCTGCGGCGGCGGGAGTTCACCTGCTTGATGAACCCGCGTATCATCATCTCGGCCGCATTGAAGTCTGCAATCACGCCGTCCCGCAGCGGACGCACGGTCTTGATGCCGGGGTTGGTTTTCTCGTGCATGAGTTTGGCTTTCTGGCCCAGGGCTATGCACTTCCCTGTCTGGTTGTCGATGGCCACGATGGAGGGTTCGTCCAGGGCTATCTGGTCTCCCTGGAAAATGACGGTGTTCGCCGTTCCCAAGTCGATGGCCAATTCTTGATTGAGGAATCCCATATCTGTATTCTATCGTTTCTGGCAATTATTCTCCAAAGTTACGAAAAAATCCTTATATTCGCGTAAAGTTTTTGCGATGGAAAGAAAAAAATACTTGGTGGTTACGGCCGGAGGCAGCGGCACCCGGATGGGGGCCTTCCTTCCCAAGCAGTTCATGGAACTTCGGGGCAAGCCCATCCTGCGCCTGACCATAGAGCGTTTCATGGAAGCCTGTGAAGACATTCAGGTGATAACGGTACTTCCTTCGTCCTACATGGGAAGCTGGAGAGACTACTGTGTAAGGGAAAGTTTCCATTGTCCGCAGCACCTGGTGAGCGGCGGGTTCACCCGTTTCCATTCCGTCCAGAATGCCTTGGAACAGGTTCCGGACGGGGCCTTGGTGGCCATACACGACGGGGTGCGCCCCTTCATGTCGGCCCTTAAAATCCGAGCTTTGTTCGACCTGGCCCGGGAGCACCCGGCGGTGATACCCGTCCTTCCCGTCACGGACACCCTGAAGGTGCTGGAAAAAAAGGCCGACGGAACCCTTGTTGCCGCGCCGGAGGTGGTGGACCGCAGCCGGATTTACGGGGCCCAGACTCCGCAGATTTTCCACAGCGAACTGCTCAAAAAAGCCTATACGCAGGGTTTCGACACCCTCTTTACGGACGACGCTTCCGTGGCCCGGAAATACGGAATACCCCTCACCTTCGCGGAAGGGGAGAGGCTCAATATCAAAATCACTACGCCGGAAGACTTGGTCCTGGCCCAGGCCATTCTCTCGCAGGTATCCCCGAAGTGACGGGAAAGGGCGGGGGACGTCAGTCCCGGCCCGTGTACGTGGTACTCTTGAAATCTTTCACCCACACCTGGCGCTCGATGGGCTCGTCCAGGGAAATCATGGTGTCTGTGGACTGGATGTAGGGAATCTTCTGGATGGTGTTCAGCAGCACCTCCATCAGGTGGTCGTTGTCCAGGCAGTAGAGCTTTGCCAGGATGGCGTACTTGCCGGTTACGAAATGACACTCCACAATTTCCGGAATCTTTTTCAGATTGGCAATGACTTCCGGATATTTGGTGGACTCGGAAAGGGAGATGCTTACATAGGCACATACGTTCAGTCCCAGGGCCTGGGGCTTCACTTGAAGCCGTGACCCGGTAATGACGCCGTTGGCTTCCAGCCTTTTGAAGCGCTGGTGGATGGCTGCGCCGGAAACGCCGCACTCGCGGGCAATCTCCAGGAAGGGCATGCGGGCGTTCTTTACCAGGAAAGAGAGGATTTTCTGGTCTATCTCGTCAATGTGATAACTGGCCATTTGCTTACAGTTTTAAACTAACCGCGGCAAATTTACGCAAAAATTTTTATTTTTTACGCCTGACAAAGCTTTTTTTCGTAGGGGCGCCCTGTGCAATAATCGCCTGACAATCAGCCAAGGTCAGTTTCTGAGGGTCTGTCCCTTTGGGAATTTTGAAGTTGGATGCGCCCTGCTTAATGTATGGACCATAGCGCCCGTTTATCACTTTGATGTCTTCGAATTCGGCCAGCACAGTCTGGGCCGGTTTGGCCTCTGAAGACTCTTTGATAAGGTTTTCACATTCTTCGAGCGTAATGGTCAGCGGGTCTTTTCCGCGGGGGAGTTTCACATTTTTATCCCCGTACTTCAGATAAGGGCCGAAGCGTCCGCGTGTGGCCACCACGTCCACGCCTTCCAACTGGCCCACCACGCGGGGCAGTTCCAGCAGTTTCAGGGCTTCCTGGAGGGTAAGCGTCTCAATGAGCTGGCCCTTTGCCAGCGAGGCGCTCTGGCGCCGTTCCCCTTCGCCCTTCTGCACATAGGGGCCGAATTTTCCGAAGGCGGCAATCACCTTGTCCCCGTCGGGCGCCGTGCCCAGCTCCCGGGTTACCTTGGTGTAGTTGCGGTCCTGCAGGACTTCGTCCACCTGCCGGTGGAAGGGGGAGTAGAAGGCGGCGATAACCTGGTTCCACGGCTTCTTTCCTTCGGCCACCTGGTCAAAATCGGCCTCTACGTTGGCGGTGAAGTCGTAGTCCAGAATCTCGGCGAAGTTCTTGACCAGGTAATCCGTTACAATCAGGCCTATTTCCTGGGGCAGGAGCTTGCCTTTCTCGGCCCCCACCACCTCCGTTTTCCGGCTGCTCCTGACCACGCCGTCCTTGAGGCTGAGGTTGTTCACCTGGAAGCTCTGGCCCTCCTTGTCGCCCTTGACGGCATAACCGCGGGAGCGGGTGAGGGTGTCCACCGTGGCGGCGTAGGTGGAAGGCCGGCCTATCCCCAGCTCCTCCAGCTTCTTCACCAGGGTGGCTTCGGAATAGCGGGAAGGGGGCGTGGTGAATTTGCTCAGGGCGCTCAGGCCTTCTTCGTACATGCGGTCTCCCTTTTTGAGGGCGGGCAGCACCACCTGCTCATCGGCCTCCGGCTCCTCGTCGCGGCCTTCCAGGTAAACCTTCATGAAGCCGTCGAAGAGGATTTCCACCGACTGGACGCCGTACTGTTCCGGGCGCTTGTCGGAGGCCAGCTTGAGCGTGGTGTTCATTACGCGGCTTTCGGCCATTTGGGAGGCTACGGTGCGTTTCCAGATGAGCTCGTAAAGTTTCTTCTCCTGGGGCGTTCCCTCAATTTCCGTGTTGGAAATGTAAGTGGGGCGGATGGCTTCGTGGGCCTCCTGTGCGCCCTTGGACTTGGTGCGGTACTGGCGGGTATGGAGATAGGCTTCTCCGAAGTTCTCCACGATAAACTGTTTGGCCGTGGCGATGGCCAGGGCCGACAGGTTGGTGGAGTCCGTTCTCATGTAGGTGATAAGGCCCCTTTCATACAGGACCTGGGCCACCCGCATGGTGGTGGAAACGGGGAAGTGGAGCTTCCGGGCCGCTTCCTGCTGCAGGGTGGAAGTGGTGAAGGGGGCCGACGGCATCCTCACGCCTTCTTTCTTCTCGACCGATGCGATGCGGTAGGTGGCGCCGATGCTGTCTTCGAGGAACTGCCGGGCCTCCTGCTCGGAACCCAGGCGCGTATCCAGGATGGCCTTGACGGTGGTCTTCGCCCCTTCCGGACGGAAGACGCCCTCTACCCGGTAGTAGGGTGCGGGCTCGAAGGCCATGATTTCCTTCTCGCGGTCCACAATCAGGCGAAGGGCCACGCTCTGCACGCGGCCGGCGCTGAGCTTGGGCTGAATCTTGCGCCACAGGATGGGGGAGAGTTCAAAGCCCACCAGGCGGTCCAGCACGCGGCGTGCCTGCTGGGCGCCCACCAGGTTCATGTCAATGCCCCGGGGGTGCTCGATGGCCTCCAGGATGGCGCTCTTGGTGATTTCGTGGAAGACGATGCGGCGGGTTTTGCCGGCCGGTAGCTTGAGCGTTTCCAGCAGGTGCCAGGAGATGGCCTCTCCCTCCCGGTCTTCATCGGAGGCCAGCCAGACCGTATCGGCCTGCGCAGCCAGCTTGGAGAGCTCGGCCACCACCTTCTTCTTGTCGGCGGGTATCACGTACTGCGGCTGGAAGCCGTTTTCCACGTCCACGCCCAACTTGTGCTCTTCCAAATCCCGGATATGGCCGATGGAGGCCTTCACCAGATAATCTTTTCCCAGATACTGCTGGATGGTCTTTACCTTTCCGGGAGACTCAACGATGACTAAATTCGAACCCGCCATAAAATCAAATTTTCTGCAAAGTAAAGCAGAATTGCGGGAAATATCCAAATTTTCTCACTACTTTTGTAAGTTGAATTTTGGCCAAGACCTAAGGTCTTGCGCACACGAGAAATTTTGACCGATGACAGACGAAAAGAAGAAAAAAATCATCAAGTGGTACTGGATTCTTCTGACCGCGCCCTTCCTTGCCCTCTTTATTCTGCTTTGCATCGTATGGGCCTTCGCAGACATTCCCTCCATCGAGCAGCTGGAGAACCCGGACACCAAGCTGGCCACCCAGGTCATTGCCCAGGAAGGAGAGATTCTCACCACTTATCATATAGAAAACCGCACCTTCGTGGCCTATGAAGACCTGGCCCCCTCGCTGGTGCAGGCCACGGTGGCCACGGAAGACAAGCGCTTCTACAAGCATTCCGGCGTGGATATCCCGTCCCTGGCCCGCGTGATGTTCAAAACCCTCCTGGGCCGCGACTCCTCCCAGGGCGGCGGCTCCACCATCACCCAGCAGCTGGCCAAGACGCTGTACCCCCGCGGAGAACGCGTGGGCAAGCTCAAGATGGTCTGGATTAAGCTCAAGGAGTGGATTACCGCCATCAAACTGGAGAAGAACTACACCAAGGAGGAGATTGTGGACATGTACCTGAATGCCATCTTCTTCGGCTCCAATTCCTACGGCATTTCCAGCGCCGCCTACCAGTTCTTCGGGAAACAGCCCGCAGACCTCCTCACGGAAGAGAGCGCCGTGCTGGTGGGCATGGTGAACAAGCCCACCCGCTATAACCCCGCCATCAACCCGGAGCACGCCCTGCGCCGCCGCAACCTGGTGCTGGACCGCATGTGCTCCATGAAATACCTCAGCAAGGCCCAGCGGGATTCCCTGCAGGCCCTTCCCATTGTGCTGCAGGTCCGTCAGGGAGACCGCACTACCGGCGTGGGACCGTATTTCCGCGACATGCTCCGCCGCACCATGAGCGCCTCCAAGCCCAAGCGTTCCTCCTACCTTTATCCGGAGGACTATCAGGCCGACTCCACCCTCTGGGCCGACGACCCCCTGTACGGCTGGCTTAACAAGAACTACAAGAGCGACGGCACGTCTTACGACTTGGAAGTGGACGGCCTGCGCATCTATACCACCATCAACTACAAGATGCAGCGTTATGCGGAGGAAGCCGTTGCAGAGCATCTGGGGAAAGACCTCCAGCCCGCCTTCTGGAAAGAGCTCCGTGGCCGCCGCAACCCTCCCTTCTCTTCCGACACGGACAAATCCGTCATAGAAACCACCATGAAGCAGGCCCGCCGCTGGAGCGACCGCACCCGCATGATGAAGGCCTCCGGCCACACGGACGCCCAGATAGAAGCCTCCTTCTCCAAGCCGGTGAAGATGCGTGTTTTCACCTGGGAGAAGCCCGGCTACCGAGATACCACCCTCACCCCGGACGATTCCATCCGCTACTACAAGTCCTTCTTCCGGGCGGCCTTCATGGCCATAGAACCGGGCACGGGACATATCAGGGCCTATGTGGGCGGCCCGGACTACCGCTATTTCAAGTATGACAATGTCCGTCAGGGCAAGCGCCAGGTGGGGTCCACCATCAAGCCCTTCCTCTATACGGAAGCCATGGAATCCGGCATGACGCCCTGCGACCCCGTTCTCAACGCCCCCGTGGTCATTGTGGTGAACGCGGACGGAGAAACCTGGTCTCCCCAGGACACCCATGCCGACGGCACCCTGGTCAACCTTAACTGGGGCCTGGCCCACAGCTCCAACTCCGTATCGGCCTATCTGATGAAGGAGCTGGGCGCCCCGTCCATGGTGTCCATGATGCGCAAATTGGGCATCACGGGCTTTGTGGACCCGGTGGCGTCGCTCTGCGTGGGCTCGGCCGACCTCTCCGTCTATGACATGGTTACCGCCTACAATACCTACCCTTCGGGCGGCACCTACACCTCTCCCATCTTTGTCACCCGCATCGAAGACAGCGACGGCAACATCCTGAGCCAATTCAGCGACCGTAAGCGGGAAGCCCTGTCGCAGCGGGCCACCGGCGCCATGATTCAGATGATGCGCTCGGTGGTGGATGCCGGAGGCACCGGCGCCCGCCTGCGTTTCCGCTACGGACTCAAGGGAGAGATAGCCGGCAAGACAGGCACCACCAACGACAACTCCGACGGCTGGTTCATCGGCTACACGCCTTCCATCACCGCCGGCGTGTGGGTGGGCGCGGAAGACCGCTATGTCCGCTTCAGCAGCACCAACCTGGGCCAGGGAGCCAACATGGCCCTTCCCATCTGGGGCCTGTGGATGCAGAAGGTGCTCAAGGACGGAACGCTGGGCATTTCCGAAGGAGATATGTTCCCGGAGGCGCTCAAGGGTTCCTATTGCAATACCGCCGGCAAGGATGTGACGCCGGAAAAAACCGATTTGGAAACCTATTATTTCGAATAATGGCAAAGTATCAATCGATAGCCGTCATTTACGGAAGCGACTCTTCCGAATGGGAAGTCTCCTGCCGGAGCGGAGAATTCACCGCCTCCCGCATAGATGAGTTCCAGTACGATGTTTACGAGGTGTTCGCCCGCTTCGGGAAGTGGAACCTGGTGGCCATGAGAAAGGCCAACAGCATGCGTCAGGCCTTCCCGGAAGGGGCGCAGCCGGTGGTGGACAAGTCCGACTTCTCCGTTATGGTCCTGGGAGAAAAAATCAAGTTCGATTTTGCCTATATCATGCAGCACGGCGCCCCCGGAGAGACGGGCCTGCTGCAGGGCTATTTTGAGATGCTGGGCATTCCCCATTCCACCTGCAGCGCCTTCGTGACCACCGTGGCCTTCGACAAATACGCCTGCAAGAGCTATCTCCGTGGGAAAGACTTGGTGAAAATGGCCCCGGATGCCATTATCCACCGGGGAGAGGACATCGAGGAATTCTGCTCGGCCACCGTGGCTGCGCTGGGCCTTCCCCTCTTTGTGAAGCCCACCCGCGCCGGCTCCAGCTTCGGCATCACCAAGGTGGAGCGGGCCGAAGACCTGCCGGCCGCCGTCCGTTTTGCCTTCACGGAGGGCGAACAGGTAATTGTGGAAAAGGCCGTCAAGGCGCAGCACGAGCTCACTTGCGGCGTGTACCTCGACGGCAAGGACATCAAGGCCCTGCCCATTATCGAGATTGTG
>CADBHY010000052.1 GCA_902794615.1 uncultured Bacteroidia bacterium
AGAAGAGTCGAACTTCCACGGGCTAATGCCCACCACCCCCTCAAAGTGGCGTGTCTACCATTTCACCACACCCGCATTTATTTGGGGACTGCAAAGATAAGGAGCATTTTTGAATTCCCAAAACTTTTTTATCACTTTTTTACAATCCGCGCACAAACTGGGCCGCTGAAGGCGTACCATTGAAAACCAGCAAACCCGTGTCTTTGCGGGCATCGTTCTTGAAGACGTCCATGGACAGTCTGCCGTAAATCTGGTTCCAACCTGTCTCGGAGCCCGCCGTGCGGTAGTTCAAACTGCCCAGGCTGTTGAAGCGGCAACTGTAACCGTCCCTTTCTTTCCGCGAGCCAGTGAGCGTCACCGTCCAGTCGGCATGACTTTCCGATTCGTCCTCCCGGGTGGCGACAATCGAAAAGTGCGTATCGTACATGTTCCCGCCCATGGAAAATGCGCCCTCATACGTCAGTACCCAGGTATTTTCCTTCCCGTCGGCCTTGACGATGGTCATTCCCCTGAACCGGCTGGCCCAACTTACCTCGCTCTTTTTCAGTGGCAGGGAAGTCTCCAACTCGTTCAGGGCGCCGGCCGTAAGGTCATCGGCAATGAACATCATGTACTGTCCCGCCGGAGAATTGTTGTAGGTATTGTTCCCGCCCACGGCAGCCGTTGCGGAATCCACGTGGCTCCCCTTGGAGCAGGCGACAGCCATGACGCCGATGGCCAGGATATAGAGTGCTTTTTTCATCGTCACGAAGATTAAAATCTAAAACCTATGCCGATACGGCCGCCCTGGATAACGCTTCCGTACGCCAGCTCAGCCGTTCCGTAAACACGCTGCCCGCCCCATTCACAACCGATGGGGACCACGTCCCAGGCAAAGACGACAGGATTCCGGGGAGAATAACGGCCGATATTCAGCGTCATGCCCAGGCCGACCTTGGCATACAGGCGGAAATGCCTGGGGCTGGGAATGCGGAATTTCACCTGCGGCAGGATGGCCAACTTGTTCTTGGTATTGCTGACATGAGTACCGCCTACCCGGGCGTATTCTTCCCAGACAAGCTGGTGAAAGTTGAACTGTCCGCCTACCAAGAGCCAGTTCAGCACGGCATAATTGTAATCCAGCGTGAATCCGGGGCCGTTCTGGACGTACTGGACCTGCGGCTCATAGATATCATACAAATCCCCGGTATGCACCTTGGCCGTGTTCAGTTGCAAGTACTCGCTGCAGGCGCCGCTCATGAACAGATTGATTTCATGCTTTCCCTGCGCGTGAGCAGGGGCTTCCAGAAGCAGCCCGGCAGCCAGAGCGGTCAGAGCGGTCAGAAGAACAGCTACTCTCTTCATAAATTATCAGTTTATTTTCGTAGAAATTTTCCTGCAAATTTTTTACCATAGGGGGGGGCTCTATGGATGAAATTTTTGAGGAAAATGCGGAGGCCTTTGCCCGAGAGCTTTTCCCCTCCCAAACATATAGATGCTCCGAAACAATAATTCGTTGCAGCAGAAAATTATTTTCCCCAATTCAAAAATAATTGCTATCTTTGCAGGCTTCCACGAGTTGGGGCAATACGTTTAACTAATTAAAAACAGATTCACAATGGCTGTTAAAATCAGACTTCAGCGCCACGGAAAGAAGAATTTCGCATTCTTCCACATTGTTGTGGCCGATTCCCGCGCACTTTCGCATTCTTCCACATTGTTGTGGCCGATTCCCGCGCACCGCGCGACGGTAAATTCATCGAGCAGATTGGTTCCTACAATCCCAACACCAACCCTGCCACCATCGTTCTCAATGGTGAGAAGGCCCTGGCTTGGCTCAATGTAGGTGCTCAGCCCACTCTTACGGCCCGCCGTATCCTCTCCTATGAGGGTGTTCTCCTCCGCAAGCACCTGGCAGAAGGTGTTGCCAAGGGTGCCCTGACCGAGGCTCAGGCCGACGCCAAGTTCGCCGCTTGGAAAGAAGCCCGCGACAAGAAAATCGCAGACAAGAAGGCCGGCATCAAGAATGACGAAATTGCCAAGGCAAAGGCTGCCAAGGCTGCAGAGGCTCAGGTGAACGAGGCTCGCGCCAAGGCTATCGCCGCCAAGAAGGCCGAGGCTGAGGAAGCTGCCGCCAAGGCTGCCGCAGAGGCCGCTGCAGAGGCTGCTCCCGCCGAGGAAGCCGCAGAGGCCCCCGCTGCCGAGGAAGCTCCTGCCGCCGAGTAAGGAGATGCTCTGCATCGGCAAGGTTCTCAAGTCCAACGGGACGGACGGAGAGCTCCTGGTGAGCTTTCTGGATGTGAATCCCCAGGACATAGACCTTCAGGAACCGGTATTCATCGAATTCGATGGACTGCCGGTTCCTTTTTATTTTGAATCCTTCAACCAGAGAGGCAACAACCGGGCCCTGGTGCGCCTGACCGGAGTCCGAAGCCTCAAAGACGCGGACGAGCTGGCCGGAAGCGCCCTCTACGCAGACTATTTCGAAGAGGAAGATGAGGAAGACTTCACCGGCTGGACTGTCCTGGACCAGGACAAGAAGCCGGTTGGAAAGGTCACCGACCTGGAAGACATTCCCGGCAACACCTGCCTCTGGGTCCGGAAGTCCGACGGGACGGAAGTCCTCCTCCCTTTCCATGAAGACCTCCTTCTGGAAGCCGATCCCGAAAAACAGATTCTTATCCTTCAGATACCCGAAGGAATCCTGGATTTATAACCAAATTCCAAACCATGAAACCAATAACCATCCTTCTCGCCGGCCTCTGTGCACTTGCCTGCACCGCCCAGACCGGTACGCAAACCCTTACCCAATGGACCCTGCAGCAGGAAGGCGGCGATGTCGTCTACAACGTGACGGTACCCTCCACCGTGGCCGGCGCCCTGAACGAAGCCGGCGCCCTGGGGGGAAATCTGCTGGAAGAGCTCCGGTATTTTGATGCGGACAAAGGCCGCTATGACAGCACCTGGGTCTATACCACCCGCTTCAAAGCCGGGAAAGGCTGCCACGTCCTCCGCTTCAAGGGTTTGGGCTATTCGGCCGATATTTTCCTGAACGGGATGCAGATAGCCAAGGCCGATACCACCCTGGGGGTCTTCGCCGTGCGCGAGTGGGATGTGACCGGCCTCACGAAGGAAAGCAATACCCTGGAGGTTCGGGTACACCAGGCGCCCCGCGGCTGCCTGAACCACGGCTTTGTGGACTGGAACCCGCATCCGTTAGGAGAGACCATGGGCCTCATTGCCCCGGTGGAGCTGGTATCCACCCCCAACGTGGAGGTGAAGGACGTATTCGTGCGCCCGGAGCTGTCGGAAGACCTTTCCCAGGCCTCTTTCACGGTATACACCACCTTGGTGAACCGCAGTTCCAAACCCGTGAGCGGTCAGCTGAAAGGCCGATATGAAGGCGGCTCCTTCGGCCAGGCGGTGAGCCTGAAGCCCGGCGAAACCGTGGTGATGGAGCACCGGGAGCAGGTGGAGAATCCCCGCATCTGGTGGCCCTACGACATGGGAACGCCGGAACTGTATCACCTGACCATGGCCTTCGGCAAGGCTCATTCCAAGGACGTGGCCTTCGGCCTCCGTACCGTTTCCAGCGAAATCGACTCCCTGGGCCACCGCCAGTTCCTTGTGAACGGCCGGAAGATTCTCTTCAAGGCCGGCGGCTGGACAGACGATATCTTTATGCAAGACACGCCGGAGAGCATCCGCAAGCAATTGGAACTGGTGAAGAACATGGGCCTGAACGGCATCCGCTTCGAGAATATCTGGGGCAAGGACGACACTGTGTACGACCTCTGCGACCAGATGGGCATCCTGGCCTTAGTAGGCTGGAGCTGCCTGTGGGAGTGGCCCAACTACAGCGGCCTGCCCGGCAACAAATACGGCTGCATCAACGGCCCGGAGGTGGATGCCCTGGCCGTGCGCTATTTCCATGACCAGCTGCTCCGCATGCGCAACCACGCCTCCCTCATCGGCTGGCTCACGGGTTCCGACATGCTCCCGAACCCCACCGTGGAAGCGGAGTACCTGAAGCTCTATGGGGAGCTGGAGTATCGGCCCTACATCTGCTCGGCGGCCGGTCTTACCAGCACCCTGTCCGGCCCCTCCGGCATGAAGATGATGGGACCTTATGAATATGTAGGGCCGGATTACTGGTATGTGGACACCACGCATGGCGGCGCCTACGGCTTCAATACGGAAACGGGGATAGGCATGAACATTCCCCAGGAGGAGGATGTGCGCCGTATCGTGGGAGAAGAGCATCTATGGCCTACGGACAATGCCTTCTGGAGCCGTCACTGCACCAAATCCTCTCACATGAACAATACGGAGGTCATGCTGGAAGTGATTGCCGGTGAATATGGGGAAGCCAGCGGTTTTGAAGACTTCGTGCGCAAGGCCCAGGCCGTGGACTACGACGGTACCCGTGCCATGTTCGAGGCCTTCCGCTGCCACATAGACCACGCCACCGGCATTGTGCAGTGGATGCTCAACAGCGCCTGGCCGGCCCTCTACTGGCAGCTGTACAGCTGGTACCTGAACCCTACGGCCGGCTATTACGGCACGCAGAAGGCCTGCGCCCCCTACCAGCTCATCTACAATTACGGAGAGCACGCCGTGTATGCGGTGAACGACACCCGGCCGGAGGAACGTTTTGACGCCACCCTCCGCGTCTACGACGCTCAGTCCAAGCTTATCCGCAAGGATGAAAAGCCCGCCACCTTCGCCCCCCGTACCCCCGTGAAGGTGTTCGAGGGCATCGAAGGCCCCTGCTTCGTGGACCTGGAGCTCAAGAAAGGGAAGGAAGTGGTGTCCCGCAACTTCTACTGCGTGGCGCAGAATGACAACGAATACGACTGGGCCGCCGGCAACTGGTTCATCACGCCCATCAGAAAATATGCCGACCTGAGCTTCGTCACGGCCCTGCCGCAGGCCAAACTTGAATTCCAGGCCCAGAAGGCCGATGACGGCTTCCAGCTCACCCTCACCAACCATTCGGAGGTAATTGCCTACCAGAACATCCTCAAGGCATTAGACAAAAAAGGACAGCTGATTCCAGCCGCCCTTTGGTCCGATAATTTCTTCGCCCTGGTGCCGGGAGAAAGCCGCACCGTCCTTTGCCGTCTGCCCGAAGGGGTGAAAGACGTAGACTGGGGCTTCTCCGGCTGGAACGGCGTCCTTTAGTCCAGCCCGCCGTTAAGCTCATAATCGGCCTTGACTTCCTCGTAGAAGGCAGCCTTGGCCGTCTGGAAGTACGGAGCAAGCCAGAGGAAGCCGATGCCGCAGGTGAGGATGCACAGCAGCCACCAGCCGATAAAGCTGAGGTACAGCCAGAAGAGGTCGAATTTATGTGTTTTCATCATCATGCGGCTGCGATGGATGGCCTCGGAGGCGCCCAGCTCCGGATTCTCGTCCAGGATATAGGGCGTCATGGAATAGGAGAAGGCCTTGATGATGCCGGGGATGATAAACAGGAGCGTCCACAGGAAGGTGAAGATGCCCACCAGCAGCATGCCGCCCACCTTGCGCCAGTAATTGCTGAAGTCAAAGAGATTTCCCAGCGTATTGTTGTCTCCGTTTACAAGGAGCTTACGGAAAACATTCAGGAAAGCCACTCCCAGAGGAATGAGCAGGAAGATTTCCAGCAGAAAAGTAAGGCCGGAGACACCGTTATTGACTTTCTGGGCTGCCAGAAATTCCGGGTCCTGAGCCAATTCCACGGCATCGGAAAGGGACGAAATAGAGCTGACGTCCATGGCATCCTGCATCATGACGGAGGTGTAGCCCGCCGGGCCGGCAATGGCCAGGGCAATGAAGAAATACACCAGAACGGCCAGAATGGCTTTTCCCCAGTTGCCGCGAAGGGCAGAGAGGGCGGAGTCTTTGAAAAAAGTGTTCGTTTTCATCTTTTTGACAGTTTATCTTGACAAATTTACACATTTTTCAGATATTTGTGCAAACTATAAAAAGATAAAGTCATGACATGGATTATTATCCTGGCCGTTGCGGCCGTCCTGGTTCTCTGGGTTATCTCTGTCCAGAACAAACTTGTGAAGAGCGATGAAATCTGCAACAACGCCCTCAAGCAGATCAATGTTCAGCAGATCAGCCGTTTCGATGCCTTGCAGGCCCTCATCAAGCTCACCCGCGAGTATGCCGGCTATGAGGCCGATACCCTCCAGAAAATCGTAGATGCCCGGAAGATTACCTCTTCCCCCGCTCCCACCGCGGCTCAAATCAATGCCAATGAAGAGGCCCTCAAGGAAATATCGGCCAAACTCATTGCCGTGGCCGAGGCCTATCCGGACCTCAAGGCCAACCAGAACTACCAGCAGACCATGCAGAGCATCGAAAAGTACGAGGAGAATGTGCGCCTGTCCCGCATGACGTTCAACGACACCGTCACCCGCTTCAACCAGCAGGTTCGCGTATTCCCCACCTCCCTGATTGCCGGCATGCTGGGCTTCGCCAAGAGGGATTACCTGGCCGATGATGTAAGCAAGAAAGATTATCCGACAATTTAAAATTGTCCCTCCCCCAGCGCCACCGGCGCCTTAGAGTCTGTCGATTATGAGGAGAGTTATTCTTTCTGTCTTTTTACTGTTGGGCGTCCTGCTGCATGCACAGGCACAGGCCATCCGTTCCATTTCCAATCTGGATATCCGGGTTGAGGTGGAGAAGGATGGCAGCGCCTGGATAACGCAGACCTGGGATGCGGAGGCCGGCAGTTCCGGCACGGAGTTCTACATTCCCGTGGGGAACCTGGGGCCCATGACCGTGAGCCGTCTCTCCGTATCGGAAAACGGGCAGGCCTTCGAGAGCCTGGGAAACAAGTGGGATGTGGACCGTTCCCGCAGCTGGAAGACGGGCAAATGCGGCATTGTTCCCAAAAGCAACGGCGTAGAACTGTGCTGGGGCCTGGGAGAAAGCGGCCCGCACCAGTGGAAGGCGCGTTTCTACGTAACAGGCCTGGTGCAGGCTTACGATGATGCCGACGCCTTCAATTTCCAGTTTGTGAACCGGGGCATGGACCCGGCTCCGGAGCATGTGCGCGTAACCATTGTGCCTGCCTTCGATTGTCCGGAATGGACCTATGACAATACCCGCGTCTGGGGTTTCGGCTTCTACGGAGACATCAACGTGGAGAACGGCGCCGTGGTGGCGGAAAGCTCTGAGAGCCTGGGCTACAGCAGCAGCGTCATTGCCCTGGTCAAGTTTGAAAAAGGCCTCTTCGAGCCCGTGGTAACGGCGGGCGGTCCGTTCCAGAACCTGCTGGACCGTGCCCTGGACGGCAGTGCCTATGGAGAGGATGACGGCATGCCCACTTGGTTCGCCGTCCTTTTCGGCCTCCTGTTCTGCGGCAGTATCTTCTTGCTGCTGTGGGCGGCCATCGCATCGGCCCGGGGATACAAGTGGAAAAAATCCATCTTCGGAAAGAAGAAGATTGAAGGCTGGTACCGCGAGGCCCCGTTGGAGGGGAACCTGCTGGCAGCGGAATACCTGCTGGTCAAGGGAAAACGCTTTGAAATATCGGCCCCGGCACAGAATATCATCGGGGCCATGTTCCTCCGCTGGATTATGGACGGGAAGCTGGCCGTGCAGCCGGACCCCAAGAACGCCAAGCGCGTAAACCTGGAATTCAAGGCCGACAGCGTCTCCGATGACGATGTGATTGAAGACCTCTACCAGATGGCCCGCAGCGCGGCCGGAGACAACCGCCTGCTGGAGAAGAACGAATTCGAGAAGTGGAGCACCAAGAACTACAAGAAGATGAGCGCCTGGCCGGACCGTGCCATCGCCCGCGGCAAGAGCTGGTTTCGGGACAAGGGCTACTTCCTGAGGGACGGCGTGTGTACGGAAGAAGGCGCCCGCGAGGCCTGCCACGTGGTGGAATTCAAGAACTTCCTGAAAGATTTCACCCTCTCCGACCAGCGCGGAGCCACGGAAGTGGGGCTCTGGAAAGACTACCTGGTGTATGCCCAGCTGTTTGGCATAGCCGACAAAGTGGCCGACCAGTTCAAGAAGCTCTACCCGGCCGAATTCTCCCGGCTGGCCCAGGAAACGGGCATGGACACCACTACGCTCATCTACACCATGAACTGGACCAACTCCATGAGCACCAAGGCCTTCACCAACGCGGTCCAACGGGCCGGCAGCATCAGCGGCACCGGCGGCCACACCTCCTTTGGCGGCGGCGGCGGTTTCTCCGGCGGCGGATTCGGCGGCGGCGGCCGATGATTATCCTTCGATGGTCTTGGCTATCTTCTCGATGTTCAGGCTGCGGGCCGACGCATCGATGATGTCTTTGTACACGCCACCCTTGCGGTAAATCTCGTCGGGGTTGCCGGACTCTTCCACGCGGCCCTTCTTGAGGGCGTAAATCATCTCGCTGTCAATAATTTGCGAGATGCTATGGGAGATGATAATCACCGTGCGGTCCTTCTTGATTTCGTCTATGGCGCTCTTGATTTGCTCGGTGGCGATGGCGTCCAACGAGGCCGTGGGCTCATCGAGGAAGATGATGGGCGGGTTCTTGAGGAACATGCGGGCAATGGCGATGCGCTGCTGCTGGCCGCCGGAAAGGTCGGATGCCTTGTTCTGGAACTGATGCGGCAGGGCCATCACCTGGTCATAGATATAGGCCTTGCGGGCAGCCTCCACCACCTCCTCGTGCGTGGCATCCGGTTTTCCATACAGGATGTTCTCCTCGATAGTGCCGTCAAAAATATGGTTCTTTTGGAGCACCAGGCCGATATGGTCCCGCAGGTAATGCGTATCGTATTCGCTCAGGTCCACCCCGTCCAGGGTGATGGTACCCTTTTGCGGCGCATAGAATTTGTCCAAGAGGTTCACGATGGTGCTCTTCCCCGCCCCGGACAGGCCCACCAAGGCCGTTATCTTGCCGGGGTCTATCACCATGTTCACGTCAAAGAGCGCCTGGGTGCCGTTGGGATAGGTAAAGTCCACGCCCTTCAGTTCGAATCGGCCCTGAATCTTTTGAGGCCGATAGCTGCCGGAAGGCTCCACCTCGTCCTCCGAATCCAGGATATCGAAGAAGCCCTCGGCATAGATGAGGGCGTCGTTCACGTCGTCGAAGATGCGCTGGAGCTGGGTGATGGGGGCAATCACGTTGGAAAAGAGCATCACATGGTACATGATTTTACCGATGGTCATGCCCGGATAGTCGATGAGCACAAGGTAGGCGGTGAGAATAATCACCAGCACCGTCCCCACCTGCTTCACAAAGCTCTTGACGCCGTTGTAGTAGAAGCTCACGCGGCGGGTCTCCACCTGGTTCCGTGTCACCTGGTTCTGGAGGTCCAGCTGCTTGCGGGCCTCGATGCCCTCCCGGTTGAAAGACTTGATGACATTGATGGAGTCAATGATGTTCTTGATGCCCTGGCTCTTGGTTTCCAGGTGACGGCGCATCTCCCGCCTCCATCCTTTCAGACGCCGCGCCTGGCGGATGGTAATCCAGAAATACACCGGCACGATGCCCAGGGCCACCAGCCCCACATAGACATTAGCGGCAAACATGAGAACAAGGGCCAGCAGGGCGCTGGTGAACAGGGGCAGCAGGTCTATGAAGAAGTTCTGCACCGTCCTGGACAGGCTGCTCACGCCCTGGTCTATCCGGGCCTGCACCTTGCCGGTGGCATTGTCGTCCTCTGAAAAGAAAGCCATGCGGAAGGTAAGCACCTTCTCAATCACCGCCTGCGAAAGGTCCCGCGACACAAAGATGCGCATGCGCTCCCCGTAATAGTTCTGCGCAAAGGTAATAAGGGCCGACAGGATCTCCTTCCCCAGCAGCACCGCAGAGATGACGGTGAGGATACGCGCCGCCTCGTTCCAGCTGAAATCCGTGCCGATAAGGGCGTTGATGGCATCCACCGTCCGGTCCAGGACGATGGCGTTCACCTGTTGCATGAGGGACCCCACCAGCGTGAGGATAAGGGTAATGGCCACCAGAAGCCGGTACGGCTTCACGAAGGGCCGGATGTTCCTGAAAAGTCCGAGTAAATTCATACCCAAAATTACAAAATCTTGGGAAAACAAAAAAAGCAATCGCCCAAGCGATTGCTTTCTCAGTGTGGAGGTAGTCGGATTCGTATTTAGACTTCATTCAACAGTACAGACCTGTGTAAAACATTGTCATACGCCACATAAAGCCAAGTGCAGGTATTGGAATTTACGAAAATTTGTTCCATTTTTGTTCCATTATTAAAGATAATACGAAATGAACCTAAGAAGAAATATCACATTCCGACTGCGACCTTATGGTAAGACTCAAATCGTCTACCAGATACGGATGGACGTCTCATATGGTGGGAAGAGGGTCCAGCTACGAACGGGTTGCATGGTTACATCCCAAGAGGCCTGGGATAGCGAGAATCAACTGGTCGTCTCTGGATATCGGGGCCCGAAAGGTGAGACCAGCATTGAGATAAACAATACATTGAGCCAAGTGAAAGGTCAGATGGAGAATGCCTTTAAATTCTTTGAAGTGAACGACGAGAGGCCTACAATGGACCAAGTCATAGAGCACTATCAAAAGAAGATGAATGGGCTAGAGCAGAAGAAGAACGGGAAAGAACCAGAACAAAACACTAGTATCAAAAAGGTTCCCGAGTTAATGGACGTTTTCCAGCTTTTCGTTACCGAATGTGGAGAGAAGAACGCCTGGACAGTTTCCACATACAAGAAAATGGCGACGCTCAAAGCGGACTTGAAATCTTTCAAGAACAACGTCTCCTTCTCAGATCTGGACGAAAAGGGATTGACGGCATTTGTTCATTACTTAAGAGAGAAGAAAGTCCTTAACAGCCCCAGGAAGAAAAAAGGCGACCGGGATGATTATGATGAAGAAGATCTCATCGGATTGAGAAACTCCACCATTCAAAAGAAATTGGGGTTCTTGAAATGGTTCCTTAAGTGGGCAACGGACCACGGCTATAACACAACCACCGATTTCAAGACCTTCCGCCCGACCTTGAAGACCACCCAGAAGAAGGTCATTTATCTCTCTAAACCGGAACTTGAGCGCATCAAACAACTGGAAATACCGGATAAACTTACAAGCCTAGAGCCCATCCGAGATGTGTTCCTTTTCTGTTGCTTCTCGGGCCTTCGCCATTCCGATGTGTACAATCTCCGGAAGAATGACGTAAAGGACGACCACCTTGAAGTCACTACTATCAAGACCGGAGACAGCGTCTCCATCGAGCTGAATAGTGTCACACGCGAAATCCTCCGCAAGTACAAGGACCACACCTTCCCCGACGACAAAGTCCTTCCCGTCATTCAGAATCAGCCCATGAACCGACACCTCAAGGAACTCTGCAAACTTGCCGGCATTGATGAAAAGATTCGCATTACCACCTACAAGGGTAATCAACGGAAAGATGAAATCAAGGAAAAATGGGAACTCATTGGAACCCATACCGGACGTCGCACCTTCATCGTGAACTGCCTCTCTCTGGGCATTCCACCGAACGTGGTAATGAAGTGGACCGGCCACTCGGACTACAAAGCGATGAAGCCTTACATTGATATTGTGGATAGCATTAAGGCTTCAGAAATGACGAAATTAGACAAATTAATTTAATTATTATGGATGCAATTACTCAAGGTATTATCAATAATCTCAACTTCTGGTCTTTTTTTCTGACACTCGTTCTGGCTGATTTACTAGCATTATTAGCTTTTTGGGTCTGCCTAGAAAGTTCTAAAACAAACATTCTCTTCTTCCGTAGGATGACAAAATGGCGTTTTAATTGTTTGGCTATTTTGTACGAAGAATTCAAAGCTCAGCGCCTCAATGGTTTATCTCAAGAAGCCGCGCTGAAAGAAATAAAGAAGAAATACAAAAACAATTCCCTAAGTTTTATGCTTCACCCCGCGGGAGTTGAAGACATTGCATTCATAGGCGAGTTACTCAACAATGAAGAAGTCTTTTTCCGGTTTGTGGATACGGGAT
>CADBHY010000053.1 GCA_902794615.1 uncultured Bacteroidia bacterium
TAAGGGCCGATGTCCCGGCAAAGGAGCCCGTGCGCGTCCATTCGCCTTCGGGGCGGCAGTCCAGCCAGCCCAGGCCGTAGGTGTCGTCGTCGAACCACACCGTCATCTGGTTCACGCTGAAAGGGTCCAGCAGGTCCGGGACCGGGCCGCCGCCGTCGATGCAGGCCACCAGCCGGGCCAGTTCCACGGCCGATCCCACCCAGCCCCCGGCCCCGTACAGGCCGGAGATATAGTTGCCGCCGTAGCAGCGCGAGACGGAGGCGTACTGCCCGTCGAAGGAGGCCACGGGCTTGTCGTCCGGCTGCGTGAAGTAGCGCGTTTCTCCGCTCTGGCGGTCTTTGAGGTAGTCTCCGCCCAGGCGGAAACCGTGGCAGAGGGCGGGCTCAAAGACCTCGCGCTGCATGAATTCCTCATAAGGCATGCCGGACACTTTCTCAATGACCAGGGAAGCCAGCAGATAGCCGAAGTTGGAGTATTCCTGCGAAGTACCCGGCTCATAGTAGAGCGGCTTGCCCAGTTCCGCCTTCACCAGATAATCCGTCGTGGGAGGCTCCTTGAGCCCGTGCCGTTGCATGAATTTAGCCGTTGAGAACATCACGTCTCCGCCCCGGGAGGTGAAACCGGCCTGGTGCCGCAGCAGATTCTCTACCGTGATGAGATAGTAATTGTCGTCCCGGATGTAAGGGTCGTATTGGTTCAGTACGCCGAAGGGGCCGAAGACGGGGGAGTCCAGGAACACCTTCCCTTCTTCCTGCAGCCGCATGATGCCCACGGCCGTGAGCAGCTTGGACACGGAGGCTAAGCGCATGCGGGTGCCGGGAGTCATGGGGGTGTCCGAATCGGCCTTTCCGTAGCCGCGGGCATAGAGGAGCGAGTCATTGCGCATCACCGTCATCACGGCCCCTTTGAGCGACCAGTGGTTCATAAAACTGTCCACCACCTGGTCCATGGCCGGGAGGCTGGAGAGCTCGTTGGTAAGGGCCGAATTCAGGTCTTCCACCCACTTGACGGGAACGGGCGGCTCCTCTTCCTGCCGGGAAGACGGCTCTTCCTGCCCCCGAAGGCGCAGGCCGAAGCCCGCCCCCAGCAGAATGGCCAGCGGAAGTGTCCCGTATATGATATGGCGAAGATTCACGGCTTAATGAGACCGGCTTTCCGGCCGAATTCGATGATGTAATCGGCCGTCCCTTCAATTCCCAGGATGGAGCTGTCTATGCAAAGATGGTAGTTGGAGGCCTGTCCCCAGGCGCCGAAGGTGTAGTAATTATAGTAGGTTTCGCGGGTGCGGTCCTTGCGGCGCATCAGCTTTTCGGCCTCGGCGGCGCTCAGATGCTCGTTTTCCATGAGGCGGCCGATGCGGTATTCCTCCGGTCCGCACACGAAGACATTCAGGCAGGGGCGGTCCCGGAGGATGTAGTCCGCGCATCGGCCGATGATGACGGCGTCGCCTTTGTCGGCAATCTGGCGGATTACCTCGCTCTGGATGTTGAAGAGCACGTTGTCGTTCATGTAGCCGCTGTCCAGATAGCTCAGGCGCCCGGAGGCGAAGAAACTGGAAACGGAGAAAAGGCTCTTTTCCTCTCCATGGGCGAAGAGGCTCTTGGAGTAGCCGCTTTCCTCGGCCGCCTTGGAGATGAGTTCGTTGTCAAAAACCGGGATGCCCAGCTTGCTGCCGACAGCCTTTGCTACAAAGCCTCCGCCGCTGCCGAAACTTCGGCCCACATTGATAATCGTATGCATGTCTTTAGTCATTTAAATCTGGCTTCCCAGGATGGTGGGTTCGTCCCCGTCTTTCAGGCGCCCCAGTTTTCTGAGCAGCCCCACGGCCAGAAGGGCGGTGAGGAAGGCCGATATGCTGTCGGAGATGGGGAAACTGTACCACACGCCGTTTTCGGACTCCAGCAGCGGCGGCAGGATGTAGATGCACGGCAGCAGGAACAGCAGCTGGCGCGAAAGGGAGAGGAAGACGGACTTTTTCACCATGCCGAGGCACTGGAACAGGTTGGTGGTGACCATCTGGAAACCTACGATGGGGAAGGCCAGGTTCATCTTCTGGAGGCCCCGGGCGGCTTTTTCCAGCAGCACCGGATCGGTGGTGAAGATGCCGGCGGCGGGGCCGGAAAGAAACTCCGACACAATGAAGCCCAAGGAAGTGACCAGCGTGGCCCAGAGGGCGGTCTTTACATACACTTCCCGTACGCGGCCGTACTGCCGGGCGCCGTAATTGTAACCGGCGATGGGCTGCATGCCCTGGTTGAAGCCCATGACCACCATCACGAAGAGGAAGGAGATGCGGTTCACGATGCCGTAGGCGCCGATGGCCAGGTCTCCGCCCCATTTGACCAGTTGCTGGTTGATGAACAGCACCACGATGCAGCTCGCAAGATTCATAAGGAAGGGCCCCAGGCCGATGGCAAGGGAATCCCCTGCAATCTTCCAGTCTATGCGGAAAATTTTGCGCGAGCGGGGCAGGTGCAGGAAACGCTCCGGATTCAGGAAATACCAGAGGGTATAGGCCAGCGACATGCACTGGCACAGGATGGTGGCGATGGCCGCCCCCTTGATGCCCATGCCCAGCACGAAGATGAATATGGGGTCCAGGATGGCGTTGGAGACGACGGTGAACAGCGTCAGTCCCATGGCCAGCTTGGGATTTCCGGAAGAGCGCACGATGGCGTTGAGGCCGAAGTACAGGTGCGTAACGGCATTTCCCAGGGCAATGACGTTCATATATTCCCGCGCATAGGGGAGGGTGGCGTCCGAAGCTCCGAAGAAGCGCAGGATGGGGTCCATCCACAGCAGGGCCACAAGGGTGAAGACAACACCCGTGATAATGTTTAGGGTGACGTCGTTGCACAGGACTTTCTGGGCCACGCCGTAGTTTTTCTGGCCCAGCAGCACGGAAATCATGGTGGCGGCACCCACCCCCACCAGCGTCCCGAAGGCGGTGGAGATGTTCATCAGGGGGAAGGTGACGGCCAGGCCCGCGATGGACAGGGAACCTACATCGGCAATGTGGCCGATATAGATGCTGTCCACCATGTTATACAGCGAAGACGCCGTCATGGCGATGATGCCGGGGACGGCGTATTGCTTGATGAGGGCGCCGATGGGTTTGGTCCCCAGTTCGGTAGGGATTGCGCTTGCGCTCATGGATTACATGTCGTTGACAACCGTCACCAGCTCAAATTCAAAAACGAGCGGGGAATAGCCTGGAATCTTGTTTGAACGGGTGTCGCCGGCCTCTCCGTATCCGTGGGTGGAATCAAAGATGGCCACGGCCTTCTGCCCTTGGTATTTCATCAGGAAGAGGGCGCCTTTGAAGCCGTTGATCAGGCTGCTGGAGTTGCCCATGCTGATGGCGTCCCATTTGGGGGAGTAAGTGATGCTTACGGGAGAGTAGCTTTTTCCGGATTCATAGATGCCGGCATCCTTGGCCACTTTCTCCACGGTGGTGTCAAACACCTGGCCGTTCAGGAGCCTGCCCGTATAGTTGACGGTACACTTGGCCACGGAATCCCGTTCTGCGGGCATGCCATCTTCGTCCACCGGAACTTCGTCCAGGTCGGAGTAGAAATAGAAGGTGTTGTCCACGGCCGAATCCGTCTTGTACGTGACGGGCTTGGCTTGGGGATAGTTGCGTTTCACATAGTTGGCGATGCTGTCCAGCTCTACCATCAGCGGGTCGTCAATATGGCCGTGGGGCGTGACGGTATAGATAAGGTGCGTGGCAGAGGAGGGCATGTTGCTCAAGTATTCCTTTTGGGTGCCGTAGCGCGACGTGGTAATCATCCAGGAGGGAATCACGGCCGTGCGGGTGCCTTCCAGTTTCATGCCGCTGTACAGGGCGTCCACTCCGGCATAGCTGTTTCCTTTGCCCAGTTTATAGAAGCGGGGGCCGTAGTAAACGGCTTTTTTCTTGTCGTAGTTGCCCAGCTGCTTGGCCAGTTTCTCGTCCGTGGTAGAGGAAATGCTGCCGTCCAGGCCGCGGATGGTGACATCGGCATAAACGTAGTCGGATACATCTTCCGTTCCGGCCAGGTTGATGGTGATGCCGTCTCCCTCCTTGTCTTCCAGGATGTACAGGCCGTCATTGTTCTGGACAACACCGTTGTGGTAGGTGTCTATCCACAGCTGGAGGTATTTCCGCTGAAATTCCGCGTCGCTGCTGCTGTCTTCTTTCACGCAGGCGGAGGCCGTCATGAGCGTCAGGGCCCCCAGGATGATATATTCAGTCTTCATTGCTTATATTTTCAATCAGATAGTAATAGGCCAAGGCACTTCTTGCAGGAATCGTGCCCCGCTCGCTTTTTCCGAAACCATATTTGCCGGTAAAGAGGATGTAGCCTTCGTCCCACGGCTGTACGCCTTCCAGTCCGGCGGCCAGGCCCTCCACCAGGCTGCCGTCCAGGACCAGGGTGTCCAGTTTGAAGCGCGTGGTGTCCGTGAGCTCCCATCCGGCCGCCCGGGCCAAGTCCTTCCAGTTGGTGGAAACCAGGTTGCTCAGGGAGACGGAGGAGCCGGTGAGGGTGAAGCAGCCGTACACCAGGGATACCTTGCCGCCGGGCAGAAGGGAATCCCTGTCGGCGTCCAGGGTGTCGTGCAGGGTGAGCCGGTACACGCTGCCGTTCTTGGTCAGGGTGGCCAGGGGGTCCTTTTTCATCTGGGCCGATACGAAGCCCTCGATATAGCCTGCCTGCTTGTCATAGGTGCTCTGCAGCGACTGCTTGGAACAGGCTGCCGCCAGAGCGAGAAGGAGGATGACGGTGCTTCGCTTCATCGGAGGTAGTCCTTTAGGGTTTGACGGAGGTATTCATCGGCCTTTCCGGGAGCGAAGTCCTGCCCCGGGAAAAGCTTGCCGCCCGCGGCGTTCTCGTGTCCGCCGCCATGGAAAAAGCGCTGCGCCAGGTTTTGGGCCGATGTGCCTTTCTTGGAACGGACTGATACCCGGAAATGGCCGGCGTCTTCCTTCAGCAGCACGCTCAGGCGCACCTTGCCGATGGAAAGGGGAACGTTCACCAGGCCTTCGGACTCTCCGTCGCGGAGGCCGAAGCGCTCCTGAATTTCCCGGGTAAGTATCATGTAGGCGGCGCCCTCTTCCAGAATATGGAGGCCTTCGCTCTGCATGTAGCCCATCAGCCGTACGCGGTTTTCGCGGTAACTCCGGTAGAGTTTGTCCAGGAGGGCGTCGCGGTCCGCTCCGGCGGCAATCAGCTCGGAGGCCATCCGGAAGGTGGAGGGATACACCGAGTTGGCAAAATTGTTGGTGTCTGTGGTCATGCCGGCCAGAAGGGATGTGCCGACGGCTCCGGAGAAGATGCGGGCGTTTTCCGGCTCCAGGGCTTTCAGGACCCAGTACAGCAGTTCGCTGGCGCTGGAAATCTCCGGCGTGGAGAAGACCAGGCCGAAGCTTCCGCTGTCCGGATTCAGGTGATGGTCTATCAGAACCTTGGCGGCGGGGGAGTCCTCCAGGGCTTTTTGCAGCCCCTCCGTGCGGGAGAAGGCGTTGCAGTCCAGCAGGACAATCAAATCGGCCTTTTGGATGGCGGTGAGGGCCTGCCCGGGCTCCTTGTCATAGAAAAAGTAGGGAACGGAGGGGGCCCGCAGGAAGTCCAGGTTCTCCGGGGGCGTGTCCGGAAGGATGCAGGTGACCGGCCTGCCCAGCTGCTCCTTTACATAGAGGCAGAGGGCGGCCGTAGAGCCCAGGGCATCTCCGTCGGGATGGGTATGGGCCGCCACAACCACCTCACGGGCCGTTTCAAGGAGGGCTTTCAAGCTGCGTATCTTCTCTTTTTCCAGATTCATGGAAGGCAAAAATCATTTGCGAGGGCAAATTTACAAAAGATTATTGCTTTTGAGAAATCATTTTGTTAACTTTGTCGGAAGTTTAGAAAATTATAAAACACTAAGAATAATGAACAAATCAGTTAAAATCGCCGTTGAGTGCGCCCTGGCAGTTCTTATCGTCCTTCTTGCCTGGCTCACCGTCAAGAGTGTGCAGAAACCGGTAAAGTTCAACAAGGAGGTTGCCGCCCGTTCCCAGGTAGGCATCCAGCGCCTCAAAGACATCCGTACCCTGCAGGTGGCTTTCAAGAGTGAAACCGGCCGTTTCAGCCCCACCGTAGATTCCCTCAAGCTGTTCTACGAGACCGGCAAGATGAACGTCGTGATGCAGATCGGCTCCATGGACGACTCCGTGGCCGTTGCCAACACCGAGGCCATCAAGAAGGCCAACAAGAAGCTCAAGGCAGACCAGATGCTGGTGAAACTCCAGGAGGCCTATGCCAAGGGAACCCCCGTGGTGTACTCCGTCACCACCCAGATTCCCGTAAAGGACACCCTCTTCGTGAACCGCCCGGATTTCTGCATCGACTCCCTGTACTACATTCCTTTCTCCGGCGGCATCAAGACGGAGATGGAATCCACCGTCAAGCTTGTTTCCGGCGTACACGTCCCGCTGTTCGAGGCCCGTATGCCTTACAAGGCCCTGTGCAAAGGCCTGGACAACCAGCTTCGCATCAATCTGGACGCCGAGCGCAAGGACCAGAACAAGTACGAAGGCCTGCAGGTGGGCAGCGTAACCGCTCCTAACAACAACGCCGGTAACTGGGAGTAGTTCCTACTATGGACTCCGCCCCCCGGACATATACAGGAATATCCATTCAAGTTTCCTTGAGTGGATATTCTTTTAAGGTATATCCTTCGGACAGTGTCGGCCCCCGTTTCTGGAAAGGGCCGGAGACCCTCTTTACCACGCCGGAATTCCAGCGCAGGTATAACCAAGTGGACATTTCCCTCCTTACGCCCAAGGTGAGCCTGGTTCCGGAGGTGTTCTTTGATGACCGGACGGCCCGTGCGGCCCTCTCCGAAGTCTGCCCCTTGAATGAGGGAGACTTTGTGGAAACCATCGAGCTCCCTTCCCTGGCGTCCGTGCTGGTTTTCTCCAATTCCATCGGCGAGAACCTTTCCAAGGTGATGGCCCAGACGGTGCTTCCCACCTCCGGAGAGCCGGTGCGGGTGCTGCCGGAGATGTACTATCTCCTGAGCCGTCTGGACACCCTGACGGACTACAACAAGATTGTGGCCTCCTGGGCAGGGGAGTGGCTGCACCTGGTCATTGCCCAGGGCAAGAGCCTGCGGCTGGCCAATGTGTTCCGCGCCCCGGACTTCACCACGGCCCAGTATTTCCTTTTCCTCAGCCTTAAACAACTTCAGCTGAATCCGGAAGTGTCCACTGTATGCTTCCGCACACCCCTGGACCCGGAAGCCAGCATGTCCCTGTACCGCTATTTCAAGGGGGTGGTGCAGCTATGAGAATCATCGGCGGAAAGCTCAAGGGAAAAGTGATTCTGCCGCCTTCCGGCTACAAGGCGCGCCCCACCACGGATTTTGCCAAGGAGGGGCTTTTTAACATCCTGGACAACGAATACGAGTTGGAAGACCTGAAGGTGCTGGACCTCTTCGGGGGTACCGGCTCCATTGCCTTTGAATTCGCTTCCCGCGGCGCGGCGCGCGTTTACTGCGTGGAAATGGCCCGCGAGAATGCCAGTTTCATCAAGACGGAAGCCGACCGCCTGGGGCTTTCCAACGTGACCATGGTGCGGGACAATGTCTTTGACTTCCTTCCCATCTGCCGGGAGAAGTTCGATATCATCTTTGCCGACCCTCCCTATGCCTTGGAGGGGCTTGAGAGCATCCCGGACTTGATTTTCTCCCTGGACCTGCTGCACCCCGGCTGCTATTTTATCCTGGAACACGGGGACGAACATTCCTTCGCAGGCCATCCTCATTTTGTCAAGGAACGCCACTACGGGCGTGTCCATTTTAGTTTTTTTGAATAATGTATTCGTTTCTTATCAGCATCGTAGCCCTGGTTCTGGGCTATCTCCTGTATGGAGCCTTTGTGGAAAGGGCCTTCGGCCCGGATCCCGCCAGAAGAACGCCGGCTATCGAGAGGGCCGACGGCGTAGACTACATTGTCATGCCCACCTGGAAGGTGTACATGATTCAGTTCCTCAACATAGCCGGAACGGGCCCCATCTTCGGGGCCATCATGGGCGCCAAGTTCGGCCCGGCCAGCTATCTGTGGATTGTGCTGGGCTGCATCTTTGCCGGTGCCGTGCATGATTATATGTGCGGGATGCTCTCCGTGCGGCACGGCGGGGCCAGTTTCCCGGACCTGGTGGGAGACTACCTGGGTAAACGTACCCAGAAGGTGATGCTGGTGTTCAGCGTGGTGCTCCTGCTGCTGGTGGGAACGGTGTTCGTGTATTCGCCGGCCCTCATCCTGGGAGACATTGCCGGAGACGGCACTCGCGGCTCCATCATGCTGTGGGTGGGAATTATCTTCGTGTATTACCTGATAGCCACGTTGCTTCCCATCGACAAGGTGATCGGCAAAATCTATCCTGTCTTTGCCGTGGCCCTTCTGTTTATGGCGGTGGCCCTGATGGTGTGCCTCTTTATCAAGTGGCCCTCCCTGCCGGAGGTTTGGGACGGCCTGGGCGGATGGTCAGAAAAGGCGGGCCTGAAGGACCAGCCCATCTTCCCCTGCCTGTTCATTACCATTGCCTGCGGGGCCATTTCCGGCTTTCATGCTACGCAGAGCCCGCTGATGGCCCGCTGCATGAAGAGCGAGAAGCTGGGCAGGCCCATTTTCTACGGTTCCATGATTACGGAAGGCCTGGTGGCCCTGGTGTGGGCAGCCGTCTCTTCCTGGTTCTTTTTTGACGGCGGCGCCGCCGCCGTGGGATCGGATACGAGCGCCGCAGCACCCACCGTGGTTACCAAGGTGTCGGAAAACTGGCTGGGCCTTACGGGCGGCATCCTGGCCATCCTGGGCGTGGTGGCCGCCCCCATCACCTCCGGAGACACGGCTTTCCGTAGCGCCCGTCTCATCATCGCGGACTTCGTTCACCTTCCCCAGAAGGCCATCGGCCGGCGGCTCACGATTGCCGTTCCGCTCTTTGTGGCATCGGCCTTTTTGCTTTGGTACAACATTGCCGACGCCAACGGCTTCAACACCGTCTGGCGTTACTTTGGCTGGAGCAACCAGGCACTCGCGGTGTTCATGCTCTGGACAGCCACGGCGTATTTTGTGAAGAAAAAAGGTGGCTTGTGGTATTTGATTACGCTGCTGCCTGCCCTCTTTATGACAGCTGTGTGCGTCACCTTCATCCTGGTGGACAAGATCGGTTTCCGTCTGCCGCAGAGCCTGGCGCCCTGGATCGGCCTGGGTACTTTTGTGATTTTCACCATTTTGTTCTATCTTTGGAAAAACAGTAAGAAAAATGTTAGATAAAGAGCGCGGGCTGTATGTAGCCCATTCAGAGAACGGACCCCTCTCCTTAGTGAGCAAGATGGCTTGCCGTCACGGACTTATTGCCGGAGCCACCGGTACCGGTAAAACGGTTACCCTGCAAGTTTTGGCAGAGACCTTCTGCCAGGACGGCGTTCCCTGTTTCATGGCCGACATGAAGGGAGACCTCAGCGGCATCTCCCAGGTGGGCAAGCTTTCCGGCTTCATTGAGAAGCGCCTGCCGGAGTTCGGTATCTCCAACCCCCAGTTCCAGAGCTGCCCGGTGCGCTTTTTCGACGTGTACGGGGAGCAGGGCCATCCCATGCGTTCCACCATTTCCCGCATGGGACCGGACATGCTGGGCCGCCTGATGGGCCTCAATGAAACCCAGACGGGCGTGCTGAACATCGTCTTCAAGATTGCCGATGAAAACGGCCTCCTGCTGATTGACATGAAGGACCTTCGGGCCATGCTCAACTTCGTGGGGCAGAACGCGGCCGAATATACCACCAAGTACGGAAATGTGACATCGGCCTCCGTGGGCGCCATCCAGCGGGCCCTGCTGGCCTTGGAGAACCAGGGCGCGGAGAAGTTCTTCGGAGAGCCGGACTTTGACATCTACGACCTCCTGCAGTGCGAGGGCGGAAAGGGCATCATGAACGTGCTGGCGGCCGACAAGCTCATGCTCCAGCCCAAGCTCTACTCCACCTTCCTGCTGTGGCTGCTCAGTGAGCTGTACGCCACCCTGCCGGAAGTGGGAGAGATGGACAAGCCCAAGCTGGTCTTCTTCTTTGACGAGGCCCACATGCTCTTTGATGGCACGTCCAAGGCCCTTACGGACAAGATTGAGCAGGTAATCCGCCTCATCCGCTCCAAGGGCGTGGGCATCTGGTTCATCACCCAGAGCCCCACGGACATCCCTTCCAACATCCTGGGGCAGCTGGGCAACCGCGTGCAGCATGCCCTCCGCGCCTACACGCCCCAAGACCAGAAGGCCGTGAAAGTGGCGGCCGATACCTTCCGCCCCAACCCCGCCGAGAAGGGCACCCCTTCCATCGTGGAGCGAGCCAAGATACTCTTCCCCCTGAGCCAGATTGGCGCCATCTCCGAGAGCGAGCGTGAGACGCTTATCAAGCGCAGCCGCCTCTATGGCCGATACGACCATCCTGTGGACCGCGAGAGCGCCTACGAACTCATTACCGCCGCCACCCTGGAGGCGGAGCGGCAGAAGGCCGAAATAGAGGCTGCCGAAGAGGCCGAAAGGCAGGCTGCCCTGGAGGCCAAGGAACAGGCCCGCCTGGCCAAGGAGAGGGAGAGGGAGGAGAAGGAACGTGCCAAGAAGGCCAAGAACAGCATTGCCTCCAAGGT
>CADBHY010000054.1 GCA_902794615.1 uncultured Bacteroidia bacterium
TCAGGTTTTGGACCTCCGGGGTGGTTTGTACATAGGCCACGATATACTTCTCATTTCCTATCTCTTCCAGGCGTACATAGGCCCTGAGGACCCCTGCCTGACGTTCGATGAGCGTACAAATCTCACCCAGCTCGATCCGATAGCCGTGCAGCTTGATCTGTGAATCCTTTCGGCCGATATAATTGAAACTACCGTCTTCGTTCAGGGTAACCAGGTCTCCGCTGTGATAGAGCCGGGGCACATTGATTCCATCGTGTTCTTTCTCATACGGATTCTCGAAAAACATCTTTTCATTGAGATCGGGACGGTTCCAGTACCCGTTGGTGAGCTGCATGCCGCCAATGAGCAGTTCTCCCTGCTCTCCGGGGGCTACCAGCCGGCCGTTTACGTCGGCCACATAGCAGACCACGCCGGGAACGGCTTTGCCAATGTTGCGCCAGTCGTCCGGTCCCTCAATTTCGTGGGTGGTGGTGACGATGCTTTCGGTGGGGCCGTATCCGTTCACAAAACGATAGGGATACTTCCCGGCAATCCTGCTGGTAAGGCTGTGCGGAATGGCTTCACCGCCGGCCGAGAGCGTATCCATAGCCGGAAAATCAAAATCAGGGAAGACGGCCAGCAGGGACGGGGGCATGAAGGTGTAGGTAATTCTCTTCTCCTTCATGAGCTTGTACACCCGCATCGGGTCATGTTTGTCTTCGCGCTGGGCAATGACCAGCGTGCCGCCGTAATAGAGGGCCGCAAAAATCTCCAGTACAGAAACGTCAAAACCGATGCTGGCGAACTGGAGGATGACCGAGTTCTCGCTCACGTTGAAGTTATCGGGCAGGCACACGGTCTGCATATAGCTGTACAGGGTTCTGTAGGGCTGGGAAACACCCTTGGGCTGTCCGGTGGTCCCGGAAGTGTAAATCATGTACGCCTCGGATACGCCACGGCTCAGAACCGGAAGGGTATCCATCTTTGGAAAGGATGAGAGTTCCTGGAAGTTCCCGGCCGATATGAGTACGCTCAGCTGCGCGTCGCGGCTAATGAAATCCCGGCGGTCTTGGGGAACATCTACGTCGATGGGAACGTAGGAACAGCCCAGTTTCATGGCCGCAAGGATGCACGGTACGTAATGCTCGTTCCTGTCCAGCAGGATGCCCACGCGGACGGGAACGTCCGTCTGAGGCTCCTGTTTTTCCACAATTCGGGCAATCCCCGCAGCAATATGACTGGCCATCTCGTCCATCTGGGCATAGGTGACAAGCGTATCGCCCATGATATAGGCGGACTTATCCTGATGTGTCGCAATGACGGAGGCCAAGCGTTTCGACAGTTTTTCGAAGTAGATATCCATTTAGCGAGAATTAAATTAGAGCTTAATGATAACATGCCCCATCAGCCAGCGGCCGGCCTGTTGCATGGGGGCGACGCTGGAGCCTCCCTGCAGATAGGAGGTGTTGGCGACATTATAAACATTCACGCCCAATTCTACTTTCCAGATATGATAGCTGACGCCCAGGTCAAACAGCACGCGGGCCGGAATGGCAATGTCCAGCGGATCGGTTCCGGGCAGGGCATACTGGCTGTGCTGTTTGGAAATGAAATGGGCATGGGCATTGAGCCGGAGCCCCTTCAATACCTCGTAGGCTGCGCTAAGGTTGGCCTGAAAGTCCGGTACGTTGTAAACGCTGTGGTTAATGATGCTGAAGTTCTGGGAACGTAGCACCCGCTGCCAGGTGAAGTTCCCGTCCACCATGAAGCGGGAGGAGGTGTAGCCGGCCGATACTTCCACACCGGCGTTGGTGAGGCTGCCGGCGTTGGTGTTGCCCAACTCGCCCTGGATGATGAATTGTTCGGCGTTATTGATAAAACCGTTCAATTCCAGTTTCGTCCGGGGAATGAGTTTCCCGTCGCTGTAGAAAGACAGCTGCCAGGAATGCAGGTACTCGGGAGAGAGGCTGTCGTCTCCGAAGTTGATGTCCAAGGTGTTGTTGCGATAGAAGTAAGGTGCATCCACGAACGACTTGGAGTAGCTGAGCTTGGCGCTCCACTTGGGATGGGAATAGATGAGGGCGATACGGGGAGACGCTACGTGCAGGCGCTTTCCGCTGGATCGGGCCTTGAAATCATAGCGCAGGCCGGCATTCAGGACAAAGTATCGCCAGCTGTGCTTGAGCTGTACAAAGGCGTCGGCACTGGTTTCACGGCCTGTATTGAGCACCTTCAAGTCGTTGTATGTCTTGAGGATGAGGTTGTAATTGATGCCCTCCAGATAGGATGCGTCGGCCAGATTGAACCGATTGGCCTGACCGCCAATCATCAGCACGCCCGAATGATTCTTTCCAAAGGAATAGTTGTAACTGCCCCGGGCCGAAATGCCCAGGGTATATTCGTTCCATCTTACGCTTTGGAACACTTTGTCATAGAGCTTGAGCAAAATATGTTCTGCACCGTTGGGATGCACGTCATTGACTCCGACACCGCTTTCGGGGATATCCCCGTCCACCTGGTAGCGTTGCTGCTGCTGTGAGTCGTAGCTGGCCGAGATTTGCCAGGCGAAGCGGTCGCTGTTGTCGGAATATCCCAGTTCGGCGTGCTGGGATCCGATGGCGTAGCCAGGTGCATTTCCGTTGAGCTGGCGATACTGGTCGTATTCGTAGGTGGTGAAGTAATAGCTCAGGGTGAGCGGGGCCACCGTCTTGGCAAAGCGGCGGTTGTACAGCAGGTACAACTTGTCCCATTTGAGCGACAGGCCCAGGTCGTAGGACGGAGTCTTGTTGTATCCGCCAATGATCATATCGCCTTCCACGGGCACGGCGGCGTAGGGCTGGGCGTCATAATCTCCCTTATAATGCACCTTCTGGCCGTCTGCCTTGTAGACACCGGCCCAGGCCAGTATATTCAGCGACAGGTAGCGCTTGCCGAAGAGGAGGTCTCCGCGAACCTGTCCGTAGTTGCCCACGCTGGCCTTGGCCAGGAAACCGTCCACGTCGGAGCCTTCCTTGGTAATGATATTGACCACGCCGGTAAGGGCCACGCCGCCATACAGGGAGGAGGCAGGGCCTCGCAGTACCTCAATCTGCTTGACTTTTTCCAGACTGATGGAGAAATCGGGGCTGGCTGCGTTGGTGGAATAACTGTTGAGGCGGTGGCCGTTGAGCATGATGAGCAACTTTTCCTGCCCGGAGGAGTAGATGCCTCGCATAGCCACGTTCATCTCTTCGTTGCAGGCTATGTCGGTCATGCCGGGAACGTAGGCAATCAGGGCTTCCTTCAAGGTTCTGGCCCCTATGATGCGGATCATCTCTTCCGTGATAAGGGTAACCGGAACTGGCGCCTCCTCAATGGATTCGGCCTGTTGGGAAGCCGTGGTAATGGTGGCGCTCTTGCCGGCCTTGAGGCGGTTCACCAACTCGGCAAACCGGGGCGTGTCGTTGTACACGCTGTAGTAGGGATCTACCGTGAGCAGGCTGGAGACCCAGGTCTCGGCCACCTCGGGTTTGTCCATATTGAGGTTACACAGGGCCAGAAGGCGGTATACGCCAATGCGGGTCTCTCCCTTGAAACTGTTCACCGAACCGGTCAGGAGGGAATCGGCCTTCTGGAAAAGACCGAGTTCATAGGCCTCCTGGGCCGATTCATACACACGCGTAGCTTCCTGTGCCTTGACGGCCGAAGAGATGAACAGGATAAGGAGCGCGATTATGTATCTTTGGAATCTCATTTTACAATCTTTACAGGAATGATGAAAGTAAAGGTACTTCCTACTTTGGGCTGGGTTTCTACGAGTAGCTGTCCCTTATGGTTCTTGGTAATCAGCTCATAGGTAATGCCCATCCCCAGGCCGGTTCCCTGACCGGCGGGTTTGGTGGTGAAGAAATTCTCGAAGATCTTGGCCTTGACCTCGGGCGTCATGCCCATACCGTTGTCGGTGATGTCGATGCGGATTTCTCCGTCACTGGCTCCTTTGGGGGTATAGGCCACCTTGATCTGGATGGTGGGCTTGTAGTCCGGTCCTTCCAGGGCGGTTCTCTCCCGGACCGTATAGCAGGCGTTGTTCATTACGTTCAGAACGGCACGGCTCAGGTCCTGGGGGACCACCATGAACTTGGGCAGGCCCTCCGGAATCTCTTCCTGGATGGAAATGTTGAAGTTCTTGTCGTTGGCGCGCATGGCGTGGTAGCTGAGCCACACATATTCGTGGACCAGCTGGCCGATGTCGGTAGGGAGCATTTCTCCTGCTTTGCCGCGACTTTGCAGCAGGATGCCCCGGATGATGCTGATGGCCCGCTCTCCGTGTTCCTGAATCTTGGCAAGATTCTCCTTAAGATCTTCCGAAATGTCCTGGAGGTCGGCGGCATCGTCTTCTCCCAGCTTTTCTTCGCAGTCCTTCACAATACCCTGCATGTCTTCCAGCAATTTGACAGACATCTTGCTGAAATTGATCACGAAATTCAGGGGATTCTGAATCTCGTGGGCAATGCCGGCACTCAGAAGGCCCAGGGAGGCCATCTTTTCCTGCTTGTTTAACTGCTGCTGCAGGTATTCCACCTGCTTTTTCAGATCTTCTATTTCCTCAGACATGGTTGATATCTTAAGTCAAGGTAATTACAAATTCTGTGTATTCGTCCTTTACGGAACTCACCGTTATGTTGCCTCCGCAGTCGTGCATGATCTGCTGGCTCAGGTACAGTCCTACGCCAGGGGCTTCTGCGGTGGGTTTGGTGGTAAAGAAGGGGTCGAAAATCTTGGCCAGGATGCTCTCTTCAATGCCGATTCCGTTGTCGTAAATCTTGATGAGGGCCTTACCTCCTTCCTCCAGGGCCGTGATGCGGACCACCGGGCTGTACGGGGCTCCTCCCTTTTCGGCCTTCTTCTTGATGGCGTAGATACTGTTGGCGAGCATGGACATGATGGACTTGCTCATATGGTCGGCCACTACATTGCGCATCAAGGGAGTTTCCGGCAGCTGGGCTTCTACCTGGATGTTCAGGGAGGCTATTTCGTTGGCGCAGTAGTTCTTGAGCTTATCCACGCACTGCTGGCAAATCTGGGAAAGATCCGTAGGTTCGAACTTCTGGGAACGTTCCTTGAGCATTTCCTCCATGGCCTTCAGGGTACGGGTGGTGGAGGTTCCGTGCTGCTCAATCTTTTCCAGGTTGGTCTTCATCATATCTATTACATCCACCGAATCCTCATAGATATCGGGAGTAATGTGCTCTTTCTCGTCCTCGATGTTCTGGCGTATATCCTTGGACAGGCCCAGCGTAAGATGGGCGAAGTTGTTGATATAGTTCATAGGATTGAGGATGCGGTCAATCAGGCCCTTGGTCAGTTTACCGATGGCGGCCTCGCGCTCCTGGCGGAGCAGCTGGTCCTGGGCCGACCGCAACTCTTTGGTCCTCTCGTCCACAATGGCTTCCAGCCTTTCCTGTTCCTCCGCCATACGGCGCATACGGTGCTGGAACCAGAGATAGACCAGCCCCACGGCAATCATCAGGTAAACGAGCAGGGAGTACCAGCGTACAAAGAACGGGTAGGGTCTCTTGAACTCGTACGGAATGCTTTGGCTAATCTGGCCGAAGGCGTCCTTGGAGCGGACCTCTACCTGGTAGGAGCCAAAGTTGATGTCTGCGAACAGGTATTCCTGCTGGGTGCTCCAGGCCGACCAGGCGTTGTCGTTATGCAGGCGGTAACTGTACAGGGTCTCTCCGAGGGGGTCCAGTTTGTCATTGGCAAAACTGAGGGAGAGTCCTCCGTCGTTGAAATTGAAACGGCGGATGTGCAACTGGGGCGTATACAGTTGGGCCGTAGCGCACTGGTCCAGGTTGAACCGGATCAGTTCCTCGTAGTCTCCTATCCAGGCGAGTCCGCCATGGACCAGCATGGCGTTGACTTTGGATTGGGCAAAGGGCTCCACCCACTCTTCCAGTTCTTCAGGCATATCGTCGTAGAAAAGGCCGGTGCCGTCACTGTTGCCGTGCCACACGTTGCCCTGGTTGTCTACGTACTCAAAGAGTTTGGAGATGGGGCCTTCGTCTTTCTTCTGGAACCGGTGGCCGCCGGCTTCCATAAAATAATAGTCACCGGCCAGGGTCAGGGCCCACATGCCTTGTCCATCTTTCTTGAAACTGGTGATATTGGGAATATCGCCCACGGTTTGGATCTCCTCTCCGGGGCGGAAGCGGCAGACGCGCTCCAGTTCTCCTACCAGGTAGGAACCGTCTCCCAGGGCGGCTATGGAAAGGGAGAACTTGGTGGTTAACTGGCGTACTTTCCCGCTGGTGTACTCATAAAGGCCGTCCGAGGTGGCCACATAGAGGGTCCCGTTTGCGCCCTGGACCATCTGCCAGCAGGCGTGGTTGATTTGCGGAACCTGGACAAAACGCTGCCCTTCCAGACGGAAAAGGCCCTGGAACGTGCCCAGCATCAGGGTAGGGCCGCACATCTCCAGGCAGGAGATCTGACCCCGGAATCCTTCCTTTTCCGTAAAGCGGGTGTAGATTTCGGAGACGGAAACGCTGAAGACGCCGTTATCCGTGGCGCCCCAGACCGTTCCCTTGCCGTCATAGGCCAGCTTGGTGATACTGTTGGAGCAGAGCCCGTTTTCTACATTGATTTTCCAAACTTCCTCTCCCTGTGCATTGAGGGCTATGACACCATCCGTGGCCGTGGCCAGGAGGGTGCGGTTGTCGCTTAGCTTGAGACGCTGGTAAACCTCAATGTCTTTCCAGCGGTCCACGACGGTATCTCCGCTGCGCTTTTTGCCGGAAAACGGGGTATAGGAAACGCGGATGGAATCCCCCTCAAAGGATTCTACCTTTCCCGTTAGATTGATGCCGTCAAAGAGGATGGCGCCGTCGGCATCCTTGCGCAGGCTTACAACACGGGAGATGTCGGGCGTATGGACCATGGTCCAGTGAACATGGTCGTACACCAGGAGACCTTCAAAGTTGGCAAAGAAGGTGTGGCCTTCGTCGTCGCAGAGGACATCGAAGTTGCGGTTGTGGGCATCGTACTGGCCGGCCGAGAAGTTCCGGAAGTAAGGGATACCCATATAGGCTTCCCCTCCGCTTTGTGCGGCAGCCTGCACCGTGCACAGTAACACGGCAGCCATCAGGCTGATATGATACGCAAGCCTTCTCATTTGAATATCATATATGGAATGGAAGCGCCTACATAGCGGGTCCACTCCTGTTCGGTGAGGTTACGGTTGAGTTTGCCGTACAGCTGATGGGCCATATCGTCGGCCGATGCATTGAGCGTCATCACATTGCCGGACGAGGTGCCTATCCAGGCGGTCTTGCCGTCGGGGTCTCCGCAGACGGCGAGGGTCCAACCGTCGTAAGTATAATCTACGGGAACCAGCCACTCGGTGGGGATTCCCTTTTCTTCCTGTTTGCGTCCCCTCACGGCGGACTTCTGATCCAGTTCTTCCCAGAAGGTCAATCCGCTCTCGTAGAGCAGGTTATCCATGCTCCAGATATAGACGGACTTGTCGTAGCCTCCGGTGATGACGATGGTTCCCAGCATGGTGATGCTCACGCAGCGGGATTTGTGGGCGGCCAAGGTCTCCATCACGCGGTTGTATCGGTTGAGAGGGTATACCGTACCGTCCTGCACGCCCAGAAGCAGGCAGCGGGTGGCGGGATCGTAATGGGCGGCGGTAACCCGGTCTTTGAGCAAAGGCTTCTTTCTCTCAATATTGCCGGCTTCGTCCATCTCTGCGTACGAACCGTCCTGATAGAAAAGACAGACGGTTCCATCCCGGTTCACGATGGTAGAGAGGGGCTTGTTCAGAGAGGTACTGCCCGTAATCTTTCCGTCGGAGTACCAGCTCAGGCTCTGGCGGCCGGCCAGAATGAGTCCTCCACCCAGCCGGATCAGCTTGAAGTAATCCTTTTCGGGCAGCGGAATCTCCGTCATCTCTCCGTTGAAATCCAGGATGCAGAGGGGACCGTTGAGCGAAAGGGCATAAATTCTTCCGTCAATGACCTGCACATCCCTGAAATCGTAGGCGGGATTGAAAAGAAGGGTACGGGCCGATAGGTTCTTGGCCCCGCCGCTGACGCCGGTGGTAATCCAGGCCACCTCACCGTAGTTGGTCACGGCTACGCACTGACCCGGGGTGCCGGGAATCTGGGCGATGGCGTTGACGGCGCCGTTCTCCGGAAAGCGGTAGCGGGGGATACCGCCCGTGGCCAAAGTCAGGGACTTGAACGTGTCGGAATAGTATTGGTTTCCCCGGTTGTTCTTGAGGAAATACCAGCTGGCGTAGGCCAGGAGGTCTGCCACTTCGGGTTCTCCGGCTTCCCGCCTGACCTGGGAGCTCACCGCCAGGCTGCGGGCCTGGGTGCGGCGATTGAGCGTATCGGCTATATTTCTGGCATAGGTGGCCTCATCTCGCTGCTCCTCGGCTATCATCTGCTGCCTTTCGGCATTGATACGTTCTTTTTCGGCCAGTTCTGCGGCAGCATGGGCCTTTTGCTCCGCCTCATGGGCGGCCCGGCTTTCCATCTCGGCCCGTTCTGCGTTGCGGGTCGCCAGGATGGACTGCTCTTCGGCCCGGTCTCTCTGCTGGTCGGAGATGGCTTTCTGCTGATAGGCTATATCCTCCATCTGCTGGCTTACGCGCTTGACGATAGCGGCATCCTTTTCGGCCTCCTCCAGGCGGTCCATCTCTTCCTGCATGGCCGCCATTTCCTTACGGGACTGTCTGCGACCCAACTGATAAGAGACCACCGCCACACCAGCCAGGAGCACGAAAGCTATCAGGCTATACAATATGGTTGGACGGATTTTCACTTTCTGCGGATTACTAACTGGGTAATATCGTCGCTCTGGGAGGCACCATTAATGAATTCCTTGACCTTGGCGTTGACGGTGTCCACGATGTGCCTGCTGTCGGCTCCCTTGCATTCTGCCAGGGCGGCTTCCAGGCGGGACTCCCCAAACTGGTCGTGATTCTTGTTCTCGGCTTCGGTTACACCGTCCGTGAACATGTAAAGCGTGTCTCCGGGCTCCAGTTTCATCGTATCGCAGCTGAAAGGCATGTCGGGCACGGCACCCAGAACCAAGTTGCAGGGCGATTTCACTACCTCCACCTGGCCATCGGCCTTGAGGATGTAAGGCGGGTTGTGGCCGGCGTTGGTGAAGGTAATCTGGCCGGTCTGCAAGTCGTAGATGCCGTAGAACACGGTTACGAACATGGAACCTACGCTTTCGTCGCACAGGATGTTGTTGACCGTACTCATGCACTCGTTGGTGGGCTTGTCCTGGATACCGGTAGCCTTGATAAGGGTACGGCTCACGGCCATGAAGATGGCGGCGGGCACACCCTTGCCGCTTACATCGGCGATGGTAAAGGCAATCCGGTGGTCGTCAATGGGGAAGAAGTCGTAGAAGTCTCCTCCCACATCCTTGGCGGCCAGCATGCTGGCGTAGATGTTGACGTTGTCTGCATCCGGAAGCTTGAGGTCGAAGGTACGGGGCAGGATGGCGTGCTGGATTTCCCGGGCCACGGAGAGGTCTGTCTGGATATCCACCAGCTGCACGTGCTCCTTCTGGGCGCTCCGGATGTACTCAATCTGCTCAACGGCCTTGTCAATGGTGCGCTGGAGATCGTCCAGGTCTATGGGCTTGGTGGCAAAGTCGAAGGCACCTCCGTTCATGGCCTGGCGGATGTTGTCCATGTCTCCATAGGCGCTCACCATGATGCACTTGAGGGAGGGAATGCGCATTTCATTGATCTTAGCCAAAAGCGTAAGACCATCCATTTCGGGCATGTTGATGTCTGAAAGGATGATGGAAATGTCCGGATGCTTTAACAGAACCTGAAGTGCCTCAAGCCCATTGTGGGCAAAGAAGAACTCGTATTCCCCATTTCTGATCTTTCTGCGGAAGTATTGCGACAGCAACAGTTCAAGATCGGTTTCGTCGTCTACGCTGAGTATTTTAATGGACATTGTAAAATGTTGGTAACTAATTATCTCGCAAATTTAATAAAAATTATAATTTGCCAGTTCTTACTTGATAACGCCCAGCTCCTTACCCACTTTCACGAAGGCGGCGATGGCCTTGTCCAGATGCTCTTTCTCATGGGCGGCGC
>CADBHY010000055.1 GCA_902794615.1 uncultured Bacteroidia bacterium
TCCGCCCGCTGCGGGGGTAATCTCCAACGAGAAAACCGGGTCGGGCTCATCGGCCTCAAAGGCATCGGCCTTCACTACCGGCGTCACCGCCGGGTCGGCCGACAGGCGCACGGAGAGATACCCCTCCCCTTGCGACAAGTCCGCTTCGCGCGTACAGGCCATGAGGGTCAGCAGCGCGGCAAGACAATACTTGGTTTTCATCAGGCTATTCGGCATAGAATACGACAGCCTTCTCAAGGCTCTGGTTCTTTTTATCTGTCACTTTCAAGGTAAAGGTATGCTGCGAGCCGCTTTCGGGACTATAGACAGCAATCAGCGGAACCAATTGCGAAAGGGAGAAATTCACCTTCACCTGGTCTTTCAGCTGGTCTCCCACCGGAATCATGCCGTTAAGCGCGGCTATCATCGCCTCGTCGTTGATGAGGTCCATCGTGAACGGCGTATCGGGGCTGTAAGTATAGCTGGCACCGGCCAGACCGGCAATCGTCTCACCCAGGACATTGGAATCCACATCCACCACAAAGTCGCGGATGCCTTCGGGAGCCTCAATCACAATCTCCACGTCCATCTTCTCGGCAATGGGCGTCGGAGCAAACGTGGGATTCTTGTCCCAGCTCATCACAGGCGCGGTGGAAGGCTGCGGGTCATCACCGGGTTCATCACCAGGCTCGTCGCCGGGCTCGTCACCACCGTCCACGGGCACCTCGTCCCAGCCGGGCACCGTCACATCGCTCGTCCGGTCGTTCACGGAAGGGTCGATGGTGATGGATACCCCGTTCACCACGCCGGTCACGCGAGCATCCAGGGTAATGACATGGTGGTCCTTGGCCGCCACATCGGAAATAATGAGCTCAGAATGGCTCTCGCTGTTGTCCACGGCCCGATAGCCGTCCACCTTCACGCGGAGCGGAGCCACGGAGAAGTAACCGGCCTTCTGCTCCACATCGCCGGTGGCGGAAGACCAGGTGAGGCTCTTCTCGGCAGCATCGGCCGCATCCCAGGAAGCAGCGTTGGTGACCACGATGGAGTAGGAGCTGAGCTCGTTTTTGAAGCTCTCCGTAAGGACGAAGCTCACCTTCATGTTCTGCAGGGTGGCCGTCACGTTCACGGGCGTAAGCTCATCCACGCGGATGGTGAAGTCTGCACTACCACTGTAATAAGGCAGGTCCCAGGCCGCATGGCGCTGCTGAGGCGAGGCCACGGTAAGCGTGTAGTCTCCGCTGCCCAGCGAAATGGTCTGGGGAATGTCAATATAGCGATCATAGTGCTTGGTCCAGCCGTCGGAGGGGCGCACGATGTCCACGGTAAAATCGGCCAGGACATCGTTGGCCTTGGTGGCGTAGGCTCCCTCCTGGACCGCGGTGAGGGAAAGCTGGCCCATGCCCTCCGGCTGAGTCGCGTTTTTGGTCCCGCAGGCTGCCACGACGGCAGCGGCTGCAATTATATAGAGAATCTTTTTCATAATCTGTTATTCGTAAAGGAGTTCAATGTTGTCCAGATACAGCATGTTGCCGGTATATAAGGCGAGGCCGCTGTTTACTGAAGAAATTGTTGTCAAGTTCCCATGTTTTATCACCTCGATATCCTCAGAGCCGCTCTGGGAAGACAAGAATTCCAGCTGAATTTTTGCTGCCTTCTTATTCAGCACCGTATAGTTCAAAGGGATTGAAACCTGTTGCCAAGAATCCACACTGCTGGTAACATCATTCTTGGAAGCCGAAGCAATCTGCGTTCCATCCGCAGCAAAAACTTTAATGTTCATTACATAAGGAGTGGAAGACCTACACGTAAATTTGTGCCAATAGCTAAGTTTCGCAGGACGGGAGGCAAAGGCATGACCTTCGGGCGTATTGCGCTTCCAGTTTGATTCGTACTGATTATTCGCAGTTCCTAGGAAGATTTCGCCCCGGTGCTTTGACGAACTCGTAGTTGAAATTTCAGTAGTATAATCCCCGATTGCGATGGTTGACACCAGAACACTTACTCCAAAATCCACTTTATTGTATGCATAGTTGGAGGGAACGAGCGATACGGTAGGGTACACTTTACATCCTTGGTTATAAAGGGCGGGAATAAGCTTAGTACCAGGCGCTTCAGTCTCACTGTTGCGCAATGTGACTGGCGAATTAACAGCCCACCATGCGTTGGAACCATCACTATAAAGCTGCCACCAGTCAGTATGGAACGTACCACTGATCCACATGGTCCGATATGGTGTATCATGGGTAAGCGTCGTATACTCCTCAAACCCGCTGTTCCCCACCTGCTGGGCGGCTTCGGTGGTGAAGGTACCGGCGGTTACGGAAGCGCGGTCCGTCTGGTGCATGGGTACCACGCGGAAGCGATAGGCCGTTGCGGGATTCAGGCCGGAGATATCGCCGAAGGACACCTTGTTGCCGCTCACGGACACGGCGGCTTTTTCCGCGCTCCAGTTGTTGCCATCGGTGCTCCACTGGAGGCCCAGAGAGGCATCGGCAGGGATTTCCGTCACATCGGCCAGCGTAGCGGTGATGCCGGTCATTTTCCAGGCCCAGATGTTCCCCTCGGGGATGTTCACGGTGGCGGAGAAAGGCTTCACGTCCAAAGAGAATGTGCCTTCCGCCGTCTGTCCCACCCCGTCGGTAAGCGTAAGGGTAAAGCTGGCCGATTGGGCCGCCCCGCTCTCCATCATCCGGTTCACCAGGCCGCTGAAGTCCACGTAGCCCAGGTTGCTGGTGCTGCCGGCCATCCAATCCAGCCCGGCGTCTGTCAGGCGCTGTTTGTCGGTGCCGGACACGCTCACCAAATCCACGTCCGGAAGGCTCACGAAGTCCGATTCCGTGTGCAGGGCAACGCTGCTGATGGAGGTGCTGGCTCCGGCGCTGAGGGTGAGGATGGCGTCGTTCACGGTCTTGGAGAAACCGGCGTTGCAAGTGTAGGCGAAGCTGCCGGAGTGGTCTCCTTTGAAAACAAAGTAGGGGGCGCGGGCGGGGAGAGCCTTTTCACCAATCAATTCCTCAACGGTGACGGTTTCCACGCTGCGGTCCACCGTAATGTCCACGTTCAGGGAGCCGTCGCGGCCGGCTGCATCCACGTTGAAGGTAACGTTGTCGTTGGGCAGGTACTCCGCCGCCTCGCTCTTGTAATACTTCCACTCGTCGTTGAACAGTTGGGCATATACCTCCAAATAGAGGTTTCCGCCGGGCATGTAGCCGTATCGGCTTTCATTCTGGACAAACTTCACCTGTTTTTTGGCGTAACGGGAGTGGCGAACCACCACATAGGCATCCTTGTAGGAGGTACGAAGGTTAGTCCCCTGTACCACCTTCATGCGCACGTTGGCCAGGCGGGCCGTGGCCGATACCTGCTCCGGCTGCCCTCCGTTCTCCACGAAGCCATGCACCGTGAAAGGCTCATCGGCCAGGAAATAGGGCTTGCCAAAACCGGCGCCCAGCGTATCTCCGTGATGGGCCACCAGCCGGAACTCGCCGGCATTCAGCTTGATGGTTGCGTCTTTGGTGTTGGCGTAAGTGTCGCGATAGAGCCGGATGGGCTTTGTGTTGTAGATCTCCACCTCGAAATCGTCAATGGAGGGGAGGTCTTCCAAATTGGATTTGGTCTCGGGGGCCTCCTGGGAAAGGAAGAGACGGATGGCGCCTTCTTCCGCAGCCATTCCGCTCTGGGGCCTCTCCGCTGTGCATCCCGCCAGCAAACTTAGCAGCAGAAAACACGGTAAGATACACTTCTTCATCTGATACACTACTCATTTTTTCTTTGAGCGGGCAAAAATACACCAATAAAACGGCTATTTTATTCGCAAAAGTTCTCCTTTGTTATTCAATTTTTCCTTTTTTTCGCGCCCCTGTGGAAAAATTGCTTAATTTCGCGGAAAATATGCATATTGCCCATGGCACAAAACGAGCACCTGAACCAAAAACGGCTGGAAAGCCTCCAGATGTCCAACATAGACATGTTCCGGACAGAATGGTTTGAGCATTACCAAGACGAAATCCTGATTCTTCAGAACCCCTATTTCAGGATGAATTGGGAGCCCTACCGGATGAAATATCTCCTCGCGGTTCTCTGTCACGAGGGAAGCGGTACGGGAGCGGTGAACCTGCGCCTTGTCCATCTCCGGAAGAATTCCCTCCTCATAACCCTGCCTTCCCAGATTGTGGAATCCCGCGAGGTGAGCGAAGACTTCAAGGGAACCTTCATGCTCATCTCCGAGCGTTTCCTGTCCCGCCTGGGCATAGGCGACACCTACATGTTCTACAAAAGCGTGGAAACCAGCCCCCTGTGCCAACTGGACAATAATAAGGCCGATGCCTTCCGTTCCTTCATTGACATGACCCACAACCTGATGCGGATACAGGACGGAAATCCCAACATGGAAGAGGCGCTCCAGCTACTTACAAGGCTGTTTTTCCTGATGACAAGCTGGGTTCTCCGCCCGTCCTCTTCGGAAAAGGAGCCCCAGCTTCGCCAGAGCGAAGCCATGATGCAGTTCCTGCAGCTGGTAAAGCTCAACTATAAGGAGCACCGGGAGGTGGGATTTTATGCCGACAAAATGAATATATCGGCCAAATACATGACCACGCTCATCAAGAACGCCAGCGGGAAATCCGCCATCCAGTGGATCGAAGACTATGTGATTCTGGACGCCAAGGCACAGTTGTCTTCTACCGTGAACTCTATCCAGCAGATTGCCTACGACCTCAATTTCCCGTCCCAGGCCCTCTTCGGCCGCTATTTCAAGCGGGCCGTAGGGATGTCTCCCTCAGACTACCGGGCTTCGCTGAGCGTGTATCAGATGGCACGAGGGAAGTAGGTCTTATTTTTCGCCCACATACATGCGGCAGAGGCCGAAGGAAAGGGCCTTGTGGCGCACGCGGGGAAAACCGGCTTCCCGCATCATCCGCATGAATTCCTGCGGGGCCGGAAAGGCCTGCACCGAGGCCGGAAGGTACTTGTAGGCCGCCTTGTCTCCAGAAACAAGCCCCCCTATCCAAGGAAGCACATGCATGAAATAGAGGTTGTAGAGCGCCTTCAAAGCACGGTTGCGAGGCACGGACAACTCCAAAATAACGGCCTTTCCGCCCGGCTTCAGAACCCGGTAGAACTCACTCAGGCCCAACTCCTTGTGCTCGAAATTGCGGATGCCGAAGGCACAGCTTACCCGATGGAAGGTTTCCGCCTCGAAGGGAAGGTTCTCCCCGTCGGCCACCCGGAGGGAAATGCGGTCCTGGACACCGGCCTTGCGGGCCTTTTCCATGACCAGGGCCATCATCCCTTCGGAGATGTCGGCCCCTGTCACGTGGCTGCCCGGCGCCGCGGCCCTGGCCGTCACGATGGTGCTGTCGCCCGTTCCGCAGGCCACGTCCAGAATCTGCTGTGGCGTGCCGTCCACCATCTCCCGAAGGGCATGCCGCCGCCAAATCTTGTCCACATTCAAGGACATGATGTGATTCAGTTTGTCGTAAGACGGAGCAATTCCGTCAAACATTTCCTGTATTTTTTCTTTCTTAGGCATCGAACGTCTATTGTTGGTGTTCTTTTCCGGAGGAGGTTGGCTCTTTCCAAGCCCATGGCCACCCTCGGCCGTGTAAGAGGGAGGGGCCCTTTAGGGAGGGGTCGCGAAGCGACGGTTTGGAAAGAGCCACCCTCCTCCGGAAAATCACGGCACCGGATCGTAGCCGCTTCCTCCCCAGGGATGGCAGCGCAGCAGGCGGCGCACCGTCAAGTACAAGCCCTTGAAGGGCCCATGCTTGCGGAAAGCCTCCAGGGCATACTGCGAGCAGGTGGGCGTAAAGCGGCAGGACGGCGGCGTAAAGGGACTGATGCAAATCTGGTAGAATTTAATCAGCAGCACCGCCGGAAAAATCAATATCTGTTTAAGCGTGTTACGGAAATCACTCATTACCTGTAACTTATCAAATTCCTCCTCATCCGAGGAGAAATCATATAATACCCTGATTATTAACAACTTCCATACCACGGGCGAAAACGCCCTGCAGGAGCGAGGCCATATCGGCATAAATTACCTCGTACGGAAGCACCTCCGCAGCCGTGTAGATGAAAAGGATATCCACTCCGGGGCCCAGGAGGGCCTTCTGGCGGCGGTAACTCTCCCGAATGCGGCGCTTGAGCAGGTTCCGTTTGACCGCCCGCTTGAAACTGCGTTTGGGAACGGACACCACTATGCGGGACGGCATGCCGTCTCCTTCCCGGCTCAGGTATTTGCAGCGGAGACAACCGGCCGATGCGCTTTTCCCGGTCTGAAAAAGCTCTCCCACGGCCTTCAGGCCGCAGAGGCGTTCAGACTTGGGAAGGGCGGCATCCATATCAGAGGGTACTCAGGTACTGTTCGATGGCGCTGGCCACGGAAGGAGCCTCGGGAGAAGGAGCCTTCACGTCAATACGGAGGCCGGCCTCTTCCAGGGGCTTCACGACGGAGCGGCCATAGGAGACCAGTTTGATGTCTCCCTGCTCGAAATCCGGGAAATTCTCCTGGAGGGAGCGCAAATCGGCCGGATTGTAGAGTACCATCATGTCGTAGTCGTGGAGGTTCATGCCGGACAAGTCCTGGCTCACGGACTTCACGAAGACACCGGTGGCATAGTGAAGGTGATGGGCGTCGAAAAGGGACGTCAGGGCATCTCCGGAGGAGGTGTCGGACATGGCAATGAGGAATTTCTCGTCCTTGTGCTTGGGGCCTATCAGAGCCACCACGCTCTCGGGCGTGCCGGTTCCGTAAAAAATCTTGCGCTTGCGGTAAACGATGTGTTTCTGCAGATACATGGCCACGGCCTCGGTGGTGCAGAAATACTTCATGGTTTCGGGAATCTTGGCCCTCAGTTCTTCCGCCAAGGAGAAAAAGGCGTCAATCACATGCCGGGAAGAAAAGACAATGGCGCTGTAGTCCAGGACATTGATGCGCTGGGCGCGGAATTCACGGGACGTAAGCGGCTCTATCTTGAAAAAGGGGTGAAAATCGAAAGTGACGCCAAACTTTTGTGTAACAGACTCATACTGAGTGAGAACGCGGGGAGCGTTTTGGGAAACCAGGATCTTCTTGATGCTCATTTTACAAACCTATCTTCTCTACAAAACAATGCCCGAAACAATCAGCAGCGAAAGCGGCAGAATTTCGAGCCCGCAAAGGTACAAAAAAGTTCGCAAAGGATTGCAAGATAATGACAAAATTTGTAAAAAACGATGCAGGAAAAGAAGATAAACAAAGGCCGATGCCCCATACAGGACCCACCTTACAACAGCGTCCTCCACCTCCGCCAGGGAAAGGATTCCCACCATGAGCAGGAGGAAAATCATCAGGAAAATGAAGTAGGTGAAGGCCACGCGGTAAGCATGGGAGAAGTTCTCCTTTCCGCGGCGGGGACGCAGCAGCATATACATCAGTTTCCGGAACAGCACAAAGGCCGACAGGGCCATGGCCACGGCGCAAAGCCGGATATCGGAATCCAGGCCGTCAATCAGTTCCGGGTTGTACAGGCGATACCTCCAGACCAGCAGGATGGCCGGAATCACGAGCGACAGGGCCACCAGGTTGCGGTCTTGCCTTACGCGGATGCTCCCCTCCAAGGCCACGCTGCCCCGCACGCGGCGGAAACTGTCCGTCAGATACGGAATCAGCCCCATGAACCGGCCCAGGACCATGATGCACAGCAGGACGGAAACAACAACCAGTATGTCTGAAAGCACAAAGTTCATATCAATTCCCTCTTTTGGCCGGATAGCCGGCTTCCTGCAGAAGCGACACCACCTTGTCGCGGAAATCTCCCTGGATGGTGATTTCTCCGTCCTTGGCGCTTCCGCCCACACCCAGGCGGGTTTTGAGCGTCCGGCCCAGCTCCTTCAAGTCCTCTTCGCTGCCCTTGAAACCGCTCACCAAGGTAACCTGCTTGCCGCCCCGGTTGCGGCGGTCTATGCTCACGACAAGACGCTGTTTCCCGGGAGGAAGGGTTTCCTGCCGCGGAGCCTCCTCCGTGGTGTATTGATAGTCCGGATTGGTGGAATACACCACGCCCAGACGGCTTTTCCAGTCATTCTCCATAGTTTAACGATTGCGGCCGGCACTCTCTACCAGCATGCGGATATGGGCGTTGAATTTGTCGTTTCCGATAAGGCTCTCCAGCGTGCAATGCATGCGGTAGCGCCAGTAATGCCGGGGGATGGCCGGAATGTTGATGCGCTCGTCGGCCGGATTTCCCTGGTAACGGAGCTCTCCGTCAGTGGCCAGGTAGTCCTGGAGGGGGATGATGGCCAGCATGGCCGGTGAGTGCATGTGCTGGGACAGGATGAGGTCGGCCACCCAGGGCTCGCAGAAATAGGGGGCGTCTCCCTCGCAACCCAGGACTTCGTTGTAATAGCGCTGGGTAAGGCCGCGGTCCTCCTCCCACCAGGCCCTCAGCGTGGAGGTGTCGTGGGTTCCCGTGGCGCAGACGCACCAGTAAGGGTAGTTCTGGGGATGGCCGAAGGCATCGGCCGGATTCTTGGGCATGCGCTGGATTTCCAGGCTCAGGATGTTCAGTTCATCCATCACGGAGGGGACGCAGCCGGGAATCATGCCCAGGTCTTCCCCGCAGGCCAGCATGCCGGTGGAGCGGAGCAGGGCCGGGAGCTTGCGCATGGCGCTCTCCCGCCAGAAATCGTTGTGGCGGAACCAGAAAAAGTCTGTGTAGAGCTCTTCGTAGCGGCGTTTCAGATGGTCCGGCAGGGCGGCAAAACGCGCCGTCTTGTTTCCGGAAATGCGCGGATGCCAATATCCCTTCTTTCGGGGGTCCTCCACAAAGAGAACGTCCGTTCCCTCTCCCTCGCCGGGGTTGAATCCGCGCAGGCGGAGGTCTTCTTCCGAATACGGCAGGGCCGGGCTGAAGTGGCCCATGAGCCCGCTCTTGTACTGGGAAGGAATTTCCCAGATGCGGAAGAAGCCCAGGATATGGTCTATGCGGAAGGCGTCGAAATACTGTGCCATCTTGCCCATGCGGGCCTTCCACCAGGCATAACCGTCCTTTGCCATCTCTTCCCAGTTATAGGTGGGGAAGCCCCAGTTCTGGCCGTCCTCGGCAAAGGCATCCGGCGGGGCACCGGCCTGGCTGTCCATGTGGAAGAGCTCCGGATGCTGCCAGGCATCGGCACTCTGGCGGCTTACGCCGATGGGAAGGTCTCCCTTGATGGCCACCCCGTGCCGATGGGCATAGTCCACGGCATCCCTCAGCTGAACATCCAGCAGGTACTGCACAAAGCAGTAGAAGTCTACGGCCTCCGCCCGCTCCGGACGGCCCGTCACAAAGCGGGACACGGTGTTGTCCGTGAAGCGGCTCCACTCTCCCCAGGTAGAGAACTCAGGGGTGCCGAATTCATCCCGAAGGGCACAGAAAACGGCATAAGGGCCCAGCCAGGACTCGTTTTCGTCCATGAAGGCCTTGTAAGGGGCCGATGCCGCCACCGCCTGCCCCCTGGCGCTCTTGAACAGCTTGCGGAGCAGCGCTAGCTTGGCATCGTTCACTTTTTCATAATCCTCTGCCGGAAGGGACTCCAGCTCCTGCCGCTTAGCTTTGTAGGCGGCGTCCTTGCGCACGCCGGCATCCGGCAGATGGATAAACTGCGGATGCAGGGCAAAGGAGCTTACGGCATTGTAGGGGTAGGAATCCTGCCAGCCGCCCGTCATGGTGGTGTCGTTCACCGGAAGCAGCTGGATAACGCTCTGGCCGGCCTTCACGGCCCAGTCCACCAGCTTCTTGAGGTCGTGGAATTCTCCCACCCCGAAGCTGTCCTCCGTGCGGAGGGAGAACACCGGAACGGCCACGCCGGCTCCCCGCCAGGATTCCGTGGGGAAGCGGGGCTGGATATCGGCCAGCATTACCTGGGTATCTTTCGGGGGCACCTCCGCGAAGAAATGGTTGGGGCCCTCTTCCCACAGGCGGATGGCCTTGGT
>CADBHY010000056.1 GCA_902794615.1 uncultured Bacteroidia bacterium
GGAGAACTACGCCCGCTTCATGGACGCCTTCCAGTTCATCAAGGATGTGGCCGTGGACTGGGACAAGAGCCTGTACCTGCAGGCCGAGCCGGGCGCCTACATTGTGACGGCCCGTCATCCTAAGCTTTCTACGCTCAATGCATCGGCTCGAAGCACGGCCACCTTGCCCGACGCCCGGAAGAACATGGTCACCAATGCGGCCAAGTTTGTGTATGCCCTCCCGGAGAATGCCACGACTGCGGATTTGGCCAAGGCCAAGCCCCGCGACGTCTGGTATGTGGGCGGCATCACGGACGAGAACAGCCGCGAGGTGAGCGTAAAGCTGGATTTCCTGAAGCCCGGCGTGGTGTATGAGTCTGTCCTGTATGCCGACGGCACCCACAGCGAGGTGACATCGGCCGATGTGCTGAAGGTCAAAATGGCCCGTGCCGGTGGTTTCGCCCTTAGCCTGAGAGAAAAATGAGTCAGAAACTGAGTTCCATCGCTCCCGCCGTCGTCAAAGATTCCAAGACGGGAAAGGAGTACCCTGTCCTGGCCGCCCTGGTGGACCACAAACTGAAGGCCCTGGATTATGAATTGAACGAGCCGTCCCATGTGGAGTTTATCGGCTACAACCATCCGGACGGCCGCCGCACCTACATCCGTTCCCTGTGCTTCCTGGCGCAGCGGGCGGCGCGGAACCTGTTTCCGGAGAAGATTTTCAAGATTAACCACTCCCTTCCCAGCGGATATTACTGCAAGTTCCGGGGAGAGCATGTCTCCGACGAGGATATCCTGAGACTGCGGGAAGAAATGCGCCGTCTGGTTGCCTTGGACCTGCCTTTTTCGCACAAGAAAATGCTGTCTTCCGAGGCCGAGGCCCTTTTCGAGTCCCAGAACCAGCGCCTGAAGGCCGGCATGCAGCGCTCGCTGGGCCGATACAGCTGCACGGTGTATTTCTTGGACGGTGTGGCCGACAATTTCTACGGCCCGCTGGTGCCCTCCACGGGCTATCTGAAGGTCTTTGACCTGGTGCCCTTCCATCACGGTTTCTGCCTGCAATATCCCTGGCTGGAAGACATCACCCGAGTGATTCCCCGCCTGAAACAGAAGAAACTCACCATTACGCTCAAGGAGTACGGAAAGTGGTGCAAGACCACCGGAATCGTGAGCATGGGGGCCCTGAACCAGCGTCTGATGGACGGAAAGGCCGTGGAACTGATCAACCTCTGCGAGGCCCGGCAGGAAAGGGCCTATGCAGATTTGGCCGACAAGATTTACGCGGAGCGCGAACGGGTGAAGATTGTCTTCATTGCCGGACCTTCCTCCAGCGGAAAAACCTCCTCTTCCCTCCGGCTGGCCCAGCAGCTCAAAGTGCTGGGCATGAATCCCAAGGTGATTGAACTGGACAATTACTTTGTTTCCCGCGAACGTACGCCCTTGGACGAAGACGGAAAGTACGATTTCGAGGCCCTGGAAGCCATGGACCTGGAGCTGCTGGGACGGCATCTGAACACCCTTTTGGACGGCGGAGAAGTGGAACTGCCGCGCTATGATTTCAAGCAGGGCAAACCCTTCTTCGAGGGTAATATGATGCAACTGGACCAGAACGACATCCTGATAATGGAAGGCATCCATGCCCTGGACCCCAAAATGGTTCCCTCGGTGGACCAGAGCCGGATTTACAGGGTGTTTGCATCGGCCCTTACCTCCCTCAAACTGGACGAGAACAACTGCATTTCCACGGCCGACAACCGCCTGCTGCGCCGCATGGTGCGGGACAACCGCGTGCGGGGCATTTCGCCGGAGGAGACCATCCTCCGCTGGGCTTCCGTGCGAAGAGGGGAGAACCTCCACATTTTCCCTTTCCAGGAAAATGCCGATGCCCAGTTCAACACGGCCCTCTTGTACGAGCTGCCCATGCTCCGCTACTATGCAGAGCCGCTGCTGCGGCGTATCATGCCCACATCCGAGGCCTATGTGGAGGCGGTTCGCCTGCTCAAGTTCCTCTCCTACATTGTGGCCCTGCAACCCTCCGAGATTGCCGCCATCCCTCCCACTTCCATCATGCGGGAGTTTATCGGCGGGCAGACGCTCTAATTGCTGCGGCGTTTGCCGTTGAAGCGGGTGGGACTGTCCCCGAAGTTGAGGCTGAAATCCAGCTTGGAGGCCGATACGGTACCGCTCAGGCCTGTTACCTTGTAGCGCTCATACGGTGCGCCGCCCATGGCCGTGGGAATGATGTCGTTTCCGCTCAGGACAATCTCGTCGCCCTTGCGCGTGACGGTGACCCCCGGGATGGTGACGTCGATGGTCACAGGCATAGCCGGAACGAATTTTATCTTGTAGATGATGATGTCGGCCGTCATGCCGTCCGCTGCGGGAAGGTAGTCCACGCTGATGTTTTCGGTGTCAAAGGTTCCGCCGTTCCAGTCTACGGAGACGGTTCCGCTGTAGTTCCCCTTGGTGGGAAGCGGCTGTTCCTGCGGGGTTTTGGTGCAGGCGAAAAGGGCTGCCAGGGCAGCCAGGAATGCTAATTTTTTCATATTAAGCTTATTTGTAGTCCAATTTTTACAATGACGGGTTTGGAGAGCTGGAAGAACTCCTTTCCCATGGATTTGAAGTAGAATGTGCGATAGCGCCTGCCCGTGAGGTTCTCTCCCTGCAGATAGATTTGAAGGCGCTTCCAGCTGTATTGGACCCGGGCGCCCAGGGTGAGGGCAAGGGGCTCGCGGAGCGTGTTCTCCTCGTCCCAATAGATGGGGCCGATGCCCCTCAGGTGGGCTTCCAAGGCCAGTTTTTCCCATGAATAGCCGGCCGATGCAAAGAGCGTATGCTCCGGGCTGTAGGGGATGCGCCTGCCGATGTAGCGGTTCCAGCTCCAGGATGCCCGGCCCGTGAATCCCCCCTTCCGGTAAGCCGCCTGCGCCTCCGCTCCATAGATTTGGCTCTTTCCGGCATTGGTCATCATGCGGCCCGTGGTGAGCCCGGGAGGGAACACCGTGAGCTGCTGGTTCAGGGCGTAGTCATAGAAGGCGGTGAATTGGGCCGTCAGGTGCTTCCCTTTGTAGCCCAGGCCCAGTTCCCAATTCCACAGCTCTTCCGGCTGGTACTCCGTATTGCCGGCCACGGCCGATATGGCCGGGCGGTCCAGATACACGCCCAAATCGGCCATCAGGCCATTCATGAGGCGGTTTTGCAGAATATCGGAGAAAATCTGCGTGTTGAAGCCTCCTGCACGGTATCCCTTGGACAGGAGGGCATTGAAATGCCAGTTGCCAGGACCATTGTATTGCACGGCCAGTTTGGGGAGAAGCTGGAAAGCTCCGTGCGCCAGGGCTCCGGTATAGGTGTCTTGGCAGGTCCTGGCTTCCGACATATAGGGAACCATCCGGTAGGGGATTTCCGTGAGGCAGTCGTAGCCCATCCAGGCCCCCTCGTAGTCTATCCGGAGGCCGGCGGTGAGCTGCCATCGGCCCCAGGTAAAGGCTGATTCATGGTAAAGGGCCGCGTTCCAGCTCAGGATGGTGAAGCGGCTGTCGGCGGTGAAACCGGAGACGGGGATGGTGAGCCGGCCAATCTCGGCTGGGATGTAGGCGTTGGCGTTGTCCAGGATGAGGCTTTGGATGCCGTCTTCCTTGAAGAGCACCGGGGCCAGCATGCGATTGGCCTTAAAAAAGCCGAAAAAGCCTGTGACGGGCTTCCAGTGCTTGTATTTCCGGGTAGGCCGGACAATAAATTCCACGGTCTGGGCGGCGGAACGCTGGCTTTGTTCCAGGGTGAAGACGGAGGCGGGAGTGTAGTCCTGATCCATCCGCATCCTGTCGGCCAGGATTTGGAGGGAGGTAAGGAGGTCCCAGGTGATGTCCTTGGCCTTTTTCCTGACTTTGAAGCCCTCCAGCACGGTGATGCGGGAGTAGGAGGCTTCGTCGTTGTAGTTCACCGCTTGCACCTGTTTCCCGTCCCAGGCCCCATAGGCGAAGCCGCCCTCATGGGACAGGCCGGCCAGCAGAAGGTTGCTCAGGCTGTAGTCTTGGCGGCGTTTTTCCCAGCGCCATTGGAATTGGCCCCCGTCGTAGGGGTCGCACATTTTCCCGTTGAATTCATTGCGGAAAAAGCCGCTGCCGTGCCGGTAAGCGGCGCTCCAGGAATGCTGCCCGCTGCCGCCTGTGAGCCGGGCCCGCACATGGTGGCCGCTTCCGTATTCCAGCCCGGCCGTCAGCCCGTCTGCGTGGGCTGTGCGCACGGAAAGCACACCGCTTAGGGCGTTGCGGCCGAAGGACGTGCCCTGGGGGCCGTGGAGAAAGCGGACACCGGAGAGATTCAGGTAGTCCAGGTCGTAGCTGTTTTTGTCCAGGATGGGGAAATCGTCTATGCTCAGGCCCATCACCGGATTCTCCATCCGGGAGCCCATCCCCCTGACGTAAATGGTAGAGGTGAGAGAGGCGCCATAGTCCGGAATATACAGCCCTGGGATGATGGTAGCCAGTTCTTTGGGATTATTTATCCCTTGCCTTTGAAGGTCTTTCGAGGACAGTCCGCTCACCATTCCCGTTACGGCCCGGTCTTCCTTGTTAGCCACGGCGATGGCCGGGGCCAGGGTGTCCGCGGGGGATAACAAGCTTGCCGATATGAGCACTTCTATGAGCATAAGGATTGCAAAGATAGACGTACAGCGGATAATCTTTCAGAATAATAGGGACTTCAATTAGGATATTTTATGCTTTTCGCTATGCTTCCCCGGAAATCTTTGTACCTTTGTCTTTATGAATGTAGGAATTATCGGGGCGGGCCATATTGCTCAGAAAGCCGCCATCACCCTCGGCGCCATGGAAGACATGCAGTGTCTGGCCATTGGCTCCCGTTCTTTGGAAAAGGCGCAGGCCTTTGCCGCACGTTTTTCCGTTCCGCGGGCCTATGGCTCTTACGCGGACCTTCTGGCCGATCCGGATGTGGAACTGGTCTATGTGGCCGTTCCCCATTCCTGTCATTTTGAAGTGACCCGGGATGCCATCCTTGCCGGGAAGCCCTGCCTGGTGGAAAAGTCCTTCATGCTCAATGCCACCGAAGCCGCCACCATCCTGGCCCTGGCCCGGGAGAAGGGCGTTTTTGTGGCGGAGGCCCTGTGGCCGCGCTACATGCCTGTTCATGAGCTGGGGCGGGAGCTGCTGGCGTCCGGCGTCATCGGCCAGCCCAAGATGGTGACGGCCAGCATAGCCTACAATGTTTCCGACAAAGAGCGTGTCCTCCGGCCGGAGCTGGGCGGGGGAGCGCTGCTGGATTTGGGCATCTACCTCCTCAATTTCGTGCGGATGTTCTTCGACAGCCCCATCGAGCGTCTCAACACCACCTGCATCAAGGCCGATACGGGCGTAGACGCCACGGAAGACATTACGCTGGTGCTGGCCGACGGCACCCTGGCTTCCCTGCAGGCATCGGCCTGGTGCCAGGGCGGAAACGAGGCCGTGATTGCCGGCACCACCGGCTACCTGCATTTTGACGACCTCATTCATCCCACCCGCATCAGCGTTTGCCGGAAGCGGCATGTGGTGGAGCGTGTGGTTCAGATGCCTCCGGAGATTACCGGCTTCGAGTACCAGTTCCGCGCTTGCCGGGACGCCATTCGCGCCGGTTTGTTGGAGCCGCCCCAGATGCCCCACAGCGAGTCCTTGTACCTGATGCACCTGATGGACCGTCTCCGTGCGGAGTGGGGTGTGAGCTTTACATGAATAAAAGGCTCCTGTTCCTTGTGCTTCTGATGCTTTCCTTTGCCTGTGGCAGGGGAGAGCGGCTGTGCAATGGAGATTTGATTTTTGTGGCGCCGCAGATGGAGGCCGATGGCATGGATACGGCTATCGTAGCGGCCACTGGCGGTTCGGATAGTTTGAATTTCACCCATGTTGCCATTGTTGAGGTGCAGGGAGACAGCGTCTGGGTTATTGACGCCACCGGCAAGCGGGGAGTGTCCCGTCGGCCTTTGGAGGTGTTTTTGGAAGATTTTCCCCAATCTGTTTTTGCGGTTTGGCGCGTTAAAGGCGTGGATGCTTCGGCTGCGGTTTCGCGGGCGCGCTCCTATTGCGGCCGTTTTTACGATTACCGTTTTTTGCCGGACAACGAAGACCTTTACTGCTCCGAACTGGTGCAGAAATGCTATCTGGATGCCTCCGGGGCGCTTGTTTTTCCCAGTGAGCCCATGAACTGGCTGGCCCCGGACGGCAGCCTTCCCGCCTATTGGGAAGAGCTTTTCCACGAACTCGGGATGGACGTGCCCCAGGGCGTTCCCGGCACCAATCCCCAGAAAATGTCCCAATCGGCCTGCCTGGTGCCCGTGACGGTAAGGCTTGTTCCCCCTTTCGGCCCTAATTTGTGTCGAGAAATTTGCTATTTCACTCGTTTTCTCTTATTTTTGTATCCCGGTTAAGTCTAATCGGGATTTTTTATGTCCATTTGTTTGCATGAGGCTACCCTTCATTCTGTAGGGCTGCGGCAAGATACAAAGGTGTATGAACTGCTGTCCGGGCAGTTTGTCAACCGTTATTTCATTCTCAGTAACGTGGGGACCCGCCGCCTGATGGCATTTCCGGAGGTGGTGGGCTTTGATACCTGCCAGTGTATGCTTCCTCCTACTGAGGCTGCCCTTGAGCATCTGTTCCCCTCCGGGGGTGGGGAGGCGGATATCCTTACCATCCTTCGCGGAGGGCTGAACTATCCCGTGGAAGAGGCCTGTTTCAGAAACGGCATCCGTGTGGGCAATATCCATTTTGTCTCCTGCGAGCGAATCATCGAAAACCAAATCATCACCGGTTTGGAAATCAAGTACGAAAAACTGCGCATTACCCGGGACCGCACCCTTATCATAGGAGATATCATTGCCACCGGAGATACGTTGCGCCTGTGCCTGGACCAGGTGGTGGACCGTTTTCGCCGCGGCGGAGGCAGCATCCGCAAAATCATTTTCTTCACCATCGGCGGCACCCGCGCCATTGAGCTGATGGAGAAAAAGACGGAGGAAATCCGCCGGATATTCCCGGAGTTCGAGGGTTTTGAATGCTTCTTTTACGAAGGAATTTTCACGGTCTACGAGTCTGCCGGCGCTACGGGCATCAATGTCCCGGACATAGATTTTGGCTGGAAGGGAGGCGTCGTGGCTCCGGAGTTCCGGCGCTATGTCCTGGATCACCCCTATTCTATCCTGGAAAAGTGCATCATTTACGATGGCGGCGCCCGTCGCTATGAGATTCCGGTCCATTTCCGGGAAGTCCTGGAGTATTGGGAGGGCATCCGGAGCCGGGCCGCCAGGATAGATCCCGCCAAACTGGCAGGAGAGAAGCTGGGCTATGAGGAGCCCCTCTCCTTTGAGCAGTGGCTGGCGGTGAACAGGTTCGAAGAATTAAAGGACAACAGCCTCTCCGCCCTTTGGGCCGATGAAACGGAATTCCTGAAGAAAGCCTCCGCCCTACCCTTGGAGAGCATTGCCACGCAGCGCATCCAATCCATTAAAACAAACTTACAGCAATATGAATAACAACAAGATCATCGATGTGGACTACACCACCTCTGCCGTAGACAAGGCTGGCCGCAAAAGCAACCTGAGCATGTTTATGGTGATGCTGGGCTTCACCTTCTTCAGCGCCAGCATGTGGGTGGGCCAGCAACTGGCCAATGGCCTGGACTGGTATGATTTCCTGTGGGCCATGCTGCTGGGCGGCCTCATCCTGGCGGCTTACACCGGAGCCTTGGGTTGGATTGGAGCCGAAAGCGGTCTCACCCTGGATATGCTGGCCCGTCGCAGTTTCGGCACCAAGGGAAGCTGGCTTCCCAGCGCGATGATCAGTTTCACGCAGACAGGGTGGTTCGGCGTAGGTCTGGCCATGTTCGCCATCCCCGTCGCCAAAGAAATAATGGGCCTGGATGTGGCTCCGGACAATATGCCCTTGGAGAGCTACCTGCTGGTTGCCATTGCCGGTGTGCTGATGACATCTACGGCCTACTACGGAATCAAGAGCCTTACCATTATAAGCTACGTAGCCGTCCCCGCCGTGGCTATCCTGGGTACGATTGCCATGATTCTGGCCATCCGTAACGGAGATACCGGCATGGTGGAACAGTTTGCCAAGGGAACCAAGGACATGGGAATCATTGCCGGCGCCGGCCTGGTGGTGGGCAGTTTCGTTTCCGGCGGTACGGCAACACCCAATTTCACGCGTTTTGCCAAGAATGGGAAGATGGGCCTCATCATCACGGTGGTGGCGTTCTTCCTGGGTAACAGCCTTATGTTCCTGTTCGGCGCCGTTTCCAGCATCTATGCCGGCGGAAACGACATCTTCGAGGTGATGCTCAACCTGAACCTCTTCTATCTGGCCGTCCTGGTCCTTGGCCTGAACATCTGGACCACCAATGACAACGCCCTCTACACGGCCGGCCTGGGCCTTTCCAACATCTTCGGCTTCCCCAAGAAGACCATGGTGTTTGTGTCCGGCGCCATCGGCACGGTGGCTTCCATTTGGCTCTACTGGAATTTCTGCGACTGGCTCAATGTGCTCAATGCCACCCTGCCTCCCGTGGGCATCATCCTCATCCTGCACTATTTCCTGAACCGGGGCAAGAAGGTGGAAGAGAAGGTGGTGGACTGGAGCGCCGTCGTGGGGGTGATAGCCGGCGCCCTGGTAGCCAATCTGGTGAACTGGGGCTTCGCCTCCATCAACGGCATGGTTGTGGCCGCCCTCTGCTGGGGCATCGGCCAAGTTATAACACCTCTTTCAGGAAAGGCCCGGTGACGGACTCCGAGTCCAGTGCCAAGTCTTCCGGGGTGCCTTCGGCCACGATGCGGCCACCCTTGCGACCGCCTTCCGGACCCATGTCAAAGAGGTAATCCACACTTTTGAGCACGTCCAGGTTGTGCTCGATAATGATGACGGTGTTGCCGGCATCCACCAGCCTCTGCAAAACGCCCATGAGCACTTTGATGTCTTCAAAGTGCAGGCCCGTAGTGGGTTCGTCCAGAATGTAGAGGGTTTTTCCGGTGGAGGGACGGGAGAGTTCGGCCGCCAGTTTCATGCGCTGGCTTTCGCCGCCGGAAAGGGTGACGGCGCTCTGTCCCAGACGGATGTAGCCCAGGCCCACATCGGCCAGGGCCTTGAGCTTGGCTGCAATCTTGGGGATGGGCCTGAAAAACTCGTAGGCCTCCGTGATGGACATTTCCAGCACGTCGTTGATGCTCTTTCCCTTGTACTTCACGGCCAGGATATCCTCTTTGTAGCGGGTTCCGCCGCATACCTCGCAGGGCACGTGCACGGAGGGCAGGAAGTTCATCTCGATAACCTTGATGCCCGCGCCCTTGCACTCCTCGCATCGGCCTCCGGGCACGTTGAAGGAGAAGACGCCGGCCTTGTAACCGCGCACCTTCGCGTCCTGCGTATCTTCAAAGAGGGCGCGGATGTCCCCGAACACGGAGGTGAAGGTGGCGGGATTGGAGCGGGGCGTCCGGCCGATGGGGCTCTGGTCAATCTCGATGAGCTTGTCAATGTTTTCGATGCCTTCGATGGCGGTGTAGGGCAACGGTTTCTCCTTGGAACGGTAGAATTTCTGCTTGAGGATGGGCATGAGCGTCTCGTTCACCAGGGAGCTCTTGCCGCTGCCGGACAGGCCGGCCACTCCGATGAGGCAGCCCAGCGGAAAGCGCACGTCCACGCTCTTGAGGTTGTTGCCCGTGGCGCCCTTCAGAATAAGGTATCGGCCGTTTCCCTTCCTTCGCAGCCCCGGTACGGGAATGGTCTTTTTCCCCTTGAGGTAATCCAAGGTGACGGAAGCCCCCACAACGGCGTGCGAGGCCGTATCGGCATCCATCTTGGCGCCTTTGAGGAGGGTTTTGAGCGGAGCGCTCAGGCAGATGCGGCCTCCGTTTTCTCCGGCGCCGGGGCCCACGTCCACCAGCCAGTCGGCGCTGAACATGGTTTCCGCGTCGTGTTCCACCACCATCACGGAATTGCCTTCGTCGCGCAGGGCCTTGAGGGAGGCGATGAGTTTGCGGTTGTCCCGCTGATGCAGGCCGATGGAGGGCTCGTCCAGGATATAGAGCACGTTCACCAGCTTGGAGCCAATCTGGGTGGCCAGGCGGATGCGCTGGCTCTCTCCGCCGGAAAGGGAGCCCGTAGGGCGGTCCAGCGACAGGTAGTCCAGCCCCACGTCCAGCATGAACTG
>CADBHY010000057.1 GCA_902794615.1 uncultured Bacteroidia bacterium
GTCCGTCGTAATCTCCGCATCGTCCTTTCCCACCATCTTGATAAACTGGTAAACCAGCCAAATCATCGTGCGCTCATCCTTGGCCCGGAGCAGGTAGCCCCCGCCCGGAAGGCGGGAGAAGCCGAAATCTCCGCCGAAATCATCGGCCACATGCACGGCCACCTCTATTCCGTCACGGCTTAGCAAAGAGCCGTCCGAACGCCGTTGGAGGTGTTTCTTCAGATAATCGCTCATTTTCACGTCCAGCGCCCGTCCCTGCACGTCGGGATGGACATGATACTGGTGTGCGGCACCTGCCCCGCGGACAAAATGGCCGCAGGAGAGGGCCAGGAAACCGGCTACAAGCAGGTTAGAAAGAAATCGCAACAGAGACATGGGCCATAAGGAGATTACGGAAACTGACGGTGGAACGCTGGTCATACAGGGTATTCCAGGTTCCGGACAATTGGAGCGCAAGGTTATGGGTGAGCGCCCACGAGGCCGTGAACGCCGCAAAGGAGTTCAGGTTGTGGAAGGCGGAGGAGTTCTGATAATAATTGAGGAACTGAATCTCGGGAGCCGTACCGGCGCCGGCCTGCACCTCCACGTAGGATTTTCCTCCCTCGTACGGATAAAAGCGGATACGGCCCGACCCGTTCACGAACCACACATTGTACACCGTTCCGCCCATCACCTTGGCACCCAGGTAAAGATGGGAGCCGGTATGGCTCACGTTCAGCGAGCCGGCATACATCTGGTTGTGGTCCAGCAGGTAGCGGTAATTCAGGCCCAGTTCCGTGTCCCAGTCGTTCTTCCAGTGGACGGTGCCGCTGAGGTCTGCACCGGCAATGGGGAAATACCGGGTACCGAACGAGCCGCCCAGCTTGAGGCTGAACGCCCGGCCGAAGTGATGGGTCCAGGAGGTGAGGAACTGAAGGCCGCGGCCGCCGGCCGATACATACATAAGCTGGTCCTGGTCATATTCCGCATCCCGTCCGGTAAAGTTGAGGCGGGAAGAGAATTCGTCGTTTTTCCAGAAGTGGTCATAGCCCACGGAGGCAATCACCATCAGCTGGGTGGCGTTGGTGAAGCGGAACACATCCACGCCGGCATCCACCGTATTGTGCAGCGTACGGGCCCGCAGGGCATTCATGTGGGCCTTGTACTCCCGTTCTTCCAGCAGGGAAGGCTGGTACTTGCTCTGGTACACATAGGCCGAATCCCACTCGTGGTTTTTCTCAAACACCAGACCGCGGGTGTAGCGGACGGCCGGGTCCAGGGGACGGACGGCCAGGGCACGGTCCAACACCTCCTGGGCCTCCCGGATCCGCTTTTCCTTAAGCAGTTTCCCGGCATAGCTGTCCGACACGGCGGCAAACGTGCGCTGAAGGTCGTCGTCGGCCGGGAAGTCAGACAGATATGGCAGCAGCAGGTCGATGCCTTCCGTTTCCCTGCCTTGGGCCGCATAGATGGAGGCAGCTTTGATGGGGAACACCAGGTCTCCGGGATAGGCGTTCATGCCGCGGAGGGCGAAGGGAAGCGGATCTTCCGCCGTACGGAGGGAATAATACAGGGCCCAATAATCTTTGGGGTCCATCTGCAGAATGTTCTCACAAATGGGATGCAGGCCGGTCAGGGCGCCATTCTGCAATTTTTCTTTCAAATAGGGATAGGCCGTTTCCTTGTAGGCTCCGGCCAGCATCTGGCGGGACAGCGTATCCGTAGCATCCGCATAAGAGGCATACAGGGACTGGAGGGCGGCCTCGGGCTTACCTTGCTTCACCAGCAGGGAGGCATAGTCCATGGTCACCTGGTACTCGGGATCCGTCTTCAGGCGCTCCCGGAGCATCATCACCGCCTTTTCCGGCTGCCCGCTTTCCCGGTAGCATACGGCCAGGCGTCTCACGGCCAGGGTTTTCAGTTCCGGGTCTACGGAGCTGCGGCGGACGAATTCCAGCAGCGGGATGGCCTGCGAATACTGGCTCTCGCTCATATAATCGGCCGACTGGGAAAGCCGCTGGCGGCTCACGGCCAGGTTGAGGTCGTAGTCGTCCGGGAACAGGCGGAAGCCCATGTCCAGGCTCTTTTGGGCCGATTCGTGCCGCCCCTGGCGGGTATAGACGTCGTACTCCATCATGTACCAGCGGGGGGAATCTCCCCGACGGCGGCGCATTTCCTCGATATAGTGGACGGCGTCGTCGTAATACCCCCGCTTGACAGACTGGTTCAGCAGGTACTGGAGGGCCTCCATGCTGTGGTCCGTATTGTACGTGCGGGTATAGAGCTGGTAGGCATCGGCCTCGTTTTCCATGCGGGCGCTCTCGGCCAGCAGCTGCTCGTACAGCGCCAGCAACTGGGGCGAACGATGCTGGGCCAGCTGGCCGCGCACCAGGGAGAGGGCTCCCATGTTGCGCCCGGTCTCCATGAGGATGTCCGTGGTTTTCTTGATTAGGGGCACGTTGCCGGGATTGGCGCCGATGGCGGCCGACAGGTTGTCCAGGGCATCGTTCAGCTTGCCCCGGCGAATCAGGATGTTGGCATAGGCCAGCTGATAGTCGGCATCGGTGGGAGTGATGCGGACAATCTCCTTCAAGGCATCCTCGGCCGCCTGGGAGTCTCCGCTCTCACGGGCTTGCTGCCAGGTGGTTTCCAGCACGTCGAAATAGTCGCTGTTGATGGAGGCGTCGTTGGGATAAATCTGGGCCAGGCGACGCAGGAGAATATTGGCTTCCTCAAAATTTCCCAACTTTTTGTACAAGTCCACTTTCCTTAACCACAAGCCCTTCCAGTAGGGATTCACCTCCAACAGCTCGTTTACATAGCAGATGGCGCTGGAATAATTGCCCGTAATTTCCTCCACATTCACAAGGAGCGTTTTGGCGTCGATGTAATGATAATTGATCTGGCAGGCCTTTACCAGGTGGTAACGGGCCTTGTCAAAGTCCTTTCCGTTCCACCAGTAACGACCGGCCAGATAATGCAGGCCCGCCTCTTCCGGATAATACTCCAGGCCCTGGTCCAGCAGTTCCTTACCCTTGGCCCAGCGGTGCTGGGAAAAGAGGTTAGACACCTTCTCCGCATATTCTCCCGGGGTGTCCCGGCGCGGCAGGATATTGCGCTGTTTGTTCTGCGCCGGCAAAGCTGCCGCCACCAGGAACAGGACCCATATGACCAGCTGCAGCCTACGCATCGGGATTCTGGGGTTTAGGTTGCTGCTGAGGCTGCGGATTCGCCTGGGGCTGACGCTGCTGCACACCCTTTCGGGTCATGTTGCCCCATACCATCTGGGTACCCCAAATGTGCTTCCAGTAGCCGCGTAGGCTGAAGAAGACGTTGATGGGATGGTAGATGACGGGCTCCAGCAAAGAAGCCAGCACGAACCACAGATAATCCCACTTTCTCTTGAACGAAGTCCCCACCCAGTTATCGTAGGAAATGATGACCATGGTGAGGAGCTGGGCGAAGATATACAGGCCCAGGAAGGCTATCCAGATGGTGGAATAGTTGATGGCCCCCTTGATGAAGAGGTAAATGACCATGAGGTAGCCGGAGAACTCGATGACCGGGGCAATGAGTTCGAAAATCATAATATACGGCAAGGTGAGCATGCCGTAACGGCGGTAGTCGCGGTTCCACACCATGTCGTGATGCACGGTAAAGAACTGAAGCAAACCGCGTCCCCAGCGCGTACGCTGGCGGTTGAGCACCTTGAAGTTGGGCGGGCCCTCCGTCCAGCAGCAGGTTTCGGGAATCTGGACCACGCGGTAATCTTCACCGGCATCGCACATATAGCGAATCATGCGGGCCACCATATCCATATCCTCGGCAAAAGAGTCTCCGTCATAGCCGCCGGCCTTGATTACAATCTCACGGTCAAACATGCCGAAACCGCCGGACACGTTCTGCAGCGCGTTGATGCGGGCCAGGGCCGTTTTGCCAATCAGGAAGGAACGGGTATATTCCAGGTCCTGGAAAAGGGGAATCAGGCTGTGCGGCGGATGCGTTTCCACCATTTTCCCGTCTTCCACTAGGCTGCCGTTGCTCATACGCATGGTGGCGCTCACGGCAATAACCCGGCGGGTAGAGTACATGGTGGGCCAGATAATCCGGTAAAGGGCGTATTTGTCCAGCACGCAGTCCACGTCCGTACACACGAAGAACTTGTTGGAAACCACATTCACGCCGGCGTTGGAAGCATCGGCCTTGGTTCCGCCGTTCACCTTGTCCACCACCGTAAGGCGCTTGAAGGCCGGATTGTCGCTTTTGGTCTTGTACAGGCCACGGAAAGGCTTGGTCTTGATTTTCTCCACATACGCATAGGGCACCTTGACCAGGTCGAAATTCTCGATGAGCAGTTCCAGCGTCCTGTCCTTGGAACCGTCGTTCACAATTACCACCTCAAAGTCCGGATAGTCCAGGCTCAGCAGGGACTGCACATTGGTGATAACCGTCTTCTCCTCATTGTAGGCAGGGGCCACAATGGACACGCCCGGAGTGTAAGGCGACTTCTTGAGCTCGTCTATGGTATAGGCGTCATCGTGATAGGTGTAATGTTTCCGGTGCTCCATGTAGGCCAGCACGGCCATGGCCACGTAACTCAGGAGCACCGCGGCGGAATACACTATCACGAAATAGTTGAAGAAGTAGTCTATCCACTCAGGCATATCGGCTGCTGTCTATCAAATCACACTCAATATGAGAGAAATAGGGCTGGTACTCCTCTGCCGTACTCTCCTTCAACCTGTAGAACTCTTCCCTTCCCCGGGTTCCATAATTGTAAAGGACCCGGAGCAGGATCATGCGGGTCACATAATCGGTGGTCTGGAGGAAGTCATCGGCCAGGAACTTCAGGATCTCCGGATTGCCGGAGCCGATGGTACCCATGGCCTCGGCAAGCACCTGGCGCTCCGTGAAGGAGGCGCTGAGGTAGCGCCGGCAGAATTCCTTCTCCGCGGGAACGTACTTGAGCTCTCCCAAGGCCCGAATCAGCGCACAGGAAAAATCCTCCTCCCGGCTGGCCTGGAGCATGGAGAGCAGTTCCGCGCAGTCTTCCTTCCGCCCGAAGAGGCGAATCTCGTTCACGGCGAAAATGCGCAGTTCCTCGTTCAGGGGCACCCGGTTGCACCAGCGGATGAAGTTGGGCATGGCCAGGCCGTTTTCGCTGCGGTACACCAGCACGTTGTGATACTTGACCACCATCTCCTGCGTAAACACCAGATTGGGGTCTTCCTCCAGCACCTTGAAAGGATAGGACGTCCCGAAACGGGCGGCATGCAGGCGGGCGTGCATCTGGAGCTTCCTGTCCTTGGTGAAGAGGTAACGGGAGGCCACCGCCTCTTTCAGGTTGGCGTCCAAATCGGCCACATCCTTGAAGGCTTTCACGCGCTTGCGGGCCGACCGGGACAGCACTTGGTCCTCAAAATAGGCCGGCATCTTGAGCACCTGCAGCAGGCGCTGCCAGTTGGAACGGCTCAGCCTGTCCCCCAGGCCCTGCCGCAACTCCAAGAGCGTGGGAATATAGCTCCGGCAGTGCCTTTCCCGCATCTTGTAGTTCTTGGGAAGCTCCAGGATGGCAGAAACCTCCGCCAGTTCCAGCGTCCTTTCGGAAAGCACAATCTCCTTCATGCGCTCGAAGTAGCGCCTGTGGTTGTGACGGACCATCCGGTCAAAACGGTAATGGGCCAAGGTCCGCATGGCGTTTCCCAGCACAATCAGCACAAGCAGGAGCAGGCAGATGGCGCCGAATACAAACCAAACACGCACCACCGGCGGATATTCCGCCAGCCGGTAGTACATAATCAGTATGTAATACTTCCAATAGGCGTACCTACTGAGGGTATAATACTCCATCCGCCAGTCTGGTCTTTACAATAATTATAAATAAATTTAATAAATACTCTTCCAATATAGCCACCACACCCTCCCCCATGCCGGAAAAGGCCCTGGGAGAGGGTACGGGGTCCATGTCACCTTACCACTCGCAGGAGAGGTAAGAGACGTTGGCGTTTTCCAGTTTATACCAATCCTGGTTTTCGGCGCCCTGGCTGGCAAGCCAGCCTTCGTACAGGGGATAAGCCTTGGAGAAGAGCTGTTTTTCCCAGGCGTGACGGGTGAGGACAGGACACTTGAAAGCCCAAACCTGGCCGGTGGTGGACACGTAAGGGGTGGTAGTGAGGTACTCCTTGCCCTGGACCTTCTTGTTGTACTCGTCCGTGTAGTTGTGGTTATCCTTGGTCTTGTAATCCAGCGGGGTATACCCCTTCAGGCCGATGGGCGTCCAGTCCTGCTTAACGATGAAGAAGTTCTGGGCGGTGGTGTTCACCACGGCGTCAACCATGTTGGCCAGGCACTTCTGGCTTTCCTCGGGCGTCATCTCGGCACGGGCTTTCATGTGATAGATGACAGTGTAGGTGTACAGGCCGCCGGCCTGGTTCACAAAGCCCGGAATGGTGTTGTAGAATCCCAGGTTCTGGATTTGGGCAAGGCTGGGATTGGTAACGGCGGCCATCACGTCATCATACTGCTCTTCCTTCGGGGTTTTCCACGCGTCCCAGAGTTTCAGGCCGGGATTCATCACATGCACCGTGCTGAGCGAACCGTTGATATAGGTATATTCATCCTTGCCTGCGCCGCCGCATCCATACGTCTTTTTCCCATTGAAGGCCTGCAACTGGCCTATTTCAATAGACGGGCGCGTGGTACTGCCGGAGAAGGTGCTGCCGGAAACGGCGTCATAGTGGATGCAGTTCTCCTGGAAGGCGACCGTCTGGGCCCATGCGGGAAGATTGCCATGGCTGTTCTGCCAGCTGTCCAGGGTCTTGTAGTCTTCGATGGATTCTACATAGTCCGTGTTGAAGTTCTCCAGGGCCATGCCCACACGCCAGGCGTCCTGGCCACCCAGGGCGCGGAGGTGCAGGACCACCTTCACCTGCTCTCTCCAACCCTGGGATTTGAGCTGGGCGTCGGCCACGGTGAGGGCCTCGATGTCGTAGTCCACCACCACGTCGTTGAAATCGAAGTCATAGTTGCCGGTGCCGCCCAGGGTAGCGGGCAGGTTGGGCCAGCTGTCGTCGAACATCACCACACCGCTGGAGTGATACATGGTATAATCCTCGTCGGTGGTCACATAAGGAGCGGGTTCCTGTAGTTTCACGGGGACGATGTCCTCGGGAACTTTCGGAGTCTCGGTGGTGGCACCGTCTTCCACAGCGGAATCCACCTGGTTGCCGTTGGGCACGAAGTCGTTGTTCACCCTGCCGCAACCGCAATCACACCCCCAGGGCATGCAGCGGGGACAGCCTATGCAGCCGCCTTCGCAATAGTTATACTTGTAGGAAACGGCCACATGGTCTTCCACATTGTAGGCATCGGTGAGAACATAACCCTCCGTAAAGCCAGCATTACCGTTGTTGGCATAGACAAAGGTATAACGGAGCGTATGGTTGTGCTCCGCATCGTACATCACCACATCCTTGGGATAGGAAGGCGTATTCTGCCATCCGGTGGCGGCACTGTTCTGCCAGGCGAAGTTCCACTGCACCTTGACATAACGGGTTTTGCCGAATTCTCCGGAAGTAACCTGGTCGACCGGGAAATTTTCCAGCGTGTACACGGCATCGTCTCCATCGGCCTTGGTGGCAGCGTCAAAGACCTTGTAATATACACTTACCTGGGAAGAAGCGGAGGCCTCGAACAAGAGCTTCACCGTGCCGAAGGGCTCCACATCCCTGCCATCCGTGGGAACAGCCACCTCGGGGGTGACCTTCTGGGCAACGGTTTTAACGGAGCCGTCGCTTCCTTTGTACTCAATGTACACCACCTCCGTTCCGGCCGGAACGGACATTTCCGCATAGCTGTAGTAACCCGTAGGGGTTGCACCGCCAAACAGGTCACGAACCTCTTCGGAAACGTAGGGCGTCTGAGGAGAATCGTTGTCTTTCTTGCAGGATGTCATCGCAAGGATGGCACAGAGCAAAGACAGTCCACTCAAAAGAAACTTTCTCATAGTTTAATTCATATTAAGTTTTATTCTGCTTATTCTGCCGCAGCGGCCGCAGGAGCCGGAGCTGCTTCCTTAGCCGGTTTACCCAGCATGGAAGACATGACGGCCGATACCTTGTTGAAGGCGGCCTCGTCAATCACCTGGCACTTGCCGGTGAAGCGGGCGTCCAGTTCCACCTGGAAGCGCTGGAAATAAAGGTCTCCGTTCACCGTGCAGCCGGACTTGAGGGAAAGGGTGTCTTTCACATAGAAATTACCACCCAGCATGGTGCCGTTGAAATCAATGTAGCTGGCGAAGATATCGCCCTTCACCACGGCCTTTTCTCCCACCACCACGCGGGCGCGGGAATACAGGCGGCCTTCGAAGGTGCCGTCAATGCGGATGTCGTTAAGGGTGGCCATGTCACCGGTGAACTTGGCACCGGCCGCTATACGGTTGACATCGTTTACGTTAACATTATTTGCCATAATCGTGCGGTTCGTTTTTGTTTCGGTTGTGATTTGCTTGGTGGAAGTATCCTCTACTTCCCTGCTGTTATTACCCCACAGTGCCATTCTTACTTTTCTTTAACAGGAACGGCCGGTTTTTCTACCGAAGCCTTTGAAGCCACTTTTTCAAATTCGCCGTCCGTGAGAACGCGAAGATTGCCGTTGACCTTGGCGTCCAGGTCCACCTGCAGACGTTTGAAACGAAGGTCTCCGTTCACGGTGCAACCGGCCTTCAGGGAAAGCGTATCGGCCACATAGACCGTACCCTTGGACATATTTCCGCTGAAGTCCACATTGGTGCAGATGACATCGCCGTTCACGACAGCCTTCTCGCCCACCACAAGGCGTCCCTTGGAGTTGATGGTGCCGTCGAATTCACCGTCGATGCGAATGTCGTTGGAGGAAGTGATTTCCCCTTTGAAAACGGTTCCCGCAGAAATGCGGCTCACCTCATTCATGTTAACATTGTTGTCCATACGTATGTGTTATTAAAAATTGTTATCCCTTATACAATGCCCTTGCCGTGGCAGTTCTTGTATTTGAGGCCGCTGCCGCAGGGGCAGGGGTCGTTTCTGCCCACCTGCTTGTCCACCCTGACGGGCATGCGGCTGCGCTGCTCCCCGTTGGTGGTGAGCTGGGAAGGATCCGTGTGGCGCAGCTGCTGGAGGTTGCGATTGGGCTGCTGGGCGGGGCGGGCCTCCCGGGCGTCGGCCGCATCCCTCAGCGGGATGAAGGCGCGGAGCAGGAAGCTCAGCACATGCTCGTTCAGGTTCTCCAGCATTTCCGTAAACAGGTTGTAGCTCTCCAGCTTGTACACCACCAGGGGGTCTTTCTGCTCGTAGGCGGCGTTCTGCACGCTCTGGCGGAGGTCGTCCATGTCGCGGAGGTGCTGCTTCCAGTAATCGTCTATATAGTACAGGATGATGCTGCGGGTAAGGGCCCGGGCAATCTCCCGGCTTTCGGTCTCATAGGCCTTCTTCAGGTTTACGCTCAGGGTGAGCTGGCGCTTGCCGTTGGAGATGGGGATGGCAATGTTCTCGTACATGTTGCCCTGCTTCTCGAACACCGTCTTAATCACGGGGTTCACCTTCTCCACCATGGTGTTCATGCGGCGCTCATACACCTCCTGCATGTGGGCGGCCAGGCGCCGGGCCACCTCGTCGGCCTTGTTATGGTGCGCATATTCCTCCGGCGTGAAGCCCAGGTCTATGGAAAGGCGGGCCATCACGTACTCCTGGAACTCCTCGTATCCCATGCCCTCGCACTGCTGGGCAATCACCTCGGAGGTATCCGTCATCATGTTCTGGATGTCTATCTCTATGCGCTCACCGGAGAGGGCGTTGCGGCGGCGGGCATACACGGCCTCGCGCTGGTAGTTCATCACGTCGTCGTATTCCAGGGTGCGCTTGCGCCAGCCGAAGTGGTAGCATGCCGGAAACCAGGGCCTCGTCATCGGCCATGCCCAGCTTGTCCACCACGCCGGCAATCCTTTCGGAGCCGAACTTGCGCATGAGGTCGTCTTCCAGGGAAATGTAGAAGCAGGAGCTTCCCGGGTCTCCCTGTCGGCCGGCACGTCCGCGGAGCTGACGGTCCACGCGGCGGCTGTCGTGACGGGTGGTGCCGATGATGGCCAGGCCGCCCGCATCCTTCACCTCCTGGGAAAGCTTGATATCCGTACCACGGCCCGCCATGTTGGTGGCGATGGTCACCTTGCCCTTCTGGCCGGCCTGGGCGACGATTTCCGCCTCACGGGCATGCTCCTTGGCGTTGAGCACATTGGCCGTGATGCCGCGGATGCGCATCATGCGGGCCAGGAGCTCGGAGGTTTCCACGTCGGTGGTACCCACCAGCACCGGACGCCCGGCCTTGGAGAGTTCCACCACTTTGTCAATCACGGCGTTGAACATGGCCTTCTTGGTCTTGTAGATGATGTCGTTCTGGTCGTCACGGATGACGGGACGGTTGGTGGGAATCACCACCACGTCCAGTTTATAGATGTCCCAGAACTCCCCTGCCTCCGTTTCGGCCGTACCGGTCATGCCGGCCAGCTTATGGTACATACGGAAGTAGTTCTGCAGGGTGACGGTGGCGAAGGTCTGGGTGGCGGCCTCCACCTTCACGTTCTCCTTGGCTTCCACGGCCTGGTGCAGACCGTCGCTCCAGCGCCGGCCTTCCATGATGCGGCCGGTGCTCTCGTCCACAATCTTCACTTTGTTGTCCACTATCACATAGTCCACATCCTTGGTGAACATCGCGTATGCCTTCAGGAGCTGGATTACGGTATGCACTCGCTCACTCTTGAGGGAGAAGTCCTCCATGAGGGCGTCCTTCCTTTCCGCCTTCTCGGCGGCGGACAGGCTCACATCCTGCGTAATTTCCGCAATGGCCGATCCCATGTCCGGGAGCACGAAGAAGTCAGGGTCGCTCACGCTGCCGGCCAGGGTATCGTGTCCCTTGTCCGTCATGTCCACGGTGTTGAGCACCTCGTTAATCACGAAGTAAAGCTCGTCCGTCACCTTGGGCATCTCCCGCTCGTTGTCCTGCAGGTAATAGGCCTCCGTCTTCTGCATGAGGGCCTTCATGCCGGGCTCCGAGAGGAACTTGATGAGGGGCTGATACTTGGGCAGGCCCTTGTAGCAGCGGAAAAGGAGCTTGCCGCCCTCGGCCTCGTCACCCGCGGCAATGAGTTTCTTGGCCTCATTGAGGGTGCTGTTCACCAAGGCCCGCTGCTTGTTGTACAGGTTCTCCACATAGGGCCGATATTCCATGAACTGCTCATCCCCGGAAGCCTTTTCCATGGGCCCGGAGATAATCAGGGGGGTACGGGCGTCGTCGATAAGGACGGAGTCCACCTCGTCCACGATGGCGTAATGGTGCTTGCGCTGCACCAGGTCCGTCATGCGGGTGGCCATGTTGTCACGGAGGTAGTCGAAGCCGAACTCGTTGTTGGTGCCGAAGGTAATGTCGCACTCATAAGCCTTCTTGCGGGCCTCGGAGTTGGGCTGGTGCTTGTCTATGCAGTCCACGGACAGGCCGTGGAACATGTAGAGCGGGCCCATCCACTCGGAGTCACGCTTGGACAGGTAGTCGTTCACCGTAACCACGTGTACGCCCTTTCCGGCCAATGCGTTCAGGAACACCGGGAGAGTGGCCACCAGGGTTTTTCCCTCACCCGTAGCCATCTCGGCAATCTTGCCCTGGTGCAGCACGATACCGCCGATGAGCTGGACGTCATAATGCACCATGTCCCAGGTTATCTCATTGCCTCCGGCCATCCAGTGGTTGTGCCAGACGGCGTCCTCCCCGTCAATTTCCACGAAGTCCTTGCCGGCGGCGGCCAGGTCACGGTCAAAGTCCGTGGCCTTAACGCGCAGGCTCTCGTTCCCGGCAAAGCGGCGGGCGGTGGACTTGACGATGGCAAACGCCTCCGGAAGCACTTCCATGAGCACTTTCTCGATGGCCTCGTCCTCGTCTTTCACCAGTTTGTCGCTTTCCGTAGCCAGGGCTTCCTTCTCCTCTACGGGAATATCCTTTTCGAGCTCCAGCTTAATCTGGGCGATGCGGTCTTCGAAGGGTTTCTCCACCAGCGCTATCTTCTGACGGATGGAGGCGCTTCTCTCACGGAGGGCGTCGGTCGAGAGGGCGTCAATCTCAGGGTAAACGGCCAGCACCTTGTCCAGGATGGGCCGTACCGCTTTCATGTCGCGGTCACTTTTGGAACCGAAGATTTTCTTGAGTATATCTGCTACTGCCATAATGTATGTTCTGAATAAAACATACAAAAATACAAACTTATGGCCGAACAGGCAAATTTATTTCGCGTTATGTGCCCGCGCACGCACGAGAGAACGCAGTTTTCTCACCTTCGGAAGGTCCCGGTAAATCTTACGGAAATACTTAAAAGGCAATGCGCTGCGATACTTTACCGTCTTCACGAAAGTGAAAGCGATGACAAATAAAAATTTTTCAAAAAGCGGGCGGGAAACGTCACACAGGCGCACCAGCGAGCCCGTGTAATAATTCCGGTACACCACCCGCTCCAAAGGCTCCTGCCTCTGCTGCCGGTCATGCACGGCCTGCGCCTGCGGAACCACCCCCACTTTAAGGCC
>CADBHY010000058.1 GCA_902794615.1 uncultured Bacteroidia bacterium
TGCAGGCCCTGCAGCAGCAGGGAGAATAAAAGGACTGATACGAAACGTTTCATTGTTGCCTGAAATGTTGCAGGATTTCTTCCAGTTCTGCGATGTCCTTCACCAGAACCTCACGCGGCTTGGCCCCGTTCTGCGGGCCCACGATGCCGGCGGCTTCCAGCTGGTCCATCACTCTTCCTGCCTTTGCATATCCCATGCCAAGCTTGCGCTGGAGGTCCGAGGTGGAGCCCCGCTGATTGAGGACCACGGTGCGGGCCGCCTCCTCGAAACGCTCGTCCAGGGCCTTCATGTCCACCATGCCGCCGCTTCCCTCTTCTCCCTCGGAAGGCGCCGGCTCCGGCAGGTAATAAGGCGTATTGTAACTCTTCTGATAGCCAATCTGATTGCCCACAGCGTTGGTCAGGTCCACAATTTCATCGTTGCCGATAAAGGCGCACTGCACGCGCTCCATCTCCACGCCGCTGTACAGGAGCATGTCTCCCCGGCCGATGAGCTTGTCGGCTCCCGGCTGGTCCAGGATGGTGGAGGAGTCTATGCGGGAGGTGACGCGGAAGGCGATACGCATGGGGAAGTTGGCCTTGATGAGGCCGGTAATCACATCCACCGTGGGGCGCTGGGTGGCCAGAATCACGTGCAAACCGGCCGCACGGCCCTTCTGGGCCAGACGAATCACGGAGGTGGTGATGCTGCGGGCCAGCGCCTTGGATTCCGGACCGGCCCCCACCGACATGGTAAGGTCTGCGTACTCGTCAATCACCACTACAATGTAGGGCAGGAAGTGATGGCCTTCATCGGCCCTCAGATGGTGCTCCTTGTATTTGGCATTATAAAGCTTGATATTGTTCACCAGGCCCTTGGAAAGAAGCTCGTAACGGGCGTCCATCTCCACGCAGAGCGACTGCAGCACGGCGGCGGCGTCCTTGGCGTTCTTGATGATGGCCTTTTCTTTCTCCTCCTCTGCACTGTTTGTGGGAAGCACCGCCAGATAGTGGTGCAGCAGCTTCCCATATGCGCTGAATTCCACCATCTTGGGGTCCACAAACACGAATTTGAGCTCCGAGGGATGCTTGGCGTAGAGCAGGGAGGCCACTATCACGTTCAGGCCCACGGACTTACCCTGCTTGGTGGCGCCGGCCACCAGCAGGTGCGGGGCATCGGCCAGGTCGAAGACCTTCACCTGCTGGGAAATATTGTAGCCGATGGCGACGGGCAGCTCCGCCTTGCTTTCCCGGAAGGTCTCGCTGTTCAGGAGGGCCTTCAGCGGCACGATGGAGGCCACGTCGTTGGCCACCTCGATACCCACGGAATCCGCCAGGGTGGTGATGCGGACGCCCCGGGCGCCCAGGCTGATGCCGATGTCTTCCTGCAGCTGCTTGATGGCGGCAATCTTCACGCCCGGCGCGGGATAAACCTTATATAAGGTAACTGTGGGGCCCACAATGGCCGTCACGTCCCGCACCTGAATCTTGTAATTGGCCAGGGTGTTGCGAATCTTGGTATTGTTGCGCACCAGTTCGTCCTGTGACACCTCGTGCTTGGCATTGGTGTAATCTCCCAGAATGCTCAGCTCCGGCGTATGGTACTTGGGAAGGCCGTCCGGCGGGTCCAGACGATTGTCGATGGGCTTCAGCGGCTCCCGCACCTCCTGTTCCAGGGTATCGTCCTTCACTATCCTGATGGCCGATTCCCCCTCTTCCGCGGCAGGAGTCTCCTCTTCTTGGGTAGGAGTGGTCACGAAGAGCGGCTGCGCGGGGGCAGGCTCGTCATGCAGCACCACGGGCTCTTCCTCCTCAACGGGTTCCTCCTCCTCCGGAAGCGTATCGGCCGTTTCCATGGGAAGTTCCGAAGCGGGGTCCGGCTGCCCGTCACGGGGCTCCACGCCCATCATCCAGTCGGAGAAGCGGCGGCTCATGGCAAAGAGCCACAGCCCCAGCAGGACCAGCAGGATGACGCCGGTCACAATCTCCCCCACCTTGGAAACGCTCCAGCCCACCAAGGCGGCGCCGGCCCGGCCTCCCATGCCGCCCCCGAAGAGGTAGTTCCAGGGGATGAAAAGGTCGGCATAGGCAAGAATCCAGGAAAGGAGGAAGGTAAAAGTGAGAAGGCCCGCGAACCATTTTCCCATGCGGATGCGGCCGGCCGGCCAGATGAGCTTGATGCACCAGCCCAGCAGGAATACCACCACGCAGAAGGCGGCCAGGCCGAAGCTCTCCGTCACCAGAAAGTGCCCTAAGGAAAGCCCGCCGGAGGCCCCGGCATTGCGAACGGCCGTTCCGGACGAAAGGGCGCTCTGGTCCGGTTTCCAGCTAAAGGTGTAAGAAATGACGGAAACGCTTGTCCAAACGGCCAGAATCAGCACCACGGCCACGCCGACAAAGCGAAGGCCTACTTGCCTTCGCTCACTCAGATTATTCCACCACCGGCTCAGAGGATTCATCATTTCTTGCCTTTTTTACCCTTGAAATTGCGGTTGAACTTGCCGCCCTTGTTTCCCTGGCCGAAGCCCAGGTTCATGCCCGGACGGCTGAACGACACGTCGGCGGAGAGTTTGGTGAGCTGCATGCCCTCGGGAACTTTCACGCGGCCTCCGGAAAGGCGCTCGATGTCCTGGAAGATGGTTTCATCGGCCACCGTGTCCTTGTTCCAGATAAGGTACTGCTGGCGCATGTAAATGGCCAGGGAACGAATCATGGCGGTTTTCACCTCCCCTTCCGGCTCCGAGGCAATCAGCTCCAGGATGCTCTCGATATTGCGGCCGTAATGGCGTGCCCGGATGGGTTTGGTATTGAGCGGAATGGGGTCCGGCTTGCTGCTGATGAACTCCGGGACGGGTTTGGGGAAGGGAGCGTCCACGTCCAAATCGTAGCCGGCAATCATGAACAGGTGGTCCCAGAGCTTCTGGGAAAAATTCTCCTGCTGGTGAACCTGCGGATTCAGGCTCTCCATCACCTTCACCACGGCATAGGCCTGCTCCGTGCGCTTGGCCTTGTCCGGGATTTCCCTGAGCTGCTCCACCATCTTGAGCACGTTGCGTCCGTACTCCGGCATCTGCAGTTTCTCTACTTCCGTATTGTAATAAAGCTTGATAGAATTCTCACTGGCTTCCATAGAACTGTTGTTTAGTCCACAAAGATAATCAAATTATCCTCCAAATACCAAAGGTAGCCCGAAACTTTTTCATAACCCATTTTGCGATAAAGGTTTACGTATTCCCGTACCTGGTATCTGTATTTCTTCTGGTCCTGGCCGAATTTGTAATCGATAATGTCGGCCCGGCCGTCCGGATGCAGCACCACCCGGTCCGGCCTGTGCTCCGCCCCGCCGGGAGAGAGGAGGGGGGCTTCGCAGCGCACGCTCACCTGCGGGGAAAACCACTCCCGTTCCCGGACGGAAGCGATGCGCCGCTCCAGGAAGGCAAGCGTCTCTTCCCTGAGCGCCCGGGGCAGCTCTCCTTTCAAAATGGCGCCGTCAACCGCCCCGGGAAGGTCTTCCGGCAAGATGACGGAGCCCAGGATGGCATGCAGCACATTGCCCCGGATACGGGTAGAGGCCAGTACGCCGGTACTCCCCTGCTCACCGAAATAATCGGCCGCCTCGGGACTCAGGCGCAGGCGGCTGCCGCTGTCCGAAGGATAGGACTCGAAGAGCGGATTCAGCTGTTCGGCCCCGCTTTTCTCCCGCTTGAGGGTGGAAAAGTCAAAGGGCTCCCCTTGCCTGTACTCCGTGGTACCCGTAAAGGCATAGAGAAAATCGGCCATGTTGCTCAGCTTCCCGCCGGCGGAGGGAGGGGCGGCGATGAGCTTGAGGCCGTATTTGGCCCGCGTGAGGGCTACATAGAAGATGTTGATGGCGTCGATGGCCTGCATCTGCCGCTCCGAGACATATTCGTCCTCGAAGAAGGTCTGTGCGGAACGCCTGCCCAGTTCTACGCGGTAGAGCCCCTTCGCCTCCTGCTCCAAGGCCGAGCCTTCCACCTTGGGACGGGCCCAGGTGACGGGCGCCTTGTACAGCGTTACCTTCTGGGCGAAGGGCATGAGCACAAAGGGGAATTCCAGGCCCTTGGCCTTGTGTACCGTCATGATGCGGATGGAATTGCCGGCCGACGGGGACGCGATGCGGGGCCCCGCCTCTTCCCAGTTTCTCAGGAAGGCGCCCAGCTGGTTGCCGCCGGTCTCGGTCCATTCCCGCAGATAGTCCAGGAAGGAAAGAATATAGGGGACCTCCGCCTCGAAGGTGGCGGAATCGGCCTTTTTCAAGTCCCGCAGGATGCTTTCCGCCAGTTCCGGCAGGGAATGGTAATTCAGGGGGATTTCCACGTCCATGGAGCGGGCCAGGTAGCCGGCCACATCCCCCTTCCCCTCCGTGGGGGCGCTGTCCACCAGGGCCAGCTGGGAAACCAGGCGCCGGACGGTGACGGAAGACTTGACATAGAGAGAGTCGTCGGAGACCACTGGATACCCGCGGGAGAGCAGTTCCCCGGCCACCAGGGCGCCGTCGGCATTTCCCCGCACCAGGATGGCGATGTCCGACCACTGCGCCCCCCGGGCCCGGACCTCTTCTATGGTTGTGAAAACCGCCTGCAGCTGGTCTTCCGTGAACAGCACTTCCACGCTGCCGGGAGCCTCCTCGTCCAAACGCGGCTTCTGCGCCACATCCTCGTACATCTTTTGGATGAGGGTGGTTCCCATCAGCTCGTCCAGCTGCCGGGCCGCCTGGGTGAAGAAGGCATTGTTGAAATTCACGATTTCCCGGCACGTGCGGTAATTGCTGTCCAAGGGCGTGATTTCCGGAGCGTGGAACTCCTGTTCCAGGCGGCTTCCCAGCAGGCGCCAGTCGCTTCCCCGCCAGCGGTAGATGCTCTGCTTTACGTCTCCCACCACCAGGGAATCGTGGCCGGAATCGATGCTGCCGTGCACCAGGGGGCGGAAATTGTCCCACTGGATGTCCGAGGTATCCTGAAACTCGTCCAAAAGGAAATCCTCGAAGCGGACGCCCATCTTCTCATAAATGAAAGGAGTGTCCGTTCCGTCGATAATCTTATGCAACAGGGCCGATGAATCCTCCAGGGAAAGGACGTTCTTCTCCTTCTGCAGCTGCGTGAAGGCGTCGCGCAGCTCACGGGCCACGCCCAGGCTGTAGAGCTGCCCCTTGAGGATGAGCGCGGTATTGTATTCTTTGCAGGGCCGGTCGAAAACGGCAAAATACGCCTTCAAGGGACCTTCCACGGCCGATTGAACCACGGGCAGCAGATGCGCGTTTCCCTTGCTGAACCACTGTTCCGGGTCCGAGGCCCGGCGCACGAAAGCCTCCGTGGGGGCGGCCGGGGTTTCCAGCCCCTTCCGGATGGCGGCCATAAAGCCCCGGTACGTGTCTTCCGGCTGTACGCCCACGCTGTCAAACGCATCCAGAACAGCCTGCGAGGCCGCCTTCACCTTCTCCGGATAGGCCTTGATGATTTTCTCGCAGCGGACGCGCAACCGGTCCATGGCGTCTTTGTCATAGGAGAGCTCCTCTTCCGGTATCCGGGAAAGCCCGCCCGCCATCTCCAGCAGGTCCTCTTCCAGCTTCATCCGGCCCTTGTCCCGCAGGTTTTCCCGGGCGCTGCGCGTGAGCCAGTCCAGCAGCGGGCCGTCCTGGTCCGAGAGGGAGTCCAGCACCCGGTCCACGCTTTCGGAGACCAGGGAATCGCGGTCCACCTGCACCTGATAGGAAGCAAACTGGCCGATTTCACGGGAGAAGGCCCGCAAGGTCTGCTGGAAAAAACGGTCGATGGTGGAAACCGCAAAGGCGGAATAATCGTTCAGGATAAGCGAAAGCTGCTCGGAGGCCTTTTTTTGCAAGGCCTCCACGGTGGGCAGCGTTCCCGGAACCAAGTCCCTCAGATACGGCGACTCCTGTGGCACCGTAGAGAGCCGGAACAGTTCCTTGAGGATACGGCGCTTCATCTCGTCGGTGGCCTTGTTGGTAAAGGTGACGGCCAGCACATGCCGATAGGCGTCCCGCTGGTCACTACCCACGACAAGACGGATATATTCCCGCGCCAGATTGTATGTTTTGCCGGACCCTGCCGACGCTTTCAGTATCTTGAGCATACCTTGCAAAGATACAAAAAGACACGAAAAAAACTATACGGCGACGATGCCGTTTTTAACGGCGTAAGCGACGCATTCCACCATGCTGTCCAGGCCCAATTTCCCCTTGATGCGTTCTTTGTAGCTGTCCACGGTGTTCAGGGTAATCCCCAGGGCTGAAGCGAGCTGGCCATTGGTGTAGCCGGAGGTGGTAAGCTGGAGCACTTCCAGTTCCCTGGAAGTAAGCCCCTGGGGTTTGCGGGAGCGGAGCTGCTCCTGCCCGCCGAAGAGGCGGATGATACGGTCGGCGTCGATGGTTTCGCCGAAAAAAAAGCTTTTGCCGCCTGCTACATCGGCAATGGCCTTTGCGATAAAGTCCGGAGCCGAATCCTTCGCCAGATAGGCCCCGGCGCCGGAGGAAATGGCTTTCAGGATATAGGCAGGGGTTTTGTAATGCGACAGCACAAGCGTCCGCACGGACGGGAAGGCTTCGCGAAGGATGCCCAGCAGCGTGAGGCCGTCGGTCTCGCTTTCCAGGGTGATGTCCACCACGGCTACGTCCGTTTCCGGGTGGGCGTTGAGGAAGGCCACGGCGGCGCCGGGCGTGGCGACAGATTCTATCGATGCAAAGCCGCTTTCCTGCTGCAGGGCCAGGCGGAGTCCCATCACAAATACGGCGGAATCTTCAATGAGCAGTATGTTTATCATAATGTGATTGTTATTTCAAGGCCGCCTTCGGCCCGGTTGGGCATATCCATCGAGGCCCCCAGCTTGCCAAGCAGTTCGCGGGTAATGACAAGGCCCAGGCCGTGCCCCCACCGCTCCTTGCCCTCCCGGAGCCCCGGGCCGTTGTCCGTGATGGTAATCCGTTTCCCGCGGGCCTGCAGCAGAACGCTTTCCGGACTGGCCTTTACGGCATTGTCCAGCAGGTTCCGCAGCACCGTAAGAAGCATATTCCGGTCTGTACGCACGCTAAGGCCGGAAGGGATGTCCATCCGGATGGCCCCTCCGCCCGGAACGCTGGATGCCGCCTGAGCGGCCAGCTCCTGCAGGTTCTCGTCCCGCAGCACCGGTGTCAGCATGCCTTTCTGGCTCAGGGACCACAGCAGCAGGTTTTCCAGCAGGGCGGAGGTTCCCTCGGCCGATTGCGAGAGCCTCTCCAGCCCCTCCCGAAGCTCCTGGGGAGGCAGTTTGCCGAAGCTTTCCAGCAGTTGGCGGGAGAGCAGCCGGTTTCCGGAAACGGGCCCTCGGAGGTCGTGGGAGATGATGGAGAAGAGGCGGTTTCGCATGTCCAGTTCTTTCACGAGCAGCCGGCGCTCCCGAAGCTTGATGACCAGATAGACAAGGGCCGAAAGCAGCATCAGATACCCCAGCAGGAAGGGCCAGCGCAGCCACAGCGGCAGGGGTACGCGGAGGGTCCGGACAGCGCTTTCCTCACGGTCCCACCTTCCGAAAATGTCGGAGCGCTGCTCCTGTAGTGTATAGCGACCCGGACGGATATTCTCCGGAAGGCCGATAAAGCGTCCCTCCTTCCAGTCACCGCCATTCAGGCGATACCTGTGGCGCACAAGACCCTCCAGCGGCAGGTTGCCGGAAGCCTTGATGGCCAGCAGGCTGTCCGGATGGAAAGCCACGGCGCCGGCAGCGCCTCCAAAGGCAAGGGACCCGTCCCTGAGGGTGCAGGAAACGTGCTCTCCGTAGATGTCGGAAAGAAGGCCCAGTTCCCGGGGAACGCGGCCCTCCCGGCCGTCCGTGTCAATAAAATACAGCCCGTCCTCCGTTCCGGCCCAGAGGCGCCCTTTTGCATCGGCTTCCACCGACTGGACCAGCATGCCGTTGAGGAAATGGGCTCCAGAGGGGCTCCAGAGGCCGCCTCGGGTGGCAGCCCAGAGGGTCCCGTCCGGGGCCAGGCAAAGGTCGGTGACATAGTCGTCGGGAATGTCCGAATTACCTTTATAGTACTTGGTGACAAGGCCGGTTTGGGGGTCGATGATATTGAGCCCGGCCTGCGTAGTGGCATAGACAAGCTTGCCGCTCTCATCCTCTATGAGCCGGCTGCCGAGCCGCGAGCTCAGGTAAATGTTGGAATCCAGCTGCGCCGACGGATAGCGGAACGGGCTCAGCCAGCGGGGCGGCAGGCTCCGCCGGGCTTTGCGGTCCCACTGGTTGAGGCCGACGCCTTCCCAGGTGACTATCCAGAAGCGCCCCTCCCGGTCTTCCAGGAAATCCGATATCCAATTGGCGCCGTCCAGGTGAGAGGCTTCCCGCTGCTCCCCCGGAAGCGGGCCTGAAAGGCGCTCCTTCTGCATGTCTCCGTCCTTCCACACCTCCCAGCCGGTGTTGTTCCAAAGGCCCCTGTACACGGTGCCGGAACTGTCCTCGTACAAACTGGACACCCGCTGCTCGGCCGTCCCTACCCATATTTTTCCGCGGCTGTCTTCCAAAAGGGCCGTTACGTTGGCAGTGGAAAGGGTCCGTATATGCTGAAACGCCGGACACAGGACAGAGATGCCGTTGTCACCGCCTGTCCAGATATTACCCTGACGGTCTTCAAAGATGCAGTAGAGCTCCGTGGAGGACGTTTTATATACCGGGGTATCCTCCGGTTTTTCCAAATTCACGGGGCCGAAACCGTAGGAGCCTGCAGCCCAAAGGCGCCCGTCCCTGCCCGTCAAAAGCCTTGCGTGGGCTATCGGGAGGCGCCCAAGGGGAATGGGCATCCCAGCCTCATGGCGCTTCAGGAGGGAGGTATGGTCCTCAAAGGAGTAGAGCCTCCCGCCGCTTTCGGCATAGCTTCCGTTGTAATCTATGCCCTCCCAGAGAGGATGGAGGACCCGAGGGTTCTTCCTGTCTTCCACATACTGGTTATAGACAAGCCGGCCGGCTATCCAGAGTTTCCCGTCCGCAGCCTCATAGATCTGGAAGTAGGGATAGTCACCCTCATGGTCGCGCTTGTCATAAGGGCAGCGGGCCTCTTCCCGAATGCCGTTTTTATAAGAGAGTTTCAGCAGCAGGGAATCTCCCACGGTGGCCCAGACAAATCCATCGGAATCGGCCAGGAGCGCCCGGATATTTCCCTTCACCTTGTCATTCTGAGGCGAAGAATCTCTCACCTTCAGCCCATCTTCCGTCCCTATCCAGAGCCGGCCTTCCTTGTCCACAGCCAGCGCATTCACCCTGCCGTACTCCTTCCAGGACCTGAACTGCATGCCGTCAAAACTGGCCAGGCCGTTCCGGGTTCCGGCCCATAGGATGCCGTCTGTGTCCTGGACTATTGCATAGACCGTATTGGACGTCAGCCCGTCGGCCGCCGAGTAATTCACAAGGCGCGGCGCTGCCACCAGAAGCGATAGTATGAGGGCAAGGCAAGTCATTCCGCTGCAAAGATAGAACTTCCGCCCGAATTATCCTTAAAAATCAGCGCCCTGTGGCGGATTCCGCCACAGGGGAGTGCATGAGTTGCGTTTTGGGCAGATACAGGTCCTCGGAGTATCAGTACAGGAAGCCGAAGGCCCAGAGGGGAATCTTTCTCCCGATAGCAGCTTCAATGCCATCTACAGCTACATAAGCGTCTGCTTCGTCTTTAACCTGGCTGAAATCCTTATCCGGTCCACCCACTTCGATTACCTTGTTTTTGTTTATCCGGAAATCTCCCGTTTTGAGACCACCATATTCGAGTGCATAACCCGCCGAAGCCAATTGATTGCAGAAAAAGCTTTCCCGCACGGTGCCAGTCTTGGGATGGGTCTCCGGAGAAAGTGCGTATAGAAGATTGGTATTGTCCAATAGAATCTTGTCCGGTTTCTGCAAATCGGTAATGGA
>CADBHY010000059.1 GCA_902794615.1 uncultured Bacteroidia bacterium
ATCGCCCGCCTCCCCGGGGTGTGGAACGGCCCCGGGACGACGGAGCGGGCCCTTGCCTCCATCCGAACCATGCTGGAGGTGCTGCGAGCCCTTCTGGCCCTGAGCTTTTCCTGGATGACCCTGTGCGCCGCCTGGGGGCGGGACCTGGGGGTGTGGTTTCTGCCGGTCTTTCTGCTCTCCATCTTCGGCGCCATCCTATGGGGCGCCGTCCGTGCCCTCCGGGCCCGCTGAGCGCAAAAGGCGCCGTCTGTCAAAAATCGGCAGACGGCACCTTTTATTTTGTTTCAATGGGTGCGACGGCTCAGCGGATCAACGCACTCAAAAGGGCGCTGAGAAACTGGTACAGGACGGCTGCGCGGTGATTCGCTGGGCCCGCGGGCAGTACCCCGGCCTGAAACTGTTCCTCTTCGGCCACAGCATGGGTTCCCTGATAGTCCGCAGCCTGGCCAAAGACTATGATTCCGAGATAGACGGCCTCATCGTGTGCGGAAGCCCCTCCGACAACCCCTTCGCCGGACTGGGAATCGGCCTCACCTGGCTCATGCAGCTTTTCAAAGGGTCTCATTATCGCTCCAAGACCATTGCCATGATGATGTTCGGCCCCTACGAAAAACGCTTCCAGGCCGAAGGGACGCGCAATGCCTGGCTCTCCACCAACCGGGCCAATGTCCAGGCCTACAACAACGACCCCCTCTGCGGCTTCAAGTTCACCCTCAACGGCTACCGCACGGTGATGCGCCTTATCCGGAAAACCTATGCCGCCTCCGGCTGGCAAGTGAACAATCCCGAGCTTCCCATCCACTTTGTGGCCGGGTCCCAGGACCCTTGCATCCAGTCAGCATCGGCCTTTGCCAAGGCGGTGAGTTTTATCCGGAACCGCGGCTACAAGAACGTAAGCAGCAAGCTTTATCCCGGGATGCGCCATGAAATCCTGAACGAACTGGGCCGGGAAGATGTCTGGAGGGACATCCGGGAGCTCGCACAATCCTGGCTATGAACGGAATTTTCTCCCGTACGGAGCGCCTGGTAGGGGCCGATGGCCTCAGCCGCCTCCGGGACGCCCGCGTCATCCTCTTCGGAACCGGCGGCGTGGGCGGCTGGTGCGCGGAAGCGCTCGTCAGAAGCGGAATCGGCCATCTCACCCTGGTAGATATGGACTGCGTGGATGTGAGCAACGTGAACCGGCAGCTCCCCGCCACCACCCTCACCGTGGGGCAGCCCAAGGTGGATGTCCTGAAAGAGCGCCTTCTTCAAATCAACCCGGATGCGGAAATCACCGCCCTCAAACAGCGCTACGAGAAAGGGGCCGATTTCGGGCTCTCCGGCTACGATGTCATCATCGACGCCATCGATTCGCTCACGGACAAGATGAACCTCCTGCTGGAAGCATCGGCCAGCCCGGCCGCGCTCTTTTCCTCCATGGGGGCCGCCTGCAAAATAGACCCCACAAAGGTGCGTGTAGCCGAATTCTTCTCTGTACGGGGCTGCCCGCTGGGCGCCGCCCTCCGAAAGAAAATGCGCAGGGAGAAAACCCTTCCCGCCAAACCCTTCCTCTGCGTCTATGACGAGGAAGTCCTCCCCAACCTGGGGGCGGAACAGGACCCCGGTCCCGGAAAGGCCGTAGCCAACGGGACGTTCGCGCATATTACGGGAATCTTCGGCTTCACCCTGGCGGGGCTGGCTATCCGGCACATTCTGGACACACGCCCCTGAGCAGATAACTGACCGTCTCCACCGCATACCCCTCCGGCGCCTTCACCGGCGGAACCGGCGTGTCTTCCAGGCAGAAGGTACGGTGACAGCGGCTGCAGTAGAAATGCACGTGGACGTCATCGTCCACCTGGTCATGATGGCTGTGGCAGAGCTCATAACGGACGCCGTCCCCGGCATCCTCCAGCACATGCACCAGCCGGGCCTCGCGGAAAACCGTCAGCGCACGGAAGATATTGCTCTTGTCAATGGTCTCCAGGCGCTCCTCCAGCTCTTTGAGCGAGAGGGGCCGATGATGGCTCCCGGCCAGGGCACGGGCCACCAGAAGGCGGTTGGGCGTGGGTTTCACGCCATGTTCCTCAAGCAGGCGCTCCATTACAGCAGTTCCTCCAGAAGGGCCTTGTAATGCCCCGGCAGAATGATATGGTGGTTGCCGATAGGGTTTGTCAGGAAGTAGCGGGCGTCTTCCGGCGTGAGCTGAAGCATCACCTGCGTACGGCACAGATGGTCTTCGTACTGGTTGTAGAGGAGGGTTCCTTCGGCCACGAAATAGCGGTCCAGCTTGCCGGACACCTTGAACACCGTCACCGGGCCTTCCGGCACATTGCCGTGGATGCCCACGCCTATGCCGGACTCGAAATGCGTATCATACTGCCAGTCCTTCACCATATTGAAGGGCACGGTGCAGTGGGCGAAGAGCATCTGGCCGTTTTCCACATCAATGCGGGCCGGATTGGCCTGGAAGCCCGTGACACCGGTCAGCGCCTGACAAATCATCATGGAAAGGAGGGCCGGAACGTCTCCCTCGCAGGAGGCGGGAATGCCGTCGGAATTGAAGGAGGCCAGGGCCAGGCAGCCGGTATTTCCCACGGAGCTGAGGAGGTCGAAGCAGCGGAGGGTGAACGCCCCCAGCTGATGGCGCTCTACCAGCACCTGCAGGGCATGATAGATTCGGGTGGCGCCGGGATAGGCCTTTTTTACATTCTCCGCCATGTTCTCTCCCTCCGGAGCGGGGTTCGAAGGAGCCTTGGCTATTTCCTGCAGAAGCTCCTCCATGGGAATCTCCACCAGTTTCACCCCCAGCTTGTCGGCCAGGGCCATGGGGTCGGCATGGCTGGCGATGAGCCAGTCGGAAGGCTGGCCGATGACGCCGATGCGCGTGCCGGAAAGCTTCCTGCGGCCCAGGGAGACGGTTTCCAGCAGCTGTATCCGCCGGCTCAGGTACTCGGGCGAGCCGTGCAGCACCTCTCCCTTGAGGCCCTGCTGGCGCAGGTAGGAAAGAATCTCCAGGGAGGCGGCCAACGAATTGCTCTTGCCGGAGGTAAGGAGGTAATAACGCTCCGTTCCCCGGGCAAGCATCTCCGGCAGCAGGCTCTTGAAAAGGGACTCGGACCCGCCGGTACGCACGTAAATCAGGTCCAGGTCGTGGGTGCCGAAAGAGGAGAAATCGGCCCCCTTGAATTCATATCCTCCCTCCGGGAAGACGCCCCGGAGGAATTCGTCACTGATCCGGCTCACGGATGCTTCGTCATGAAGGCCGGAAGTGAGGGTGAATATTGCAATCATAAAAAAGTTTTCCTACCTTTGCACCCGGGAAAGTCTTACACGACCAGCTCCCTCTGAACTCCCCCAGGGCAGGAATGCAGCAAGGGTAGGAGGTTGTAGCGGTGCGATGTAAGGGGCTTTCCCTTTTTTTAATCCAAACTGCTGAAGACGAAAGGCAGGATGTCCTCCACCTTTCCGAACTTCATGATTTTCTTTTTCCCCACCAGAATCACCTCTATCTTGTGCTGGTACTTTCTCTGGTACTGGGCCATCACCTGGCGGCAGGCCCCGCAGGGCGTGGCCGGGCTGTTGCACAAGACACCGTGGTCGCTCCCGGCTATGGCCAGGGCCACCATGGGCACGTCCGGATAATTGGCGCTGGCCGCGAACATGGCCGTACGCTCCGCGCAGAGGCCGGAGGGATAGGCCGCATTCTCCTGGTTGGCGCCTTTGACCACCGTTCCGTCGGCCAGAAGGAGGGCGGCTCCCACCTGAAACTGGGAATAGGGGGAATAGGAGCCCTTCTGGGCATCCAAGGCCGCCGCCACCAGCATCTGGTCACGCTCGCTCATCTGGGAAGCGGAGGTGAATTCCTCGTAGATGATTTTCAGTTCTTTACTTGCCATTGTCTTATTAACTGCCTAAAGTAGCCACCATCACGGCCTTGATGGTGTGCATGCGGTTTTCTGCTTCATCAAAAACTATGCTGGCGTCGCTTTCGAACACATCTTCCGTCACTTCCACGCCGTCCAGGCCGAATTTTTGGTACACTTCCTCACCCACCCGGGTTTCCCGGTTGTGATAGGCCGGAAGGCAGTGCATGAACTTGCAGCGGGGATTGCCTGTGGCCTTCATCAGCTGCGCATTCACCTGGAAGGGCTTCAAAAGGCCGATTCGCTCTTCCCACACCTCGGCGGGCTCGCCCATGGACACCCATACGTCCGTGTAAAGGAAATCGCAGCCCTTCACCCCTTCCGCAGGATGGTCCGTGATGGTGATGCGGGCGCCGGTCTCCGCGGCTATCTCCCGGCACCGGGCCACCAGGGCGGCATCCGGCTGCAGGGCCTTGGGCGCCACAATCCTCACGTCCATGCCCATCTTGGCGCCGCCCACCAGCAGGGAGTTGCCCATGTTGAAGCGGGCGTCTCCCAGGTAGGCGTAGCTCACCTCGCGCAGGGGCTTGTCCACATGCTCGCTCATGGTGAGGAAATCGGCCAGAATCTGGGTGGGATGAAATTCATTGGTGAGGCCGTTCCAGACGGGGACGCCGGCATAGCGGGCCAGCTCCTCCACCGTGGCCTGGGCAAAGCCGCGGTACTCGATGCCGTCATACATGCGGCCCAGCACGCGGGCCGTGTCTTTCATGCTCTCCTTGACGCCAATCTGGCTGCCCGTAGGGCCCAGGTAGGTGACATGGGCGCCCTGGTCGTGGGCGGCCACCTCGAAGGCGCAGCGGGTGCGCGTAGAGGTTTTTTCAAAGATGAGCGCTATGTTCTTGCCTTTCAGCCGGGGCTGTTCAGTTCCGGCATATTTGGCCCGCTTGAGGTCCCGGGCCAGGTCCAGAAGGAATTGAATCTCCGCGGGGGAGAAATCGAGCAGTTTAAGGAAACTGCGGTTTTTCAAGTTATAAGCCATTGTGTTATTGAATGATTCTGGTTCCGCAGGAGGGGTTCGAGAGCTCTCCCGCTTCGGTTATGATGCACGTTTTTCCTCCGTTCTCGATAAAGAAGATGCCGGCCCGCACCTTGGGGGCCATGGAGCCCTCGGCAAACTGGCCGGCCCGGAGGTATTCCTTCGCCTGAGCCACCGTCAGGGTGTCCAGGGCCTTTTCATCGGCCTGGCGGAAGTTGATATACACCTTGGGAACATCCGTGAGGATGTAGAATTCCTGCGCCCCGGTCTTGACGGCGCAGAGGGCCGATGCCAGGTCTTTGTCTATCACGGCCTCCACGCCTCTCAGGACGCCGCCTTCCCGCACCACGGGAATGCCGCCGCCACCCACGGTGACAACGATATAGCCTTCGGCGGCCAGGCGGCCCACCAGGTCCACGTTTTCTATGCCCACCGGAACGGGCGAGGCCACCACCTTGCGCCAGCCGCGGCCCTTGGGGTCTTCCTTATACACACAGCCGTCCTCCGGCTTCTGCGCATAGTAAGGGCCCACCGGCTTGGTAGGGTTCCGGAACATGGGGTCATCGGCCCTCACCTCCACGCGGGTGACCAAGGAAAGCACCTTCCGGGAAATGCCGTGACGGGCCATCACCCTGTCCAAACCCGTTTCTATCAGGTAGGCGATGGAGCCTTGCGTCTCCGCCCCGCAGAAATCCATGGGCTGGGCCGGCAGCCCGAACGCCTGCTCGCCAGCCTGGTGCCGCAGAAGGCCGTTTCCCACCTGGGGGCCGTTTCCGTGGCCGATAATGATGCCATATCCCTGTTTCAGCAGGGGCACCAGGTTCTCGCAGGTAGCCTCCACATTGCGCAGCTGCTCTTCAAACGTTCCCTTTTGTCCGCTCCTTAGGAGCGCGTTGCCTCCGAAGGCAAGCACAGCCAGTTTTTCCATAGCTCAGTCTCTTCTTAAAGGAAGGGTGGAGCAGCGCAGCAGGCCGCCCATCTTGGAGATTTCCCGGTACGGGACCGTCTCCACCGTCATGCCCCACTTCTCCCGCAGGTGTTTGTTCAGGCGAAGGAAGTGTTCTTCCGTCACCACCACGTCCGGGGCGATGGAGAACACATTGGTATTCATGTAGTACATCTCCTCGGTGGTAATCTCGAACACGTTTTCCGGGCCGAAGATATCTATCAGATGGTCTGCGTCCCGGGGATTCATGAAGCCGCGCCGGTAGATAATGGCCTTGTCCTCTCCCACGGGCATGAAGGTGCAGTCCAGGTGCAGGATGCCGGCGTAAGGGTCCGTGTCGCTCTTCAGGAGGTTCAGCGGCAATATGGTCCGCTGGGGGAAAATCATCTTCAGGTATTCCACGGCCAGCCGGTTGGTGCGGGCCGTCTTCACCTGGCGGTAGTCCGGGAAGTCGTACTGGCCCAGGAAGATGAAATCCTTGTACAGAATCACGTCTCCGCCTTCCACGTGAACGGCCTCGGGAAGATTGTAGATTTGTTTGTAATGAATCTGCCGATAGATGTCTTCGTAGGCATCAATCTCTTCCTGCCGGTCCGGAATGATGTTGGACACGATAATCTTGTCATCAATCACAAAACCCACGTCGCGGGAGAAAATCTGGTTGCAGTTCTGCACCAGACGGGGGCGGTGAACCTTGACGCCGTATTTGAGAAGGATGGATTCGAAAGCGGCCATTTCCCGCACTACGTCCTCTTCCTGAGGATACACACCGTTCTTGACGGATTCATAGGATTTGCTGTCGTAAGTCTGGTCCAACGTAGGGACAGGGCCGCTGGAGTAAGGCATTCCCAGCACCACTTCCCGGAGTCTGGACGTTTCCGACGAGACATGAAGTTGCATAAGTTCCATAATTACTTTGTAAAGATAACACTTTTTATGCAAACTGCCAATTTCGCAAAAAAAAGCGTACCTTTGCACCCATGGACAAGAGCAAAATCAAAGTATGCGTGGGGCTTTCCGGCGGAGTGGACTCCTCGGTGGCCGCCTGGCTCCTCAAGCAGGAGGGCTACGACGTTTTTGCCATGTTCATGCAAAACTGGCACGACGCCGACGCCACCCTCCACGGAGACTGCGAATGGGAGGAAGACCGTTTTGTGGCGGAAATGGTGGCCCGGAAAATCGGCATTCCCTTCTACTTCGCAGACCTCTCCAAGCCGTACCGCCAGCGCGTGGTGGACTACATGTTTGACGAATACGCCAAGGGCCGCACCCCCAATCCGGACGTGCTCTGCAACCGGGAAATCAAGTTTGACGCCTTCCTGGAGGTGGCTCTTAAATACGGGGCCGATTACGTGGCCACAGGGCACTACTGCCGGAAGGAAGAGATTTCCGGCGGTGTTTTCAGGATTCTGGAAGGGGCCGACCCCAACAAGGACCAGAGTTATTTCCTCTGCCAGCTCTCCCAGGAGCAGCTGCGCAGGGCCCTCTTTCCCATCGGCCATCTCACCAAGCCGGAAGTCAGGCGCATCGCGCGGGAGGCCGACCTCCCATCGGCCGACAAAAAGGACTCCCAGGGTATCTGTTTCGTGGGAAAGGTGGACCTTCCCACCTTCCTGAAGCAGAAGCTGGCCCCCGCCGAAGGGGACGTGGTGGAAATCCTGGACCCTTACTACGCCACGGATTCGCTCTATCTCTGGCAGCAGGAAAGACTGAGCGGACTGCTCAAAGAGGGGGAAGTGCTGGACCGCACGGTCCATTACGCACCGGAAGAGAAGGTTCTGACCACCGACGGCAAGCCCCTGGGCGTGAGTCCCTTCGATGAGTCCCGCGTGGCCGCCCTTACAGAGGGGGAGCTTCAAAAGCTCTCCGCTCCCCTCACCTACTCCATCGAATTTGAGACGGAGACTTATCGCAGCGGCAAAAAACATATCAGGAAAACCCGTTACAAGGAGAACCCCTGCGGGCGCATCGTGGGCCGGCACGAGGGAGCCCAGTTCTATACCATCGGCCAGCGCAAAGGCCTGGGAATCGGAGGCCATACGGAGCCCGTCTTCGTGATTGCAACCGACATGGCGGCCAACCGCGTCTATGTGGGAGAAGGCCATCATCACAAGGGCCTGAGCCGCTTCTGCCTCAGAGTGGCGCCGGAAGATATTCACTGGATTAGGCCGGACCTGACCATGGCCGACGGCCAGATGCGCCGCTACCGGCTGCGCATCCGCTACCGCCAGCCCCTCCAGAGCGCCACGCTTCTCAAGCGCGAAAACGGCCTGTACATCCTGTTCGACAGCCCCCAGCGGGGCATCTCCCCCGGCCAGTTCGCCGTCTGGTACCAAGACGACGAAATGGTGGGAAGCGGCGTCATCTGAATCCTCCCATGCCCAGTTACCTGCAAATAGAAAATCTCTCCAAGAGCTACGGTCCCAAAGTGCTGTTCAGCGGCATTGACTTCAATATCAACGAAGGGGACAAGGTGGCCCTGATAGCCCCCAACGGAACGGGCAAGACCTCCCTGCTGCGCATCCTGGCCGGGAAAGACGCCTCCGACAGCGGCGGCAAGGTGCTCTTCCTCAAGGACATCCGCATCGCCTTCCTGGAACAGGAGTACGCCTTCGACCCCGGGAAATCCATCTTCCGACAAATCATGGACGCATCGGCCTCCTGGACCGGACAGCTGGACCCGGACCATCTTTGGCAATACGAACTGCGTGTGAAACAGCTTCTTACGCAGTTTGACCTGACGGAACCCGAGAAGCCCATGAAGGACCTTTCCGGCGGAGAAGTGAAACGGGTGGCCCTTACCCAGATGCTGGCCTCCGAGGCCGATTTCTACATCATGGACGAGCCCACCAACCACCTGGACCTGGACGCCATCGAGTTCCTGGAAAACCACCTGAAACACAGCCGCTGCACCCTGCTGATGGTCACCCACGACCGCTATTTCCTGGACCGGGTGTGCAATACCGTGATGGAATTGGACCGCGGCCACCTCTACATCTACCGCGGAGACTATATGAACTTCCTGGAAAAGCGCCAGGAAAGGATAGAGAATTACAATGCCGAGACCGAGCGGGTGCGGAACCTCTACCGCCGGGAACTGGAGTGGATGCACGCGAGTCCCTGCGCCCGCACCGGCAAGGCCAAATACCGCAAACAGGCCTTCTGGGACATCAAGGAGCGGGCCGACGACAGCTACGTCCAGCAAAAGGTGGACCTGAGCGAAACGCAGATAAAGGGCACCTACCTGGGAAACAAGGTGGTCAACTGCCGGGACGTGAGTTTCTGGTGGGAAAACAAATGCTATCTGCGCCATTTCAGCTACAATTTCCAGCGCTATGAGCGCATAGGCATCGTGGGGCGCAATGCCAGCGGAAAAACCACCTTCCTCAATCTGATTACCGGAGGCTGGAAGCCCGAGCTGGGCGGTACGCTGGAGGGCGTCATCGAAGTGGGAGAATCCCTCAGAATCGGCTATTACCACCAGAGCGGGATGCAGTTCAAGCCCGGCCAGACGGTGCTGGAAACCGTGAACGACACGCACTTGCTAAGCCGCTTCCTCTTCTCCCACGACATGCTGCAAACCCCTGTGGAACGCCTCTCCGGCGGGGAAAGAAGACGCCTTTACCTTCTTACCATCCTGCTGCGGCAGCCCAATTTCCTCATCCTGGACGAGCCCACCAACGACCTGGATATCGTCACCCTGGAAATCCTGGAAGAATACCTGCTGGAGTACAAGGGGTCCCTGCTTATCGTCTCGCACGACCGCCATTTCCTGGACCGGCTGGTGGACCATCTCTTTGTCTTCTGCGGAGACGGGGT
>CADBHY010000060.1 GCA_902794615.1 uncultured Bacteroidia bacterium
GAGAGCGGCGTCCGCGGCCTGGAGAAGCAGATTGCCAAGCTGGCCCGCGTCACGGCCAAGAAGATGGCCATGGGGCAGGAATTCCCCAAGCTGATAGGCCCGGAGCACCTGCGGGAGTACCTGGGGCTGCCCACCGCCTTCCACGACGACGTGGCCGGCAACGAGGGCGTGGGCGTGGTCACCGGCCTAGCCTGGACGGAGATGGGCGGCGAGGTCCTCTTTGTGGAGAGCCAGGTATCGGCCGGAAAGGGCAACCTGTCCATGACCGGAAACCTGGGCGACGTGATGAAGGAAAGCGCCCAGATTGCCTGGCAGTACATCAAGGCCCATCCCGATCTGGCCAAAATGACCACCGAGGAGTTCATGGCCAAGGACATCCACCTGCATGTGCCGGAGGGCGCCACCCCCAAGGACGGTCCGTCGGCCGGCATTACCATGGTGAGTTCCATGGTGAGCGCCCTCAGGGGACAAGCCCCCGGAAAGGGCATCGCCATGACGGGAGAAATGACTTTGCGCGGCCGGGTACTGCCGGTGGGAGGCATCAAGGAGAAGATTCTGGCCGCCAAACGCGCGGGCGTCCATACCATCGTGATTTCGGAAGAAAACCGAAAAGATGTGGAAGATATCAAGGAAATTTACATAAAAGGTCTTATCTTTGTCTATGTGAAAACGATAGCCGATGTAATCGACTTTATTTTTTGAGATTCTTCGCTTCGCTCAGAATGACAAGTGTCGCCCTGAATGACAAATGTCATCCTGAAGACCGGAGGGACGGAGAATCCGTTTATAGACAAAATGGACGTAAAGATAGAACAAAGTTGGAAAGACGCACTGGCGCCGGAGTTCGGGAAACCGTACTTTGAGCAGCTGGTGCGCTTCCTGCATCAGGAAAAAGAGGCCGGAAAGCTAATCTACCCGCGTGGAAGCCGGATTTTCCACGCCTTCGAGCTCACGCCCATAGAACGGGTGAAAGTGGTCATCCTGGGGCAGGACCCGTATCACGGCCCCGGCCAGGCCATGGGCCTTTCCTTCTCCGTCCCCAACGGCATTCCGGCCCCGCCCTCCCTCAAGAACATTTTCCGGGAAGTGGAGACGGACCTGGGCATCCGCATGAGCGGGGCCACCTCCCTGGAGCCCTGGGCCCGCCAGGGGGTGCTCCTCCTCAACAGCGTCCTCACCGTGGAGGCCGGCAGGCCCACTTCCCACAGCGGTATCGGCTGGCAGCAGTTCACGGACGCCGTCATCTCCACCCTGTCGGAGCGCAGAAGCGGCCTCGTGTTCCTCCTCTGGGGCCGCTTCGCCCAGCAGAAGCAAGAGCTCATAGACAGGCAGAAACACCATATCCTATTGGCTGCACACCCCTCCCCGCTGGCCCGGGGCGCCTTTTTCGGCTGTCGGCACTTTTCCCAAACCAACGATATCCTCACCCGGGAGGGACTCTCTCCCATAGACTGGCAATTATGAACCGCATCGCACTTTTTCCCGGCTCCTTCGACCCCTTCACGGCCGGTCACATGAATATTCTCCGCCGTGCCCTCACCATGTTTGACGAAGTGGTGGTGGCCGTGGGCATCAACCAGGACAAACCCGGTTTCTTTGACATGGACAAGCGCCTGGAAATCATCCGCCAGGCCACCGAGGGAATGGACGGCGTAAGCATTGTCAAATATGACAACCTCACCATCGACGCCTGCCGGGAAAGGGGCATCCGCCACATTGTAAGGGGTGTCCGCAACATGATTGACTTCGAGACGGAGCGTTCCATCGCAGACGCCAACCGCCGCCTGGCCCCGGAAATAGAGACCATCATCATCCCCACGGCCCAGGAGTTCGCGCATATCAGCTCTTCCGCCGTCCGGGACATCCTGCGCCACGGCGGAGACATTTCCAGCTTCATTGCCGAGGGGGTGACGCTATGAAAAAGTTCCTGACCGCCATTCTGCTCTTATCGGCCTGCCTTGTGACGGGAGCGCAGCAACCCTATCCGGAACTGGGGGCCAAACTGGACCAGTATTTCCTGGCCCTGTCCGGAGAAAGCGCCGCCGTGCAGAGTGAGGAATGCGATTTTCTCATCGAGACCTGCCAGGATTCCCTGGTAAGGCAGTACACCGCCCTCAAGATTTACGACCACTACCTCAAGTCCCGCATTATGGGAGACGACGCCGTGGCCGTCTATGTGGCCCGCAAGTGGTTCCTGTCGGGAGCTGTTCCCATGAAAACGGAAGAAGACCTCTTCCATGCCCGGCTCTTCGTGCAGTTCAACGAGTCCTCCCTCATCGGCTCCCCCGCCCCGGTGCTCACCCTCTTTGCCCCGGACAGCAGCCGGATGCGGATTCCCCTCCGGAAGGAGGGCCGATACAGCGTCCTGTACTTCTATGACGCCGGCTGTTCCACCTGCAAGCGGGAAACGCCCCGGCTGCAGGCCCTGGCGGAGGAAGGCCGATACCCCGTCAGCTACTATGCCATCTACACGGGCGCATCGGCCCCGGAATGGAGCGCCTGGCGGGAGGGAAAGGAAGCCTTTACCCACCTCTGGGACCCGGAGGTGAGCTCCAACTGGCAGATGCTTTACGGCGTGCTCCAGACCCCCAAGCTGTTTCTGGTGAACCCGGACGGGGTTATCGTGGGGCGCGGTCTGGACAGCGGAGCCCTGGAGCTGCTGCTGAAGCGGGAACTGGGGCAGGAGGAATACGTCTATGGAGAATCGGCCGAAATGGAGCGCCTGCAACAGCTGTTCAGCACCTACGGAGATAGCCTCAAGGTGGCCGATGTAATGGACGTGGCCGGCTACATGGCCCAAAGGACCTTCGGGGAAGGAGACCTAGGGGCCTACAAGCAGGCTTTCGGAGACCTGCTGTACTACCTCTTCTCCCAGCGCACGGAAGTGTACCGCGACGCCTCCATCCCCTTCATCCAGAAATACATCCAGCAGCCGGACATCTGGGACACGGAGGCCGACAAGGCCCAGGTTTCCTCGCTGGGAGAGCTGATGCTTTCCCTGGCCCAAAGGACCCCCGTGGGTACGCAGATTCCGGACCTCACGGTACCGGGAACGCTCCGCCGCAAGGGCTGTCTCTTTGCCCGTCCCGTCAAGGAAGGCACTTTCCGGCTCCGGAAACTCAAGGGGAATCCCACCTATCTGGTGTTCTATACCGGCGGCTGCGAGGCCTGCCGGGAACTGCTGGACAAAGTGGACGCCCTGGTACAGGAAAAGCGCAAGACGAAGGTGCTCCTGGTAGACATGGACGCCCTGTATGAAAGCCAGCCGGACAAGGCCACGGAACTGTTGGACAGTTTCGACCTTTCCGTGATGCCCTTCGTGCTCCAGATGGACAGGAAAGGAATCATCTTACACAAATACGTACAACTGTAGTATGGCCAGAAAAGCAAAACCCATCGCCGGTGTAGATCCGGAATATCTGGAGAAGCAAAAAGCCATGCTCCGGCGCCACAACCGTTACATGCTCTATTTCAATGACAGCGAAATGGCCGCCATCGAGGAGTACTGCTCCCGTTTCAAGGTACACGCCAAAGCTACCCTATTCCGGGAGGCCATCCTGTCCAAGGTTTTGTCTGAATTGGAGGAAAACCACCCCACGCTGTTCTGACTGCCCGTCCGCCTGCCGGGCAGGCTTGGCAAGTACATTCCTCGTTCATTTTTTGAACGAGGAATGTACTATAAGTCTATGACGGTCAATTAGTTAGTTGTCAAGCTTTTTGCAGCTTTGCTTGCCTGCGGCCATGGTCGTACCGGATGGAAGCCACCTGCAACACGTTTGGGGCCGATTTCATGCATCCTGCGTACCTCCCGGTCTCGCTACCGCATGATTCGGGCCGGATATGTGCATCCTGCGTACCCAAACGGAGAGGTAGTAAAGTCTCTCCGTTGGTTGAACAATTGCCCCGGCAAGTCCAAGGGCAACCATAATAGGGACGTTTATGATACACCACACAGCCGTTGTACGGTATATGGATGGTAATCAACATATTATGCAAATCAACCTATGCATAACGGCGCAGGTTGATTCGCATAAACGATTGATATTCTGCTCGTTATAGCACAACGGCAGACTGCGTTGATTGAATTTGCTCAACGAAAAGACCAGGTTTCGGCGGCCGCAGGTTCTAACGGTTTCTGCGCAGGAGGGCGGCGGCGGCCAGCAGCAGGAAGAGGAGCACGGACACCCTTCCCACCATGTCTCCGTAGCGCACGAAGAATGTCACTTCGTCACTTAACTGAACCGTTCCTTCCAGCAGGGCCGGTTCCCACCAGGGCGTGCGGCTCACAATGCGGCCGGCGGGGTTGATAAGAGCCGATACCCCGGTATTGGCACAGCGGGCCACCCAGCGGCGCGTTTCGATGGCCCTGAGGCGGCTGTAGCTCAGGTGCTGGCGGTAGCCGGGGGTATTGCCCCACCAGGCATCGTTGGTGATGACGGCCAGCAGCCGGGCGCCTTTCTTCACGTAGCCGGTGCAGAACTCTCCATACACGGATTCATAGCAGATGGGAACGCCCACCGGAGTGCCATCGGCCAGTTTGAGGCAGGAAATCTCCTTCTGGCCTACGTCCTTGGCCATCAGCATGCCGCCGCGGGACAGCCACCTTTCCAAGGGAATGAACAGCTGCGGATAGGGTGTAAGTTCCGTGCCCACCACCAGCTTGGACTTGTGGTAAATCTGATAAACGGCCGATGTGTCCGTGAGGATGGCGGAGTTGTGCATGAGTATCCAGAGGTTGCGGCCGTCGGGCTGGACGCCCAGGTCGAAGGCGCAGGGGTGCGGACGGGCATAAGAAAGGACAGGCTCCTGGGTGGAGGCGCCGTAGAGGATGCTGGCCTGGGGATGCTCCTTCAGGAAGCCCTGGAAGCGCAGGAAGGTTTCGTGCTCCAGCACCCGGTTGGTGGAAACTTGCGCGGTGAAAGTCTCGGGCGCCAGCACCAGCGCGGGCTCGGAGGAGGACCAATCGGCCTTTTCAAGCAGGAAAAGATAGCGCGCATCCTGCTCTTCCCGGCTCAGGGACTCGAATTTCTCGTAGGGGTCGTAATTGGGCTGGCCGATGACCACCTTCAGCGTTTCCCCGCCGCTTTCCGGCTTTAGGCAGAGGGACCAGAGCATGGGCCCCAGCAACACCACGATGGTGCCGGCAAAGGCGCTGATGCGGGCCTTGACGTTCCAAAAGGCCATGCGCCCGTCGGATAGGGCTACCATGAGACCGAAGAGGGCCAGGTTGGAGGCCCATACCCACAGAGAACCGCCCAGGGTGCCCAGCACGGAGTACCATTGAATGAGGCCGGTAGATTCGGCAAAGGCGTTGCCCAGCACCAGCCAGGGCCAGGAAATTTGGGCCGATGTAAGGTAAAAGCGCTCCCAGGCCATCCAGGCGGCGGCCAGGTAGAGATAAGGGAGGATGCCCTGCAAGCGCCGTTTCACCCAGCGGAAACTGCCGAAGATGACGCTCATCTGGAGGGCGTTGGCCAGGATGGCGAAGACGGCTCCGCCCACGGTGGCTCCGGCCACCCACCAGGTGGTGACGGCGTTCCAGGCTGTGAAGGCGGCGTAGTGCCACCACCAGAAGTGCTTGACTTGGTGTTCCGTGGCCAGCCGTTCCATGACAAGAAGCGGCAGAAGGCCCACCAGGGCCAGGGCCCCGCAGTGCGGGACCAGCCACGGGAGGCTCATGAGGACCGCAAAGGCCAGAGCCAGGCAGATGAGGGTTCCTTTTTTCATGCTGCACAAAGTTATGAATATTTTTTCGTAACTTCGCGGAGATATTCTCATTTGCGGAAGTATGGCAGACAAAAAGAAAGTGGAACAAGTGGTTCGGGACACCCGCTGGATATGGAAAAACCTCCTGCTGGGTGCGGCTTTTATCGTGGTTTTGGGCATCTTGGCCAGTATCGGCCTCAACTTGATTACCCGGCACGGCAAAACTGTCGTGACGCCGGATTTTTCCAACCTCACGCTTTCCCAGGCCCAGCAGCTGGCCCGGCAGGGCGATGTGAACGTGAAGGTGGTGGATTCCGTCTTTGTCCGCCGTCTGGCCGGCGGCGTGGTGTACCGCCAGCAGCCCAAGGCCGGAGAAACGGTAAAGAAGGGCCGCAACATTTTCCTTACCATCAATTCCGTGGTGCCCCGCAAGGTGGTGATGCCCAATCTGTACGGCTATTCCGTGACGGAGGCCCTGTCGGAGCTCCGCAACCGCGGCCTCAACGCGGGCCGGCTCAATTATGTGAAGGACATGGCCACCAACAATGTCCTGGCCCAGCACTGCGAAGGGAAAGAGGTGAGGGCCGGCCAGGAGGTGGTGAGCGGCTCCGTGATAGACCTTACCGTGGGGGTAGGTGAACAGGACAACAAGACCAGCGTTCCCAAACTCACCGGCATGAAGTACCTGAGCGCCACGGATGCCATCCGGGAGCGTTTCCTCAATGTGGGCCGCGTGAGTTTTGATGCCGATATCCGCAGCTATGCCGACTCCATGAACGCCGTGGTATATAAGCAGGACGCCGCCGGAAGCGTGCGCACGCTCGGGAGCAGCGTGAACATTTCCCTTACGCTGAATCCGGAAAAACTTCCGCAGAAGTAGATTCTCACTTGCGCTCAGCATGACCATGGAGGAGGAAATGACAACGGGACAGCTTGCCGAAGATATTCTCTTCGAGCATTTCCGGCTCCATGTGGACAAGGGGCAGGAGCCGGTGCGGATAGACCGCTTCATTGCCGAGCATCAGGAAGACACCTCCCGGAGCCGGGTGCAGCAGGCCATCAAATTGGGCTATGTGCTGGTGAACGGGAAGCCGGTGAAGGCCAACTACGTGGTACGGCCCTTGGATGTGGTGAAGTTCGTGATGCCCTACGAGCGGCGCGGAACGGAAATCCTGCCGGAAAACATTCCCTTGGACATAGTCTATGAAGACGACGACGTGCTGGTGGTGAACAAGCCCGCCGGCATGGTGGTACACCCCGGTCACGGCAATTACAACGGTACGCTGGTGAACGCCCTGGCCTATTATCTGCACCTGAGTCCGGACGCGGAAGACGAGCGCATGGGCGTGCTGGTACACCGGATAGACAAGGATACCAGCGGCCTGCTGGTGGTGGCCAAGAACCCCCAGGCCCAGCTCCACCTGGCCGACCAGTTCTTCGTCCACTCCATCGACCGCATCTACACGGCCGTGGTTTGGGGAAATATCACGGAGGACGAGGGCACCGTCGAGGGCACCATCGGCCGGGACCCTAATGACCGGCTGCGCTTTCGCGTTTATGATGACCCCCAAAAGGGAAAATGGGCGGTGACGCACTGGCGCGTGCTGGAACGGATGGGCTTTATCACGGTGGTGGAATGCCAGTTGGAGACGGGCCGAACGCACCAGATTCGCGTACACATGGCTTCCATCGGCCATCCGCTTTTCAATGACGAGCGTTATGGCGGGGCGGAAATCCGCCAGGGAACCATCTATGCCAAATATCGGCAGTTTATCCAAAACTGCTTTGCCCTCTGCCCCCGGCAGGCCCTGCATGCCCGCACCCTAGGCTTCACCCATCCGGTAACGGGAGAGCGGCTCCATTTCGAAGCCGCCCTGCCGGAAGACATGGCTGCGCTCATCGAGAAGTGGCGCGCCTATGTGAAAACGCTGGCTTAGAACCTGCGGCCTCCGAAACCGCCGCCGCCCATGGGCGGGCCGCCGGCGCCGGGACGAAAGTTTCCGCCGCCGCGTCCGCCCCGGCCGCCGAAGCTGCCGAAGCGCCAGGTGAAGGAAAGCATCACGTATCGGCCCAGCGTATTGTTAAGCGTCTCCTGATAGTAGTTGTCCGTCATGGCCACCTGCAGGTTCTTGGCCTGGTCCAGCAGGTCGTAGGCCCGCAGGGACAGGGTGGCCTGACGCTTGAACAGGGGCACGGAGACATTGGCGTTCCACACCAGCTGTGGATTCTGGGGCGTGGTGTAGCCGTTGTACCACTGGTAGTTGGCCTCGGTTCCCACTTCAATGCCCGTAGAGCCGATGGTCCACTTCACGGAGCCGCCCGCCCGGTTGTTAAAGGTGGGGGCCACGGATGCCTGCACGGTGTACCAAGGCTTGCTCATGCGGGTACGTCCGCTGGCGATGATTTCCAGGTAATCGTTGCGATAGGTAAAGCGGAGGTTCTCCATCACCGAAAGGCTACGGGTAATATTGTCCACGAAACTCTGGGCCCACAGGCTGCCGTCTCCCTCAAAGTAATCCTTGTGGAAAGCCTCGTAGTCAAAATTATCTCCAACCAGGTACTTGGTCATGTCCAGATTGGTTTTTCCAACGAAGTTGCCCGTCTTGGAATAGGAGATGTTGGCCGTGTTGGAAATGGAGAAGTTGGACTTGGCAATGGGCGAATTGAGCGTAATCCGCACACTGCCGTTATAGGTATTGTGGCCGTTCACCGGGAAAGAGTACTGTCGGCCGTTTCCGTCATACCACGAGGCGTTGGTGATGGGATTCTGCGTCATGCCGCCCTGGGCGTTGATGCGCAGGGTGAAGAACGTCTCCTTGTTGGAGATTTCCCACTCGTTGCGGATGAAATGCGTGAAGTAGGGAGTCAGGTAAGGGTTACCCAGGCTCATGGCCAGCGGGTTGGAATTGTCCAGCACCGGATTCAGCTGGCTGGTGGAAGGCTGGGCGGTGCGGCCGAAGTAGAAAAGACGCACGTTGGAATGGTCGTTGAAATCGTAGAACAGCATGGCCCGGGGGGCAAAATTCCAGCGCTTGTCCGTATATTCTTTCCCGTTGGTATAATTATAGGTATTGGTGGGGATGGCCGATGCACCCAGTTGGGCCCGCAGGCCTTCCCCCTGGTACATGAACGCCGCCCCGATGTTGTGGTTCAGGTTGCGGTTCACCACGTTGTTGGTGTAACTGGCATCCAAAGCCTCTCCCTGGGCCGTGTAAGGCAGGGCGCCCATTCCCAGCGTAAAGGGATTCGTTCCCCAGTCATAGGCACCGCTGTTATAAACCAGCTTCTCCGTCTGCGACTGGGCGTAATTGATATTGTAGCTGCCTTCCAAGTAGAAGTTTCCGCCCAGGGGTTCCGTATAGACCAGGCGGGCGCCCACATTGCGGCTCTTGCTGCTCTGGTCTATGCGCTGGTTCACCAGGGTGGTGACGCCGGGCTCTCCGGTATCCGTATATTGGGAATTGGTAAGCGACTGGTTATAGCCGTTCAGGAAGTTGTTGGAGAGTCTCCAGGTAAGGTTTACCGACAGCGTGCGGCCGGGCATGCCCAGGCGCTGGCG
>CADBHY010000061.1 GCA_902794615.1 uncultured Bacteroidia bacterium
GTTCTATTGACCACCAGGGTGGTGCGTTCGACATCAACCCTGAGGACATCGAGAGCGTATCCGTGCTGAAAGGCGCCACCGCTGCCGCTCTGTACGGTTCCCGTGCCGGTAACGGTGTCATCCTCATCACCACCAAGAAGGGCGGCAAGGCCAACAAGAAGATTGGTATCAGCTACAGTGGCAAATTCACCTGGTCTCCTGTTTCCTACTTCCCCAACATGCAGAACGTCTACGGCCAGGGTTCCCTGGGTCAGTATGACGCTCAGTCCACCGGTTCTTGGGGTCCTGCCTTGAGCGCCTCAACCATGGTGGCCAACTGGTGGGACGGTTCCACCCAGATTCCTTTTATGGGTGATGCCAATCCTTGGACGGAGTTCTACCGCACCGGCAGCAGCCAGAGCAACAACGTGACCATCGCCGGAGGCAACCAGGACAATCCTTTCCGCCTCACCTTGGGTTACGACAACACCAACTCCGTGGTCAAAACCTCCAACATCAAGCGTACCAGCGTTGACTTTGTGACCAGCAACAAGATTACGGACTGGCTCAAACTGGATTTGAAAGCCAACTATGTGAATACCGCCGGTAACAACCGTCAGCCTCGTGGTGCTTATGGTTCTTCCTTCAACATCATCACTATGCCTCGTAATATCCGGATGGCCGATCTGGCCGCCCACTGGCTTGATGAGATTGCTGCTGCATCCGGCCCTGGCTATGAGGCTCAGATTAACTGGCATGAGGTGAGTCCTAACTGCCAGAACCCTTACTTTATTCAGAGCAATCTGGATGCAGGTGATGTTCAGAATAAGTTCTTCGGCGTTGGCTCCATCACTATCAACTTCACCAAGAACCTCAGCCTCAAGGTGAAGGAAGGTCTTACCTGGGCCGGTGTCACGGACAAGACCAAGCGCCTGTATGACACCTCCGGCTTCAACTGGCCCGAGTTCAGCATGAAGACCACCACCACTTTCGAGAACAACCTGGAAGGTCTCCTTTCCTACAACAACAAGTGGGGTGACTTTGACTTTGGTGCCAGCTTGGGTGGTAACATCATGCATTATAAGCAGGAGGTTCTCCGTGCCCTTGCCAAGAACATTCCTTTCCCGGGCGCATACTACGTATCGGCCGGTAGCCTGGATGGCGACACCTGGAACTCCATCTACGAGAAGCAGATTAATTCCATCTACGCTTTTGCCAACTTGGGTTGGAAGAACTTCCTCTATTTGGATGTGACCGCCCGTAACGACTGGTCCTCCACCCTCCCGAAGGCCAACCGCAGCTACTTCTATCCTTCCGTGAGCCTGTCTTACCTCCTCACCGGCATGCTGGATGAGCTGGGTGTAGACTACAACAAGGACGTGCTGGACTATGGTAAGTTCCGCGCTTCCTGGGCCAAGGTGGGTAAGGATACCGATCCTTATCAGTTGGAAACCCTCCTGGGAACGACCAGCGGCGTTAATGACTTGGCTTACGTGACTTATCCTACCACTCTTGCCAATGCCAACCTGAAGCCCGAAATGGTGACTTCCTGGGAAGTGGGTACCGAGTGGCACTTCTTCAAGAACCGCCTGGGCTTTGACATCACCTACTATAATTCCACTACCAAGAATCAGGTGATGAAGATTGCCCTGCCTTATTCCTCCGGTGTTCAGAACCAGTGGATTAATGCCGGTAACATCAAGAACCAGGGTATTGAGCTCCAACTCAACGGAGACTTCATCCGTACCCGCGACATCACCTTCGGCGCCACCCTCAACCTGGCCAAGAACTGGAACAAGGTTGTCGAACTGTACCACGACAAGGCGATGGGTATCGACGTAGACCGTTACTCCCTTGGTAACATCAACTTCTCTTCCTCCGGCGACGGTACCGTCTATGCTATCGAAGGCCGTTCCATGGGAACGCTCTATGGTACCGGTTACAAGTATGACGAGAAGGGGAACAAAGTTATCGGCGATAATGGCCTGCCCGTGGTTGAATCCAATAAGGAGATTGCCAGCGTGGCTCCCAACTTCACCGGTTCCTTCGGACTCAACTTCGCTTGGAAGGGTCTGAGCGCCAATGCTCTCTTCTCCTTCCAACAGGGTGGCAGCCTCTACTCCGCTACGGAATACATGATGGTTCACAGCGGTACCGCTCTTCGCACTGCCGACCGTGCCGACCGCGTAATCGAGGGCGTTACCGAAGCTGGTGCCAAGAACACCGTGTCCGTAACGGCCGAGAATTTCTGGAAAAATATCCCCATGGAAGAGTGCGTATATGACGCTTCCTTCCTGAAGCTCTCCGAGCTCTCCATCAGCTATAGCCTTCCCAAGAAATGGCTGGAGCGCACCTTCAACGGCTACGTGGACAATGTTCGCATCTCCGCTGTGGGTTCCAACCTCTTCTACCTCGTCAAGCACACCCCGGGTACCACTCCTGACGGTGCTCTCACTGAGAATTCCCTCATGGCAACCGCCTTTGACCTGTGCCCTTACCCGGCCACCCGCAACTTCGGTTTTGCCATCAACATTGGTTTCTAATCTAAAAGGGAAAAACGAATATGAAAAAGTTTATCATACCTGTTCTTGCTCTCCTCACCCTGGCCTCCTGCGCCAAGTTTGATGAGATGAACAAATCCACCACCGGTATTGCCCTGGATGCTGCACAGCCGGCTATGGTTTTTGGCCGCACCCTTTACAATGGTTCTTCCAATGACCACCAGCGTAACTTCAACCTGAACGACGATATGTACGCCCACTACTTCGCCGATGGTCTGGGTTGGACTGATTATTGGCGTTACAATGCCGGTTGGGGTGATATTTTCTGGCGTGACTTCTATACGGATCGCCTCCAGGAGTATTGGCTCATCAATGATCTTTGTGGCGACGATGCTGCTTATACTTGCGTCAAGGCCGCCAACGATATCTGGAATGTGGTTCTCTGGCTGCGTGTCATCGACCGTCATGGAGACGCTCCTTACTTTGATGAGAATGGTGCTTTCGCCGCCGGTAAGGGAACCACCCTTCCTTACAGCAAGGTTGAGGATATCTATGCCGACCTCATCAAGCGTCTGAAGGCCGATGTCACCGCCCTGGGCAACACCAGCGGTCAGCGCGACTTCGCAAAATATGATTTCCTGTTCGATAACGACTGGAATCAGTGGAAGAAGTTTGCCAACACCCTCATCATGCGTCTGGCCATGCGTTATGGCAAGGCCGAAACCTTCAAGTCCGATTTCGTCGCTGCTGCCAATGGCTGCTTTGACAATCCTAAGGACTATGCCCGCATCAGCTGCGACACCGGTGTTTGGGGCGACTACTATGACCGCACCTTCAACGACTGGTCCAACACCTTCACCAACTGCGACCTCCTGAGCGTAATGAACGGCACCAATGCCGGTTATACCACCGGTGTGGTGGATCCTCGTCGTGCCTTCTTCTTCCTGCCCGGTACGGCCGAAGCTACGGCTGGCAATAGCAATTGGGACGGTTATCCTTTCGACTACAACTCCGATACGAAGGACGGCATCATCAAAGCTCATGGTGGGAACAAGTCCTATGCCCGCCTGAACATGTACGATGTGAATGGTCTGTTCCATTATACCGGTGCTGGCAAGGAGAACCTTTCCTGGTGCTACGGCTCCTACTCCGAGGCTCTGTTCCTGAAGGCTGAGGCCGCTCTCCGTGGCTGGATTTCCGGCAACGCCGAAGACCTCTTCAAGCAGGCCATCAAGGCTTCCATGGACGAGATTGGTGTCTTCGTACAGCGTTCCGGCGGAAAGGCCACCATCGCCGCTGCTGATCAGGACGCTTACATCGCCGCCTTGCCCGCCTTCGGCGCTTCCAAGGAAGAGCAGCTGCGTTCCATCATGATCCAGAAGTGGATTGCCCTGTATCCCAACTCTGTTGAGGCTTGGGCCGAGCAGCGCCGTACCGGTTATCCGGACTACGCTTCCAAGGTCTTTACTTATCCTCAGGTGAGCGCCAGCTCCGGTGTGAATGTGGGTAACATTATCCAGCGCATCCCTTATCCGCAGAACGAGTACAACACCAACGCCGGAAATATTCCTTCCGAGTTCTCCGACTACAATGCCAAGAACATGGAGAAGGGTATCTCCTGGAGCCTGAACGGTGCCGGTACCCAGAGCGCTACCGCCGCCCCCAAGAACTTCTAGTTCAGGGCTGAGTTTACAATTACCGGCGACTCATTTTGAGCCGCCGGTTTTTTTGCGTACCTTTGTGTAAACAAACTACTGACCATGAAAAAATTAACACTCATTCTTCTCGCAGCCGTTGCCCTTCTGGCATCCTGCGCTCAGCAAAAGGAAGCCTTTCCCATCTATGTGTGGCAGGGCATCAGTGAAAAAACAGACATGGACCAGCTTCAGGAGCAGATGCGCTTCTGGAAGTCCCAGGGCGTGGTGGGCGTATGCCTGGAAAACGGCAACCCCGAGGTTGTGGCCAAGGCTGCAGCCCGCGCCCATGCCGAAGGCCTGGAATACCACGCCTGGATTCCCTGCATGCTCCGTGGGGACAAGCCGCACAGCTGGTATGCCGTGAACCGTCTTGGCCAATCGGCCGATGAATATCCCGCCTATGTTCCCTATTACAAGGCTCTGGACCCCCGCAATCCGGAGGTTCACAAGCACCTGGTGGAGCAGATGGTTTCCATTGCCCAGATTCCCGAGGTGGACTACGTGCAGCTGGACTACATCCGCTACCCGGACGTGATTCTTTCCCGCGGCCTGTGGGACAAGTACGGCCTGGTGATGGACGAGGAATATGCCCCGGCCGACTACTGCTACTGCGATGACTGCGTGGCTACTTTCAAGGAACTCAGCGGCATTGACATCAAGGCCGTGGAAGACCCTTCCAAGGTGAAGGAATGGGCCCAGTTCCGCTGTGACCAGGTGACCGCCCTGGTGAACGAGATTTGCGCCGCCGTGCATGCAACGGGCAAGAAAGTGAGCGCCGACGTGTTCCCCGGCCCCATGAGCCACGCCTACTGGATGGTGCGCCAGGAATGGAACAAATGGGACATTGACATGGTGTTCCCCATGAACTACAACGACTTCTACCTCCAGCCCGCCCAGTGGGTAGGGGAAATTACGGAAGAGGAAGTGAAATCCGTTCCCGGAAAGCCCGTGATAAGCGGCCTGTTCATCTGCCGCGACTGGCAAAAGAAGGCCGACATTGAAGACCCCGAGGGCCACGGTCTCATTCCTTCGGAAATGGCCACAGCCGTGCAGGGAGCCCGCAAGGCGGGTGCCGCCGGCATCTGCCTCTTCACCCCCGGCGACATGACTCCCGAGCACTGGGATGCCCTGGCCGAGGCCCTGAAATAGGCCTCAGACCTTCAGCTTAATCCCCAGTTTGCCAAGGCCCCAGGCCAGGAAAATGCAGAGGGCGGCAAACAGGGCGCATTTCAAAGCCCCCACGTTTCCGCATAGCCAGGCGGGAATTTGGGGGTTTATAAATACCCAGAAGCTGTATAGGAAATAGGGAATCATATACACGGTGAGGGTGGCGGTGCCAGCCGTGCGGATGGGGCGGGCCCAGGCCGTCCAGCCCTTGCTTTCCAGCACGCGCAAAATGGTATATAAGGCCACGGAAAGGGCCGATACAAAGAGCACCCAGGGGAGCGTCCCCAGGTTCTTGGAAACAATCCAGCCCTGGTGCGCGGCCATTCCCAGGACGGATAGCACGGCCGCGGCTGCCAGGCCGATTCCCGCCTTGGCGCTTTTCAGCCGCTGTTCCGCCAAGACGGTGAGCGTTCCGCCCAGGGCCATCAGGGCCGCATGTCCCTTGCCCAGGTGCAGGGCATCGGCCAAGTCAAAGAGGATGTTTCCCTGCGTGAGGGCCTCTCCGCTCCGCATGGGCGCCATCGAGAGATTGACGATGCAGAGCACGCCCCACAGGACGGCCAGCACCCAGCGTCTGTTCCGGCAAAGGAGGTAGGCGCAGGCGGTGAACAGGTACATCCAGCCAATCTGGCCCAAGATTCCCCACCAGCCGGCCCGCAGCAGGCCGCCCTCGGGACTGCGGTAGCTGAGGGCCAGCCCCGCCAGAATGAGCACACCGGCCCCTTGCAACCATCTCCGGGCTTTGAACTCCTTGGCGTAGTTGTTCCACACCAGGAAGAAGCCCAGTACCATCAGCAGCCAGTACACGCCCTTGTTGCCCGTCATTCCCGCCTCGGAGTTGTAGATGAAGACGCCCATCGTCAGGAGGGCGAAGCTGCGGGACAGGATGTGCCGCAGGGTATCTCCCAGGTCACAGCCCTTGGCAAAGCGGTTTTCAAGGGCATAGGGGACCGACATGCCCATGGCAAAGAGGAACATGGGGTACACGATGTCGGCCAGGGACATGCCGTCCTGCCAGGTGTCAAAGTGGACCATCCAGGCGGGTGCGTCCAGCACGGCCCAGGAGTCGTTTACAAACACCATCAAGGTCATGGTGAGGGCCCTGAAGATGTCGATGGCTATATTTCTTTTATTCATTTTCCGGTAAATTAACCCAGGTTTCGTTGGCCCAGCCCACGGTGCGGCCCGTGCCCTTGACCTCTCCCCGGACGCCGGCTTCCTGCAGCTCCCGGAAGCCCGGGTCGGAGGGTTTCAAATCCAGGAAGGGGAGCAGGTAGCAGCCGTGGTCCAGCAGGACGCTTTGGACATCGGAAACGGGCACTTCATGGGGTTTGAGGCCCTTTTTCACGGCCAGGGCGGCCAGTGCGCCGGCGGCCTGGCCCACGCCCATCACAACGGGCTGCAGGCGGGTGCTGCCGTTCATTTCCCAGCTGGAAGACATGGCCTTGTCGGCCACCAGGAAATTCTCCGTCTCAACGGGAATCACCACGCCCAGGGGAACGCTGAAGGAGGGGATTTTCCCGTACCACAGGTGCGAAAGCTCCTCGTGGCGGGGATGCTGCTTGTGGTGATGGTCCACAGGATAGTCTCCCACGGCCACGGCGCGGGTGTAGAGGTCAAAGCGGTAAGGCTCTTTGGCCGCCGCTACCGTCATGGTGTCCCTTCCGGCTATCCGCCGGGCCTCCCGGAAGTAGGGGAAGAAGGGCAGGCGGTCCTCCGTGGGATAAACGTCATCGGCCAGGCCGATATGCGTGAATCCCAGTTCCGTCTGGAGGTAGTAGATATAGCCCAGGGTGCGGAGCTTGGCCTTTTCGAAGGCATCGGCCCTTTCCTGCGGGCTCATGTCTATGTAGTCTATCCAGATGTCGTTGCCGCCCTGGGGCCAGTTGAGCATGTAATAGCCGTCCGGCAGGCGGCCGTAAGAGAGCATCATATCTTTGTCCCAGGTGTCGCAGCAGCTTTGGTAGTAGCGGGGGTCGTAGTCTTCGGGCTTTACGGGCGTCACGGGCTGCGGATGTTCCTTTACAATGGCCACGTAGGTCATGTCCTGGGTGGCTACGCGGTCCTTTAGCTCGGCCGCGCCCACCATCCGGGCCACGTCTCCCAGCTCGGTTCCGTCAACGAGGATGCAGGCCTTTACCCGGCTGCCGTCGGAGAGGGTGAGAAGCCAGCCGTCGGCCTTTTGTCCGGCCCCGGAGAGCTCCGTTTCCATCTTCAGCTCCACGCCGGCCTTGCAGGCCATGTTCCGGAGCACCTCCGCCCCCACGGCGGGGTTGAAGAGGATGTTGCTCACCCAGCCGCTTTTGAGCTTCTCATAACCGCCGTAGCGGAGGGCCAGGGAATCCGTGAATTCCCCGAAGAGGCCGCCCCGCAGGCGGTAATTGCCGTCTATGGCGCTTACTCCGGCGCTTGTGAGCATGCCGCCCAGCCAGGGCGTGGATTCCACCACCAGCACCTTGGCGCCGCCGCGGGCCGCCTCAATGGCCGCCGTAGTGCCACCGGTACCGCCGCCCACAATGACTACGTCGTATTTTTGCGTGCAGGAGAGCAGCATCAGCGCCACACCTGCTCCAAGGATTCTTTTAATCATATTTCTTCCAGTATTGTTCAATTTCTTCCAGGGTTTTGCCGGTGGTGTCCGGTACATACTTGTACATAATCCACAGGTAAGGCAGGCACATGAAGGCGAAGAGGAAGAAGGTGCCGGCCGGGGTGAGGTTCTCCAGCATCCAGGGCGTGAGCTGGCCAATCAGGTAAGTGCCCACCCACAGGGCCAGGCCGGCGATGGACATGGCAAGGCCCCTCACCCGGTTGGGATACATCTCGGAAAGCAGCACAAACACCACGGCGCTGATGGAAATGGCCGTGCAGAATACATACAGCAGGAAGAAGGTGAGCATGAACCAGTTGGGCAGATGCGTGAAGGGCAGGAAGTACAGGCCTATCATCAGAAGGCATACAATCATGCCGCCTACGCCCCACCAGACCAGCTGTTTGCGGCCCACCTTGTCAATGATGGCAAGGGCAATCACCGTGGTGAGCATATTCACCACGCCCACCAGCACGGTAGAGAAGAGCGGGTCTTCAAAGCCGGCATCGGCAAAAATCTTGGGACCGTAGTACAGCACGGCGTTTACGCCCATGAACTGGCCCAGGATGGCAATGGCGCTGCCCACGAGCACGGCCACCAGGATGCCTTTCTCCCGCATGGCCTTCCAGGCTTCGCTGTTGTCTTGCCGCTGTCCGCGAACCTCCAGCCAGCGCGGGCTTTCGGGAATGAAGAAAATAAGGAGGAGGAACAGCAGGTCCGGAATGGCCTCGCAGCCCAGCATGCCCCGCCAGTACTCGTTATTGAACATGCGGGTGCCCAGCTGAGGGTCCGCAGAATCCAGCGCAGCCTGCTTCAGGATAAGGAAATTCATCAGGTAGGCCAGCAGGAAGCCGATGGTGATGAACAGCTGGTACAGGCTCACCATGGTGCCCCGCACATGCGCCGGCGACACCTCGGAGATATATACGGGCGACACGATGGACACGATGCCGATGCCGAAGCCGCCGATGATGCGGTAAATCACCAGTTGGGTGAAGTTTCCGCAGACGGCGCAGCCGATGGCCGAAACGGAGAACAGCAGGGCCGATATGAGCATGGTCTTCTTGCGGCCCAGGAAATCCGAGAGCATGCCGGCGATGAGCACCCCGGCGATGGAGCCGATGAGGGCGCAGCCCACATACCAGCCTTCCCCGCCCGTGCTGAGGCCGAACTGCGTTTTTACAATCTCGGTGGTGCCGGAAATCACGGCGGTGTCATAGCCGAAGAGGATGCCGCCCAGGGCCGCCACAATGGCTATGAATACTACTTTTGCGCTAACTTTCTGTGTCATTTCTTATGAATACTACTTTTGCGCTAACTTTCTGTGTCATTTTTTGAAACTGTCCCAATAGTTATACAATCTGATATGGCAGAGGTCAAAGAAAAAGGCTCCGTCGGCATGCTCTTCCATGGTGCGGATAATTTCCGGCATTAGGGCGCCCTGCCCGCCTTTTTCAAAGCCCTTTTCGTTGCCGATGTCGGGGCCGCTGTAGAAGGGAACGTCACCGCACAGGCGCTTGCGCCCCAGCTTGGCAAAGCCTTCCATGGTCTTTTCCGTGTCTCCATGCACGTTGGCGGCCGGGCAGTAAGCGCCCAGCAGCATGAAATCCACCAGGTCGGCAAAGCCGGTGGCCTGGTAGGCGGGGGTGGCCCAGCGGAAGGTGGGTTCCTCGGCGGCCAGGTTGTAGGACGGGCTGGTCCAGTTGACTCCGCTTCTGTAGTATTCGCTGAACCAGGCCCCCACGTAGATGCCCAAGGCAAGGTCTTTGCGCACACTGTGCACCTTCTGTGCGGCGCGGTCCACAAAGTCGTGAATCACCTTGCAGCGGAAGGTGAGCCACTCGACTTCCAGCGGGTCCGGTTCCTTGTCCAGGAAGATGTGTCCGGGCTCCGTGAAAACGGGCCAGCGCTCCGGGTTTCGGCCCAGATACTGGCTGAAGGCCAGGCGCCCGGCCTCTGAATAGCCGGCGTCCATGGCATAATCGTCATAACGGCAGCGGTCCATCACAATGCCGTCCAGGCCCTCATAGGCGGCCAGCTCCTCCAGCATGTCCAAAAGGAACAGCTGCACTTCGGGGTTGGCAGGGTCCAGGAAGCAGCCGCCCCGCACGGAGAAATTATCGGCCTGGTTTACCAGCGTGCCGTCCGGGAGCAGGTCCACCGCGCACCAGTCTTTGCGCTC
>CADBHY010000062.1:0-1183 GCA_902794615.1 uncultured Bacteroidia bacterium
GCATCGGCCTTCTCCTGGTGTATCAAAGCTTTGGAAAATCTATAAACACAGAATAACTATGAAACAGCCAATCAAAACCACCGAGGCCATTTTCCCGATACCCATGGCTATTACCAGCTTGGCAAGAGAGTGGGCGAGGCCTTCAAGGACGGTTTGAAATTAAAATAGAGACGTACTGGGTGCCGGGCCGCATCATTGACGGGCAGTAAGGGGATTACGCCAGGAATTCCGTCGGCGTCAGGCCGGTCACGTTCTTGAAGAGACGGGTGAAGTGGTGCGGAAACTCGAAGCCCAGCAGGAGGGCGGTTTCGCCTACATTGTGTCCGTTCATCAGGAGGCTTTTCCCTTGCTCAATCACGAAGGCATGGATATAGCCGATGGCCGTACCCCCGCTTGCTTTGTGGATTACATCCCCAAGGTACCGGGGAGAATAGGCCAGTTGGCCGGCGCAGTATTGGACGGAGGGGATGCCGAGTTCCATCTGCCGGCCATCCAGATAATACTCCCGCAGCAGGTTGTGGAAGCGTTTGAGGATGTCGGACGAGGCGTTGTCTTCCTTTGACAGTTGGCGCAGATAGATGCGCTGGCAGTATTCCAGAACAAGGCGGATGTATCCCAGGATGACGCTGCGCAGCGCCGGGGAATCGTCATGCTCCTGAAGTTCGTGCCGTAACTGCGTGAGCAGCTGAATGATTCGGCCCCATTCCGAAGGCTCCATTTTCAAGGTCTCCGTGGCGAAATAGGAGAAGTAGGGGTAGTCTTTCATCCTGGCCTCAAGGTCGGTTCCGCGGATGAGTTCCGGAGAGAACAGCAGGACCCAGCCGCTGATATAGAGCTCCTCCCCATTGTCTTCTTTTCCGCCGATTTGGCCCGGCTCTACGGCAAAGATGGACCCTTCGGCCGCATCGAACATCTTCATTCCATAGGTAAGGCGCTTGGGAAAGTTCCGCTGGATGAAGAGTCCGTAAACGCCGTATCGGTTCAGGCTGGTACGGACCGGCGAAACCTCGTCATAGTGGATGACGCAGACCAGGGGATGCAGCTCCGGAGCCCCTACGGAACGGGCATAGACATTGGGGTCGGAGATGTGAAGAATGCTCCTCATTGCGCTTGAAAAGGTATGTTTCTTTGCAAATATAGGGATTATTCTGCGATATTGGTAAATTATCGGCAAAAATAGGTA
>CADBHY010000062.1:1217-10332 GCA_902794615.1 uncultured Bacteroidia bacterium
TACCTTTGCAAAAAACAAAGAGATGATGGTCAAACAATTCGTCACAGTTTCCGTAGCGGCTTTGATGCTGCTTGCTTGCAAATCAAACACAAACCAGAATATGAGCACACTGAATCTTACCCGGGAGTGGGACAAGACCTTCCCCCAATCCGAACTTGTCAACCACAGTAAAGTTACTTTTCATAACCGCTATGGCATTGAACTGGCGGCCGATATGTATGTTCCCAAGGATGCAGCCGGCCGACTTCCCGCCATTGCGGTGAGCGGTCCTTTCGGAGCCGTGAAGGAGCAGAGCAGCGGCCTGTATGCCCAGCATATGGCCGAAAGAGGCTTTGTGGCCATTGCCTTCGACCCTTCCTTCACCGGTGAATCCGGTGGAGAACCCCGCAGGATGGCCTCCCCGGACATCAATACGGAGGATTTCCTGGCGGCCGTCGATTTCCTTTCCAACTGCGAACTGGTGGACCCGAAGCGCATCGGCATCATCGGCATCTGCGGTTTTGGTGGCATGGCCGTCAATGCGGCTGCGCTGGATCCGCGCATTAGGGCTACCGTGGCCTCTACCATGTACGATATGAGCAAGGTGAATGTGGAGGGATATTTCGCCAGCGAGGATACGCCCGCACAGCGTCAGGAAAAACGCCGCGCCCTGGCTGCGCAGCGAACGAAAGATTATGCTTCAGGTACTTATGAGCGTGCCGGTGGTGTTGTAGATCCGCTTCCCGAGGACGCTCCGTGGTTTGTCAAGGACTATCATGCCTATTACAAGACATCCCGCGGCTATCACAAACGCAGTGGCAACTCCAACGACGGCTGGAACGTTATCGGCTGCCAGAGTTTCCTGAACCAGCCCCTGCTGGCCTGGGCGCATGAAATTGAGAATCCCGTGCTTCTTATCCACGGCGAAAAGGCTCACAGCCGCTATTTCAGCGAGTATGCCTTCGAGCGCATGACCGGAATGCATGTAGTGGGCGAGAGTGCCAAAGAAGGCAACAAAGAACTTCTTATCATCCCCGGGGCCTCCCATGTAGACCTCTATGATGATGTTGCAGGAGTGATTCCATACGACAAAATCGAGGGCTTTTTCAAGGAGAACCTGCAGTAGGATGAAAACGTTTCTTAAAGTTCTGTTCCTTGTCTTGTTGTCCTGCACCAAGGTTCCGCAACCCGGTGCAGGGCAGCAGCAAGAAGCCCCCCAAGAAGAATCACAGATGCCGGACAAAATTCAGATTACCATTGACGGGAAAACCCTCCCGGTTGCCATTGAAAACAATGCTGCCACAAAAGCCCTTGTAGAAGCCTTGCGGGCAGCCTCCATTACTTATACTGCCCGCGATTACGGCGGATTTGAGAAAGTGGGAGCCCTGGGCCGGTCGCTTCCCGCCAGCGACAGCCGGATTACCACGCGAGCCGGGGATGTCATTCTCTACAGCGGCAACCAGCTTGTGCTGTTCTATGGCAGCAACTCCTGGACTTACACCCGTATCGGCAAAATGGAATACGGGTCTATGGATGCGCTCAAATCCTTCCTGAAAGCAGGAGAGGGCGATATCCGTGTCACCCTTTCCCTTGAACCGGAATCCTGATGTGACAGACTGGCGGTCCTTTTTATTCCCGCTTGTTTTTATTCTGCTCCAAGCGGCTCATTCTGTTGAATATCCCGTTCTGCAGCCTTGGTCTGCAGGCATCCGCCGCTTTGAAAGCGGCGTTTTTTTTGTATCTTTGCGTTTGGGTTAGTTGTATTTGCTATGTCTGAAAAGTCGTTCTTCAAGGGTGTTGCCATCGTTTTTGCGGTGGTGGCCTTTTGTGGCGTGGCGGTGAATGTCATCGCCGGAAAAAAACTCCGTTCTGCCCTGGCCGGCCTTCCCGGTGCGCGGGTAGAGTTCAAAAAGGCAAGTGTTTCCCTGATAGGCGGTAATGTGGAGCTGCGGGATGTGGATTTTGCGCTTACGGACTCCACCGGCGTGACACCGGATGTGAAGGGACACGTGAAGGCCCTCCGCCTGGAGCGCATACGCTGGTTCCGCCTGCTGAAGGGAGAGGCCGATGCGGGGCGCCTGCTCATCCGCGAGCCCGATGTCCGGCTGGTCCTGCAGGGGGGCAAGGCTCCGGAGAAGAAAGACACGGTATCGGCTCGAAAATCCTTCTTGAAAAGGGTTTCGCTTGGGGAACTGCTGATAGAGAAGGGCGCTGTGGGACTTCGCAGCCTGAAGGATTCCACGCGAGTTTCCGCGCAGGGAATCGGCCTTTCCGTTCGCGAGATGGGCCTGGCGCTGCCGGAGGGCGCATTTTCCTACAATGACAGCCTGTATAGCATAGCTTTGGACAGCCTCGATTATGTGGATGCCCAGGCGCTGTCGCGCATTCTCGTGGGCCATTTGGAGACGGCCGATGCGGGCCCCGTCAAGGCGCGGGCCATGCACCTTTACAGCTGCGTGGAGCAGGAGGAACTGGCGCTGCGGCTGGGGAAGGTATCGGCCATGTGGTACGATGTGCTGTTGGACAGCCTGTATGTGAGCCCGCTGAATATTCCCCGCCTGGTTAGCTCCAGGCAGGTGGCGGTGGACAGTATCGGCCTCCGCGGCACCCGGGCGGTCATCCTGCAGGACGACCGCTATGCCCCGGCCGTGCCTTACGACACGTTCCAAGAAAGTTTGAATGCCGTTTCCTGGCCTTTGAAAATAGGGAAGCTGGACGCCCGGCTGCAGGACTTCACCTTCCTTTGGGAGGTTACGCATAAGAACCGGGGCGCCTTCCCCATGAAGAACGTCGCCTTGGCGGTGAATTCCGTGAGTAATGCGGAGGACAACGTGATGGAGCTGCGCCTGAGTTCCGGACAGAAGGGGCACAGCCGGATGGACATGAAGCTGTTTGTCCGCAACGACAAGGCGGAAAGCACCCAGGGGGTCATGCATATCTACAATCTGGACGCCTCCCATCTGGACGGCTTCCTGCGTCCGCTGTTCGGTGCCACTGCGCAGGCCCGGATTCATCAGATTGAGTGCATCTTCAAGGGGAACAAACACACGATGAAGGAAGACTTCTGCATGGCGTACGAAAACTTGGCGGTGAAGGCCTGGAAGGACGAATATGCCCCCTATCGGCTCGTAGCCAAGAACAGCGGCGCACTCACCTTTATGGCCAATCTGGTCCTGCCCAAGGCCAATCCGCTCAGCAGCGGAAGGGAGCCCAAACGGGTGGCTGTTGAATTCAAGCGGGACCCTATGCTGCCTTACCCGTCCTACCTTATCCAGAACATCACGATGGGGGCGCTGCGTACCGTCCTCCCCGGCGGCCGCATCCACAAGATTCACCAGAAGTAAGCACCTGGCCCGCGTTCCGTGTTTTTTTCCGATATTTGTACCGTGATGAAAGAGTATCCGCAAATAAAGATTTCTGAGTGGGAGCTGGTGGGTGAAGGTTATAACGGACAGGCCTATGTCTCGGAAAAACATCCCGGGAAACTTTTGAAGATTGTCCGCACGGAGATGGGGTCGGCCGCTAAGATAGAACAGGAGTTCTATGCCTCACGGGTGGCCCTGGAAGCCGGTCTGCCCACACCGGAGGTTTATGAAATCGTACGCGACGGGAAGGACCACGGCTACATTTCGGAGAGAATTGCGGGCAAGAAGTCTTTTTCGCGCCTGTGTGCCGACCAGCCGGAACGCATTCCGGAATATGCCGCACAGATGGCCGGCTATGCCAAGGACCTGCATAAGCGCCCCATTTCCATCGGCCCTTATGTTCCTTCCGTCAAGTCGCTTCTTTTAAGCGCCCTGGACAGTTCCCCCATCGTGTCCGAGGGGCAGCGGAAATGGTTTCAATCCTTTGTTTCCGCTATGCCGGACAGCGGAACCTGCCTTCACGGAGACATGCAGCCCGGCAACATTATCCTGGCCCGGGAGAAGCCCTATTGGATAGATTTGGGCTGGCTGTCACAGGGCTGCCACATGATGGACCTGGCTCACCTTTACAAAATGATGGTGGATGACAGCGTGATACCTCTGGTTCAGGACCTTACGCACCTGACTTCGGAGCAGATGAAAGCTTTCTGGGAGGCTTTTGCCCGTTCCTATACAGGCAAGGCCGATGTGGAAGCCCTCAACAGGGAGCTCCTTCCCTACGCCGCCCTGGACATGGTCCGTTCTTTCTATCTTCATCCCAATTACAATCCGGCATTCATGGATTTTTGCCGGGCGAGAATCGGCGGCTATTGTCCCGATATTTGAACCGCGTCGGCATCCGCAGCGTAGCAGTATGAGCACCTTGCGCATACCGCAGAGATAACAATTTTCTGCAACTTCCTCCAGGGCGAGTGCGTGAGGTGTCCCGAAAACACGGACACCTCTACCAAAATCGGCCTTTTTTGCGGGAGGTGTCCCAAAATTCGGGACACCTCACACGGTACGTCAGGGGAAAAGACGGCGATAGGCATCTGCCTTTTTCTCCAGAGGGAGCGGATAGGCGCGGGAAGTGGAAGGCATGCGCCAAAAAAGGAGCGTCCGCGGGCCGATGCGCACCTCAACGTATCCTCCAAGCGGGGGCACTTCGCACTGAAAGGTCTCCGAGAGCACCTCGGTGGCCTTTTGGCCCGTTGTGACCACCGTGCCGCAAAGTGGCAGATGCGCCAGCAGTCCCGGCACATCCGTGGGCGTAACCACCTCCAGGAACGCATCCGAAGCATTGTTTTTCAGGCGACGAACCTCACTGGCCGTGTCGTAGAAGGCCAGTCCTTGGGCAGAGCAGAAGGCGCGGATGGCCGCTTCGTCAAAGCGCTTTTCCCCGGGAACACAAAAATAATTTCGCTCTCCGAAATGAATGAGTCCCATGACCCGCCAGAAGTCATTTGCCCAATTGGGGTAGTAGAAATGCATACTCCAGCGGTGCGGCTGGGGCGGAAAACTGCCCAGAAACAGGATTTTTGCCCCGTCCGGCAAGAAGGGTTCGAAAGGATGTTTTTCTGTTAACATATTAGTGTTCAGGCAAATATAGTGAAATTTTTTAATGGCTCAAAAAGTTGGAGAAAAGTGTGCAGAAAATTATATTTGTGCGCATGAGAAAAGTGTATCTGCTCACCACGGCCCATCTGGAGGACCATCTCTGGTTCCGGGAAGAGGAAGACTTCCGGGTGGGAATGAATTACGTGGCTATTGAATCGGCCTGCCGGAAGGAGGTGGGCGTACTGGCTTTTGTGCTTATGTCCAACCACTTGCACTTTGTACTTAGAGGCTACCCGGAAGATGTTTTGCTGTTTGTCCATCAGGTCAAGCGCCGCTACTCGCAGTATTTCCGGAAGAAGTACGGCGCTAAAGAATTCCTCCGCGGAAACGAGGTGGATATCCGGGAGGTCCCGTACGAGGACGAGGCGGTGGAAAGGGCGGTGGCGTACGTCCAGATGAATCCGGTGGCGGCCAACATCTGCTCCCACCCCAGCCAGTATCCCTGGGGAAGCGGAAACTGCTTCTTCTGCGTATCCCCGCCCGGCGGCCGGCCTGTTCGTGAATTCTCCGTGCGCTCTTTGGAACGCATGATGCACAGTTTCCGTCCCATTCTTCCCCCAAAGTGGAAGTTGAGTCCGGAGGGTTATATCCTTCCTTCCTCCTATCTGGATATCGAGGATGTAGAAACCATCTTCCGCACACCCAAACGGATGAATTTCTTCCTGTCCAATTCCTCCAAGGCACGCAAGAGGATGGAAAGTGTCGACGCTGCCCTCCCGGCTTTCCGCGACCAAACCATCCTGACGGCCCTCCCGGAACTTTGCCGCAGTCTCTTCGGAAAAGAAACGTTTAACGCCCTCCAGGCCGATGAGCAGGTGGAACTGGCCCGCCAGCTCCGACTCCGCTTCAGCGCCGACGCCAACCAGATTGCCCGCGTCTGCGGTCTCACATATGCCGACGCAGCCCGCCTCCTGGACCGGTTTTAAGTTTACTTCTCCAGGGCCGGGCGTGTGAGGTGTCCCAAAAACACGGACACCTCTACCAAAATCGGCCTTTTTTGCGGGAGGTGTCCCAAAATTCGGGACACCTCACACACCTACCAGACCATATTCCAGGCAGCCTGCTGGGCACGGCGGCTGTGGGCGGCGTTCATCTTGCCAAAGTTCCACTTCACGCCCAGGAGGAGGTATCGGCCCATAATGAGGCGATAACTGTCTTCCATGTAGTTGGCCGTAACTGTGTGGGTGAGGTTCCGGGTCTGGTTCAGGATGTCGTGCACCTTGAGGCTCAGGTTGAAGGCACCGATGTTTTTGGAGATTTCCGCATTCCACTGCCATTCGGGCTGGCCGTAACCGGCTTGGTAGCCTTTGTAGAAGACATAGGAGATGTCTGTGAGGAACTCGAACTCGTGCTTGGTAGTGTAGGAGCCGCGGGCGGTGAGGCGGGTGTCCAGCGTATTCATGTTGGCCCGGGGGTCCAGCGAATAGCGGGCAATCCAGCCCTGGGTACTGGCTCCTATGCTGAAGGAATAGTGGTCCGGATTGAATTTCACGCTGAAACTTACATACGGGGAGAATACGTTCGTCTTGCTCTCCTCAAACCCGCTTTCCCCGCCGTAGAAACGCTCTCCTGAAGTGCCCCAGAAATGGGCCATGAAGGCGGAGTAGTCAAAGCTGTCCTTGTCCAGGCCGGAGAGCGTCTGGCGCGTCTGGTAACTGGTGGCGGCGTTGAAGGAGGCAGTTCCGCCCAGGGTGAGGGACCAGAGCTTGTGGCTGTCCAGCGGCGTGGTGTAATTGGCCGTCAGGTTGGCGGTGAGGCTGGGTTTCTTGGCATTCACAGGCACGCTGTACAGGATTCCGTCCGCGTCGTACCACTGCGCGCTGATGATGGGAGAGGACGAGACATGGCCGTAGAAGTAGAGCATGAGCGTGGAGAAGCGCTCCCGGTTGTTCAGTACCCAGTCTGCGTTGAGGTAGGTTTGCGTATAGGGCTTCAGGTACACGTTGCCCAGGCTCAGGCGCGAGGGATCCGTGATATTGAGCACCGGCTGTATCCGGGCCGATGAGGGCTGCTGGGCGGAGCCGGCCACATAGACGGAAAGGCGGTGGTTCCCCTTTCCGTAAATGAAGCGGAATTGGGGCATCACATGCCAGAGCCACTCACCCTTCCCGGTGGTGTTCTCTATGCCGAAACTCTTGGAGAAGGTCTCGTTCAGGGTGCCCAGCACGTTGACCCCAAGGGTGATGTAGCTCCTTTGAGCAAACTGATATTGCGCCGTAAGGCCGTACGACTGTTCCAGATAATTGTTCCGGCTGACAGAACTGTAATAGTCGTTTTTCCCGGCGGCGTCAAAGGCATCGCGGACGCTGCTGCGGCCCGTCCAATACAGCCCAGCCCGCACTCCAAGCGTCCACTTTTCTCCCAGCGGCTCCGTGTAGCTGACGTCGCCTCTTGCGCCGCCGTTCCGTCCGTTTGCGTCATAGTGCATGGAGCGGATGCCGGTCCCCGTGCTCAGGGTGAGCAGGGAGGTCTCGTCACTCTTCCCATTGCTGTCCCCATAGCTTCCGGACAGATCCAGGGTCAATGAGCGCCTGGCTTTCCCGCCTATCTCCCGGAAGGTAACGTCACCGTTCAGATAGGCATTCTTGCTGGCCGACAGACTGTGGTTCGCATTCTCCGCACTGTTGAGGAAATTCCCCGCCTGAAGGGTCTGAGAGCTGCCATTGCTATATGAGTCCGTTTTGGAATAGCGGAAGTCCGGGCGCAGGTGGAACCACACTTTACCCTTCTCTTTCTTGAACTCCATATTGGCCGACACGGAGTTGTTGTAGGACCGTCCCGTATTCAGGGAAGATGCGTTCAGGTTGCCGCTGTCCTGGAAGGTGGTGCGCTCCGTTTTGTTTCCGGAGCGGGTGTCCGTGTACTTGTAATTGGCACTTACCGCCGTTTCCACGTCCTTGATGCGGGAGGTGTTGGCGTTCACGCCCAGCTGGGCAGCTGTGGAAAGCCCCTGATTCAGGGAACTCTGCTCCCCGTCCCCGTCAATCATAATAAAGACGGCGTTGGAGTCATTGATATTCTGCGCATTGCCTATCACCGTCACCTGGTCCTTCTCTCCATAGGCCGATACCAGCGCATTCCCGCTCCAGAGGAAGCCGCGGCCGTCACGGAGGTCCTTGTCATCGGCCTTGGGCGTGAGGGTGGAGCCACCTTTGAAGCCGGCATTGCCGAACCAGCCCTTCTCGTATTCCTTCTTCAGGGCCACGTCCAGGACTTTCTCGCGGGAGCCGTCCTGCAGGCCGGAAGCCCGCGTGGCCTCCGAGTCGCGGTCTATCACGCGGATTTTGTCCACCACGGCTGCCGGCAGGTTGTTCAGGGCCGTGCTCTGGTCGTTGAAGAAGAAGGTGCGCCCGCCGATGGTGAGCTTGTCTATCTCCTCGCCGTTGAACTTCACCTTGCCGTCCTCCGTGATTTCCATGCCGGGCATGCGCTGCAGCAGGTCTTTGAGCATGGCGTTGGCGCCCACCCGGAAGGAGGAAGCGTTGAACTCCACGGTGTCCTTCTTCACCACGATGGGGTTGCCCACGTCGGAGACCACGGCCGCCTCCAGGTAGTGCTCGTCCACTTGCAGGCGGATAGTGCCCATGTCCACTCTCCGCTCCCGGAAGTATTTTTCCTTGATGAAGGGCTTGTAGCCCATCATTTCCACATGGAAGACATAGCTGCCGTAAGGGACCTCGTCCAGCTTGGCCTCGCCCTTGGCGTCCGAAAGCGTAAAGTTGGTTATGGTGGTGTCCTTGGACGGAATCACATACACGGAGGCAAAGCCCACGGGCTCGTTGGTGAGGGAGTCCAGCACGGTGGCCTTAATCTCGCTCATGCGCCCTGTCATTAAGTTGTCGTTGATGATGAACACCTGTCCCCGGGCCGACAGCCCCAGCAGCAGGCAGAGTGCAAACAACAGTATCTTCTTCATATCGCGGAGGTTTGCTACAAATACTATTCCTTCCTCGCGCCCTTTTGGGCAGTGATTGTGATGACGGATACATCCTCTCCGTATTTCAGCTGTTGCTCAGCGTCGTCGCCGGCACCTTGGGCCTTATCCGAGCCATCTCTGTTTCTTGCGTGAATCGTGAAAAGATAAGCCGAAATCCGAAAAACGTGTGAGGTGTCCC
>CADBHY010000063.1 GCA_902794615.1 uncultured Bacteroidia bacterium
AGTACGGCTTTCGCAACTTCTCGCATTCCCTGTATGATATCCTTTTGGCTCATAGTCAAAGGCAAATATAGCATTTTTCTCATGAAAGAACAAAATCTATCCTTCCGGCAAAAAATAGAAATCCCGGGTGAATGCCCCGCCCTCAACTATTCCGCATCGGGCTGCTGGCCGTCGTGGGCCTTCCACATGCACTCGGTAATTTTCATGTCGGAGAAGACCGCCGTGAAAGAAGACTCTTCCGGAGAACAGGCGTAGATGCCGAAGGAAATCTCGTCACCGGCCGCATACATGTGGCAGATGCGCATCTGGCTGAAGTTCACCCCGTCGGTGGAGCACTCGATACAGTAGTCATCGGCCCGGCGGGAGAAGCGGTACCACATGGTTTTGACATCGGCGGGAATGGCGGTGGTGGCCCAGTCGGAATAGCCGTTGTTGGTGGCCACGCTGCCCAGGTGCTGGAACTCCGCGTTCTCGAACTCCACGGAGCCCTTGAGCCAGTTTTCGCTGTCCAGGTACATGACCACGCCGCACTGGTCAAAGCGCCGGTGGCTCTGCGTGAAGTCCGTCTTCACCACAAAGCTGAAGTACTGCTCCCGGGTTTTCATCTGCAGCACGGGGGCATTGTCGTTCCGGAAATGATAATAGGTCCGCTGCCAGAGGTCGGTATGCGGAGCGGTAGTGACGGAAATGGTGCCGTCCTTGATTTCAAAGGCAGCCGGTTCCCGGGTCCACTGGAGCCGCTCCGGCCTAATCTGTCCTCCGTCGGCCAGGGCTTCGGCCACGCTGTCAACAAAATCGGCCTCAGAGGCTTTCCGGGAAGGGTTGGCGCAGGAAACTGCACAGATGCACAATGCCGCGCAAAAGATTTTAGTAAGGTTTGTCATAGTATAAATTACGGTTTTCATTTTTCGGTATAATGCAAATATACGCATTATCTGCCAAAAAATCCGTATTTTTGCACCCATAGAACACCCTGGCATGATCAAACTTCTCATCTTCGACTTTGACGGCACGCTGGCCGACACCCACGAGCTCATCATCCAGACCAACCAGGAAGCCATGCGCCGGATGGGCTTCCCCGTCCTGGAAGACCAGATGATTTCCCGCACCATCGGCCTGCCCCTGGAAGAAGGCATCCTCACCATGTTTCCCCAGCTTGCAAGGGAGGACCTTCCCGCCTGGGTGAAAACCTACCGGGCCATCTTCGACGAGCTCAAGACAAAGATTATCCCCGGCCTCTTTCCGCATGTAAAAGAGACCTTGGAGGCCCTTCACGTCCGGGGGTACGTGCTCACCGTGGCCTCCTCCCGCCTCTCGCTTTCCCTGAACGATTTCCTGAGAGACATGGGCATCGCGCCCTTCTTCTCCTACGTCCTGGGGGCCGACAACGTCTCCGCAGCCAAACCCGACCCCGAACCCGTCCTCAAGACCTTGAGAGACCTGCACTTCCGGGCCGATGAAGCCCTGGTGGTAGGAGACATGCCCGTGGACATCCTCATGGGAAAGCGGGCCGGTGCCTTCACCTGCGGGGTCACCTACGGCAATTCCGACCGCGAGGCATTGAAAAAAGCCGGCGCGAATCACGTCTTGGACGACTTCGGCCGGCTTCCGGAAATAATAGTTTAAGTTCAGGATTCTTTCCGGCTTATATACAAGTTTTCCACATAAACGGCCACGCTGGCCAGGAAGTAGTACACCACCGTCTGGATGGTGATGGCCCGCAGTTCCGGGGCTATGGACAGCAGGCTTCCGGTCTGTGAAAGGGTCATATAGGCCCGGCAGCCGAAGGTGGTGGGAAAAATGTAAGAGACCATCCTCCAGAAGGCGGGAATGTTCTCCGTTGGCCAGGTGAAGCCCGTCAGGAACACCGCAATGGGCGAAACGAAGAGCAGCAGCACCAGCACCGTCTCCCGCTTGGTAATGGCCGATGACCAGGTAAAGCTGAAGAAGATGATATCGGCCACAAAGAAGGCCAGGAAGAGCACCATGTCCCACCAGTCCGTGTGCATGGGCATGTGGAAGAGGTTGGGAATGAGCATGGCGCCATAAACCCCGAGGAAGAGGAAAATCAGGAAATAGGCACCGCCGCGGCCCAGGACAATGCGGCCCACGCCCCGCCCGTTTCCGCCTTCCAGGCGGGCGAAACTGCGGCCTTCTTCCCGCAGCGTACCCGCCAGCGTACTGGAACCGTAGAACATCACCTGCTGCAGAATCATCATAAGCGCCATGTAGATGAAGAACATGGTGAAGGAGATGTTGGGGTTGTACCGGCGGGCGTCGTCGTAGCGGACCGGCTCGATGAGCTGCACCGCATCCTGCCCGGTGAAACCGGCGGCCGCATAATGCTCGGCCTGAATCTGGTGTACCTCGTCCAGCATCACCAGGTTGGAGGCGATGGTCATGTTCTTGTAATAGAGGAAGGTGGACATGTCGGCATAGGTGGAAAGGGCAGCCTGCTCACCCCGCACCAGACGGGTGTCAAAGTCGGAGGGGAAATACAGGATTCCGTGAACCTTCTGCTCTTTCATGAGCTCCTCGGCCTCGGCCATGGACACGCAGTCATAGGCGATGGCACATTCCCGCGTGGCGTCGAACTTCTGCACATAACGGCGGCTGTAGCTGCCGCGGGAATTGTCCACTACGGCTACCGGCATGTCGTCCACTACCCCGTCGTGGTAGATGAAGTTATAAAGCACGGGATACACCAGGCCGGCAAAGCAGAAAATAAGCATCACGCCATTGTCCCGGCCGATGAGCCGAAGCTCGTTCACAAATATGTTCCAAATATCTCGGAACCAATTACTTATGTAGTTCATATCAATTGCGCGGATAATTCTGGTACTGATAGGCATGCTTGAGCCGGATGGCCCCCATCAGCGGGAGGAAGAGGAACAGGAGCATCAGGACCAGATAGACCCACCAGCCTGCGAATCCGGAGCCGTACAGGACCTCCCGGACATACAGCTGGTAATAAAAACGCAGCGGGAAAATCACGGACATGCCCTGCAGGGCGGCCGGCAGCGAACTCACGGGCAGGGTGAAACCGGCGAAGGAGAAGCCCAGCACGCTGTAAAGGGCCGATATGCACACGCCCAGGCGCAGGGTGGGAACCATGGACACGATGAACACGCCCACGGCCTGGTAGGCCAGGATGAACACCAAGGTGGCCAAAACAAGCCAGAGGAAGCTGCCGTTCATGGGATAATGCAGCGGACCGTAGAGGAGCAGCTGCAGCACAATGCCGATAACGGAGAACAGGAGCGTATAGGGAGCCAGTTTTCCCAATATACCCACCACGATGGAGCCGTCGGCGGTTTCCAGCAGATGCCTGGAAGTACCGTATTTGAGCTCGGCACCCACCGAATAGGCCGTGATGAGGGTGACGCACATGGCCAGGATGCCCATCAGAATCATGTTCACCAGGTAATAACCATAGTTGGTGGGGCCGTTCCCCACGGCATGGGCATCCACGGTCAAGGGCTGAATCCGGGCCATGATTTCCCCGTCCGGCACGCCCTTGGCACGCAGCACCTGGCGCTGCACGGCGCCGTTGGTCAGGTTAATCATGTACAGGATGTCCTTGTAGGCCAGCGCCCCGCCGATTACCGGGTACATGGTGTTCACATATACCTGCATCTTGGGAGAATGGAAGCTCTGGACCTCCCGGTCAAAGTAATGGGGAATCACCACAAAACCGTTGATACGGCCGGTCTCCAGCTCCCGGGACGCCTCGCTCACCGTGGCAAATTCCACGACGCTCCCCATCTGGGTGGCGTCCAGTTGCTGGCGGAAATTCCTTGAAGTAGAACTTTGGTCCAAATCGACCACGCCGATGTGCAGCTTCTGCGGCAGTCCTTCGTCAAAGAAAGTGATGAAGAACAAGGCGCTCACGGCCATCACACCCACCGAGCCCAGCAGATAGATGGGCCGGCTTCGCATGATACGCACTTCGCGGCGGACAACCTGGAACCAATGATGAATCCAACTCATGCTTATTTCTCCCTGGAAATCATGATGACACTCATACCGGGACGAAGACCCTTCACGGGAGCGTCCGGCCGGGCACGCACCTCGAAGGTGCGGGTGTCGAATTCGCCCATCTCCTTGGTGGCTCGCCAAGTGGCATAAGACTCACGGACAGCCATGTAATAGACGGTAGCGGTGACCTGCGCGTTATCCAGGGCCGGAACGGTGAGGGTAATCTTGTCACCCTGCTGCATCTTGTGCAGCCGGTCTTCGCGGATGTTGAAGGTGAACCACATGTCCTCCAGGTCCTGGATGGTCATGATGGGAGAGCCCTGGCCCACCAGCTCGCCCACCTTGGGGTAACGGGCGGCGATGATACCGTCGGCCGGAGAGGTGAGGCGAATCTCGTCCTTATAGGAATTCACCAGCCGGACGGCGGCGTTGGCACGTTCCACCAGGGCCACGGCGGCATCCTTGTCTTCCTGACGGGCGCCTTTCACGGCCATGTCGTACTGACTCTTGGCAGCCTTGGCGGTAGCAACGGCCGCGTTGTACTGGGCCTCAACCTCATCGTATTTCTGGTCGGAGACCACCTTCTGGTCATGCAGGGACTTGATACGCTCATAGGATTTGCGCATCACCTCCTCGCCCACCAGGGCCTTCTGCCACATCTCGTAGGCGCCGGTAATCTGTTCGGCCCGGGCACCGTTCATAGCCTTGTTCTTCTGGGCAACGGCGGCAGCTTTGGCGGCATTGGCCTCGGCTATCTTGGAGCGGATTTCCGGAGAGTCGATGATAACCAGCGTATCTCCCTTGCGGACTGCGTCTCCTTCCTGGGCGCGGAATTCCTCGATACGGCCGGGAACCTTGCCCGATACGCGGTATTCGGTGGCTTCGGCCTCTCCCTGAATCACGATGTCCTTGGGACGGGAAACGAAGTATCCAATGATGGAAACGGCCAGGATGATGCCCACCAGGGCCATCACGCCAATGAGAAGGTTGTAATTTTTCTTTGCCATAGTATTTGTCTTTTTATTTGTTATCGGTAGAATGGTAATTGCCCTCGGCCTTATTGAGGGCGGCAGCGGCCATCTGCAGCTCTATTCCTGCGTCGATGTACTCGCTGTGGGCGCTGAGCCAGGCCGTCTGGGCGGCCAGGACGGTGTTGGTAGGAACCATGCCAGCCTCATAGCCCACCGTGGCCTTGCGAAGGTTCTCCTCGGCGCTTTCCAGGTTGGACAGCGTCATGTCCACCTTTTCGGAAGCCTCGCCCAGGAGCTTGCGCTGCTGGGTCACCTGCAGGCGGATGAGCTCGCGGGCATCTTCGTACTGTGTCTGATAAAGCGAGGCTTCGGCCTTGGCTTTCTTGTATTTGTTAACGTATTCCAGACCGTGGAAGATGGGGACGTTCACCATCACGCCGGCCACCAGCATGCCACCCTGGAAGGTATTCTGAATACCATTAAAGGCGTTGGGATTGGTAAGCAGGTAATTGGCCGTCAGGGCCACCTGAGGCATCATGTCGGCCCTTACCACCTTGGCCTTGCGGTCATAAATCTGGCTGGCAAGCTGGAGGCTGCGGGTCTCCGGGCGCCGGGCATAGATGTCCTCCATGGACTTCTCAGCCTCGTACTGAACGCCCGGGACAGCGTCCAGGTTTTCATCGGCCAGCACAATCTCGCTTTCCAGCGGAAGGCCGATACGCTTGCACAGCAGCATCTTGGACAAAGTGAGGCCGTTTTCCGCCTTGGTGCGCATCATGTCGGCCTCGTTGGCCTTCACCTTCACCTGGAGGGCATCGGACTCGGTGGCTACGCCGGACTCGATGGACAGCTGCACGTCATGTTCCATCTGGTGCAGGAGGTCGGCATAGGCCTGGGCCAGACGCAGTTTCTCGGCAATGGAGACAATCTGCCAGTAGGCCTGGTCCACGTCCAGCACTACATCCGCGTACTTCATGTCGTATTTGGACGCGGCCAGGTCCTGGGCCAGGGCGGCCATCTGGTTGGAATAGATGATTTTTCCGCCCACGAATACCGGCTGCTGCAGGGTGACGGCACCTACCAGGATATGGTGCAGGTTCGGATGCAGGGCCTTGTCAATGTCGGAACCTATCGCGTTCACCGGCTCAGAAATGTTGGGCATGAGGCCGGCCAAGGAAGAAGGGTCAGCTCCCTGGAGCATGCCCAGGATGGTCTGCCACATGGGGCTTCCCATGTATTCCGCAGCCAGGGCGGGATTGGATTGGATGGCGGTCATGAGCTGCGTCATTTTGGCCGTCATGGCCCCGCTCATCTGCTGCATGGCTCCGGCCATGGCAGCGTCCATCTGCCCCTGCACCAGGGTTCCGGCGCCCTGCAGCAGGGCCGACTGGTCGGCCCCGATGAGGGCGATGTCCCTGTTGTTATAAAGGTAGGCACCCTTGGCGCTGATGTTGGGGAAGTAGTTGGCCAGGGCAATCTTGCGGTCATAATCGGCCATCTTCACCTGGATGCGGGCCTGCTCAAGGTCCTTGCTCCGGGCAATGGCCATCTCACGGCAGTCTTCCAGCGTGAGGGGCTGCCCGTTGTAAACGTTTTCCTGCGCCCGGGCATTCACCATGCCAAGGGCCAGCAGAAGGAACAATGTCAACTTTTTCATATAAATCGTTTTTGTCATATTGTCATATCCCCGCTTTTTTACAAGCACAGATTGAGATTGCAAAATTACTGCCATTTTGGCGAAAAAAGAGAATCAAAACGGCGCCAAAATTATCCTTTTAGTCGAATAATGCGAAGTTTTGCAAATTTCCACAAAAGTTTTTACCTTTGCGGAAAACACGTATAGTATGGAAGAAAACGCGTTACAGACCATTGACATCCAACGCATTCTGTCCCTGGCTCCGGTGATTGACGAGCACGTCCTGGGCAAGGACATCATCCTGGGAGAAGTTCATGGAGAAAAGGTGGAAAAAAGCGAGGGCATCCTCAAAATGCTGCAATACCCTGTCCGCTTTGACGGGTATATCTTCTTTTTTCTGAAAGAAGGTCACTTCCAGGTAGATCACAACCTGAACACCTTCGACGTGCGGTCCGGCTCCATCATGATGACGGTCCCGGGCAATATTATCAAGGTATCTTCCTACAAGCCGGAGCACATTGCCGATGCAGAGCTCTACTTCCTCCTCATTTCCAAGGAATTCATGAGCGGCATCCACCTGGACATCAACCGGGTGTACCAGGAAAGCCTCCGGCTGTGGAACTATCCCTGCATCCGTTTGTCAGAGGATGACATTTCACTGCTGGTGGAATATTTCACCCTCTCCCGGAACATCCTCCACAGCCGCATGAAGAACAAAAAGAACGTCCTGGGAGCCTTGGTCACCTCCTTCGCCCATGTTATCCTGGAACTGTGGACACGCGAAATCAGCCATAGCCGGAAGGCGGAGAATCCGTCAACGGCCCGGATAAACCAGCTTCTGGAGCGCTTCATCGCCTTGGTGACGGAGTATCACAACACCGAAAGGGGCGTGGCCTTCTATGCCGACAAGCTCTGCCTCTCCCCCAAGTACCTGTCCAAGCTCATCAAACAAGCAAGCGGACGCAGTGCGCCCGCCTGGATAGATTCGTTTGTGATTCTGGAGGCCAAGAACCTGCTCAAATACTCGGACAAGTCCGTAAAACAGATTGTCTATGACCTCCACTTCCCCAACCAGTCCGTCTTCTACAAGTTCTTCAAGGCCCACACGGGAATGACGCCTTCCGAGTACCGGAAAGGCTGACGCGCCCTACAGTTGGCTGTCGGCCAGGGAGAAGGTGTTGCCCTGCCGGATGTCTCCGGAATTCAGGCCACGCTTGAGCCAGCGCATGCGCTGGGCCGCGGTGCCGTGGGTGAAGGACTCCTCCACTGCATAGCCCTGGGCCTTTTTCTGGAGATAATCGTCTCCAATCACCGAGGCGCAGCGGATGGCTTCCTCCAGGTCTCCCTCTTCCAAAGAGCCGAAGAGGGCGCTCTCGTAGTGGCCCCAGACGCCGGCGTAGCAGTCGGCCTGAAGCTCGATGCGCACGCTCGTGCGGTTGGCTTCGGCCTTGGACATGCGGGCCATCTGCTGGTGGGCCTGCCCCAGGGTACCCAGCAAGTGCTGGACGTGGTGGCCCACTTCATGGGCAATCACGTAGGCGTAGGCAAAGTCTCCGTCGGCCCCCAGCTGCTGCCTCATGCTGGAGAAGAAGGAAAGGTCTATGTACAGTTTTTCATCGGCCGAACAGTAGAAGGGGCCCATGGCGGCCTGTCCCTGCCCGCAGGAGGTGCTGGTGCTGCCGGTATAGAGCACCAGGGTGGGCGCCCGGTAACTGCCCAGGCCGTTGTCTGCGAAATAGCGGCTCCATACGTCTTCCGTAGAGGCCAGAATCTGACGGGAGAACTTGGCCAGCGCCTCGTTCTCCGCCGTAGGTTCATACTGCGCGGCAGCTGTCTGGGAACCGGCATTCTGCATAACCACCTGGAACACGTCTCCCAGGTTTCCGCCCATGAGCAGCGTGAGCAGGGCCACTACGGCAATGCCGCCCAGGCCCATACCGGCGGCTTTTCCCACCGTCCCGCGGCGGTCTTCCACGTTTGTAGATTCTCTTCTTCCGTTCAGTTTCATAATTTCAGATTTTTTAGCATGCAAATATAATCATTTTACCTCGTTCCAGTTCCAGCCGCGGGCGGTGTATATCTCTTCCATCTTGTACAGGCGGGGCAGGAAGGCCTCGAAATCCCGGGTTTCCGGATTGGCCCACTGGAGTTCAGCCACGGCCCCCAGACGGGGCAGGAGTTTCCACAGGAGGTCCTCTTCGCTGGCAACCCGTTCAGACCACAGGCAGGCCTCTACGCCCAGATAATGCTTTTCCGGTTTTACGTCCAAGTCATACACCCTCCGGAAATAGGCGTCTCCCGTCAGCCGATTTCCGTCGGCCGCGCTCAGATACAGATGCCCCACCGGGCACAGGATGGCGTCGTAGCCCTCGTCCACGGCAATTTCGGACGAGACCGGACGCATCCAGCCGGCAATCACGGCCTTGCGGGAAGGCGCGCCCACCACCCGGTTGCCCCAGTCCACCAGCACGTCGTTCCAGATGATGGCC
>CADBHY010000064.1 GCA_902794615.1 uncultured Bacteroidia bacterium
GGATGCCCTTTTCCTGAAGTACATGCAGCGTCTGGCGGGCCACGGCGGGCGCCGGGTCTATCACCTGCACTCCGGGGCCGCAGAGACGCTCAATCACGGGCTGCAGAAAGGGATAATGGGTGCAGCCCAGGACAATGCGGTCGGCCCCGGCATCCAGCAGGGGCTGCAGGGAGGCGCGTACGGTGGCTTCGGCCTCGGGGCCATCCAGAATGCCGCCCTCCACCAGTTCCACGAAGCCCTGCCCCACATGCTCCACTATCTTCACGTCATCTTCATACTGCCCGCGGGTATTGAGATACTTGGAACCCTTGAGGGTGCCGGCGGTGGCCAGCACGCCAATGACGCCGCTCTCCGTACCCAAGGCGGCGGGCTTCACGGCCGGCTCCATCCCAATGAAGGGGACGGCGGGATATTCTTCCCGCAGGGTGGCGATGGCTGCCGCCGTGGCGGTGTTGCAGGCTACCACGATGATATCGGCCCCCATGCCCAGCAGGATGTCCGTTATCACGCGGGCCCTGTCCTGGATATAGGCGGCCGATTTTTCCCCGTACGGGCAATGGGCGTTGTCCGAGAAATAGAGATAACGCTCCCGGGGGAGGATTTTGCGGAGCTCCCGGTAAACGGAAAGTCCGCCGCTTCCGGAATCGAATATACCTATGGATGCCATACCCTGCAAAGTTAGAAAAAATTGCGTATCTTTACACCACGTATGGCAACAGACATTGACAAATTCGTACATGACCAGCTGTCGGTTTGGCCGGCCGTAGCCGCCAAATACCGCCATCTCAAGAGCACCCGCACCCGCACACTCCCCTTTGGAGGCATTCTGGTAACCCTACAGTCCAATCCCGGACGGGTTCCCATCTTTGACCACGGCTGCCCCCTGTGCGAAGAAAATTATATGGAGCACCAGCACACCCTTCCCTTCGAAGGGCGCAAGGGGCGCAAGTACAACATCCTGGTGAACCGCGCCCCCATCTTCCCCAATCACCTGGTGATTACGCGGGACACCCATGTTCCGCAGACCATCTGGCACCGCTTCCCGGACATGCTGGACCTGGCCGCCTCCCTGGAGAACTACCTGGTGTTCTACAACAGCCCCAACAGCGGAACCACCGTGCCGCAGCACGCCCACTTCCAGGCCTGTCCCAAAGGCTACATGCCGCTGGAAAGAGCCGCAGAACGGCTTCTGAGGGGCGTAAAAGCCGGTCAGGTGGCGCAGGAAATCGAGTTCATCGCCTCTGTGCGGGACGCGGAACTGTACCACTACAAACGCTTCAACCGGGGCATCTTCATGCTCCGCGCCCAAACGTCCAAGTCCATGGCCAAGCTGTTTTACCGGCTGCTGGACTGCATGAACCTGGTGGCCGAGGAAACGGAGCCCCGCTTCAACGCCTACACCTATTGCAGCGAGGGCGAATATCGCGCCATCGTGGCCCTCAGGGGCGCATCCCGTCCCCGCTTTCCCATCTTTCCCGGCGCGGCCGACATGGCCGGCTTCGTGGTGGTTCCCCATGAGGAAGATTTCGACCGGATTACCCCGGAAGTCCTGAGCGGCATCTACGAGGACGTCACCCTCTCCACCGCCCAGGAAGAAAGGCTCCTATGGCGCCTGGTGCGCACCCAGCCCCGGGTGGAGGTTTCCATCGGCCTGGCTCCGCAGATAGGTTTCGAGATTATCTCCGACGGCGCCGGTCCCCAACAGGTGAGCTACCGGGACGGAAAAATAGACTACAACGGCGTGCTGTACGACGAACTGGTGTTCGAGGCCGTCACCATCTCCACCCTCTTTGCCGAGCCCTCCTTCATCCTGTATGGGGAAGAGCCGCACCGCTTTGCCGGCACCCTCAAGTTCCGCGTGGCCGGGGAAAAGGTGGAAGCCCTCAATATCCTGGGGACCGAAGACTACCTGCTCAGCATCATTTCCCTGATGCCGCCCCAGGAGCAGAAAAACAGCGCCTTCCGGCTTCGGAAGGCCCTTATGAAAGGAGAAAGCCTTCAGGAACCCTATATAGGCCTTACGCCCAGGGCCGATGCCGCCGCACGCGCCGTCATTGACGAAACCTGGGGGCAGATTCTATAGCAGGGAAAGCAGCTTTTCCCGGATTCGGGAAAATTCCGATTCAAAATTAGGGGTGAGGATATCCTTCCCCATCGCTTCATCCAACTGGTCGAAGCTCCACCATCGGCCTTCGGCAACCTCCTCATGGCGGGGATGGAGCTCCGGATGCCCCACCGCGGCATGGACGAAGACGTACTCGCGGTCGCGCTGCGTCCGGTACTCGTACGTCTCCAAATAGACGGGGTTAAAGGCCTTGAGCCCCAGCTCTTCCTCGCACTCCCGGTACAGCGCTTCCGGAATGCTTTCCCCATACGAGACATGGCCGCCCACAGCCGTATCCCAATAGCCGGGCAGCAGGTCCTTGCCGGGGGCGCGCTTTTGCAGGTACAGCATTCCGTCCCGGTCCAGGATATGCAGGTGTACCACAGGATGCAGCACGCCGGAGCCGCTATGGCACCAGCTGCGGGCAGCCTGGCCATAGACCAGGCCGCTGGGCTCTACCAGCGGCAGCATCTCTTCCCGTGAAGTGTCCTGCGGCCCGGGATGGTCTATCGAGGGCCGGGGATAGACGGGAACCGGAAAGGCCGGATATACCAGGTCCGTAAGCATTATCCCAGGGCGAAGACAATGAGCAGCTGGGCCACCAGCACGCGCATGAACATGGACAGCGGATACACCGTAGCGTAGTTCACGGAGGTGAAATCACTGCCGTACATGCCCTGGGCGAAGGCCAGCACCGGTGGATTGGTACAGGAGCCCGTAAGGAGGCCGCAGATTTGGTAGAAGTTCAGATGGCATGCGGCCCGGGCCACGATGAAGGTGATGCACAGCGGCACCAGCGTAATGAGGGAGCCGTACAGAATCCACCAGTAACCGCCGCCCACGATGGAGCTCCAGAAATTGCTTCCGGCGCCGATACCCACCGCCGCCAGGAAGAGGGAAATGCCGATTTCCCGAATCATCAGATTGGCGCTGGTGGTGGTGTAGGTGGTTATCTTGTATTTAGGGCCGAAGTGTCCCAGCAGGATGGCGATAATAAGCGGACCGCCGGCCAGGCCCAGCTTGATGGCCTGGGGAATGCCGGGGAAACGGATGGGAATGGAGCCGAAGACAACGCCCACCACAATGCCCAGGAAGATGGGTACCAAGTTGGGCTTGTTCAGGGCGTCGTTGGAGTTGCCCACCTTGGCGGCCACCTGCTCAATATTCTGCTCAGGTCCCACGCACATGAGGCCGTCGCCCACCTGGATGTAGAGGGAGGGACGGGCCACCAGTTCCACGCCGGCGCGGATGACGCGGGTTACACTGACACCGAAGGCGCTGCGCAGCCGCAGGTCCTTGATGGTCTTTCCGGTGAGCTTGGAGTTGGTGACCACGATGCGGCGGGTCACCATGGTATGGTCTTTCTCCTTCCAGTCCTGCACATGCAGCGGCACTTCCTCCCCGAAGAGAATCCGCAGGCGGTCCACCTCTCCCTGCGAGGTAACCAGCAGCAGCTTGTCTCCCTCGTGGAGTACCGTATCGGCCGTGGGGAAGGACACCTCGTCGTCATGCATCACGCGGGAAACCACAAAGTCGTCTCCGAAGTCACGCACCACGTCAAAGAGCTTTTTCCCGAAGATGGCGGGATTTTCCACGGCCACGTGCATGCGGCGGGCATGCTCTCCGGCGTCTTCCTGCTCTTCCAGTTCATGGAGTTCCTTCCTGTGGTCAATCTTGAAAAGGGCCTTGAAGAGCACAATCACCATAATGACGCCAATCACACCCATGGGATAGGCCACGGCATAGGCCGATGCCAGTTTCTCCGAGGCCGCCCCGGCAGCCAGGACGCTGGAGCCCGTGGCGGCGGAAACATCGGCAAAGGTCTGCTGGGCGGCACCCAGGCCGGGGGTATTGGTGACAGCACCGGACATCACGCCCACCATGGTGGACAGCTCTTCCCCGGAAATCAAGGAAACGGCATAGGTGACGCCCACCGCCAGCAGGATATTCATCACCGCCAGCAGGTTCAGCTTGACACCGCCGCTCCGGAAGGAGTGGAAAAAGCCGGGGCCCACCTGCAGGCCGATGGAAAAGACAAAGAGGATGAGACCGAACTCCTTCACGAAGTGGAGGGTACCCAGGTCGGCCCCGAAGCCCAGATGCCCCATCAGGATACCCATGAACAGAATCCAGGTGGAGCCCAGGGAAATGCCCTTCACTTTGAATCGGCCCAAATACAGGCCGATTCCTATCACAAAGGCCAGGAGCAGGATGGTATGCGCCACTCCGTAGCCGAAAAACAAGTCATGCATGATTTAATACTCAAATTTAACTGCAAAGCAGGTCTTTGTGTCCACCCGGCCTTCAATGTACCAGGCATTTCCCTCCTTCACACGGTACAGGGACACCTTTTCTCCGATGGTGGTCTCCTTATTATATACAATATACAAATCTTTCAGGGGGCTCTCCGCCACCTCCAACGGAAGGCAGTCCATGGCCCATACGACATAACGGGCGTTGTTGGTGTGCCCCACCAGGTCCAGGTCCGAATAGGAGACCGTGTGTTCCGCCGCCGGCTCGGCTTCCACGCCGCGGGGCAGCTGCAGCTTGGGGGCCGGCTGGGCAATGGCTTCGTCCAGGCCGCCCACCTTCAGCAGTTCCTTGAACTCCTCGGGACGGACGAAATGGCGGCTTTCCTCGTTAATCACCACCCAGGAGCTGGTGCATGTGATACAGGGCTCTCCCTGGGCGTCCTGCATGATGAAATCACGGAGGTAAAAGGGACCGTCGGAGCCCTTGTGCCAGGTGTACAGGCGGATTTTCTCTCTCCAGCGGGGCAGGTTTCCGAAATGGATGTGCATGCGGCTGAGCACCCAGGCCACGTGGTGGACATGCAGGTTGTCATAGCCGAAACCCAGGCCGGAAGCGGCCCACATGGCCAGTTCCTGGGCCAAATCCATAAAGGCGGCCGGTCTCAAGCTGGTCTGGCGGTTGGTCTGGTAACAGGGAATCTGGAGGTCTTGGTAAAATTTGTATCCTTCTCTTTCTACAGGGGTCATTTCACACTACTGATTATGAAGAAATTCATACTCTTCCGGGCTGTAAAGGAGGCTGTCCAGCCACTCGGGGGCAAACTGGCCGGCCACCACCAGGGCGATAGCTGCCAGAAGAGCCAGCACCACAAGGACCAGTACGATGGTCCAGAAAGTGCGCCAACCGGTCTTTTTGGCTTTACGTATCTCTTTCTTCGGTTCCGGCTCGGGCTCGGCTTCCGGCTGCGGTTCGGGCCGGGGTTCCGGTTCGGGTTCCGGCTCCGGTTCGGGCTCCGATTCGGGCTCCGCGACAGGTTCCTGCTCCGGGGCGGCTTCGGGCTCCGGAGCAGGCTCTTCCACTTCCGGCTGGGGCTCCGGTTCAGGCTGAGCCGGGGCGGGCTCTTCGGGCTCCGGAGCGGCTTCGGGCTCCGGGGCTGGTTCCTCGGCCACCGGGACGGCTTCGGCCTCCGGGGCGGGCTCCGCTTCGGGCTGGCTCTCCGACTCCTTCTGCAGAAGGGTGGCCAGACTGGCCACGGCCTGGGCCACTTCCTCCTGCGTCTCCTCGTGGGTTTTCAGGGAAAGAGGCTGAAGGCCGAAACCCTCCGGGTAAATGTCCAGGTCTTCATCGGCCACAAAGAAGAAATGATTCTCCATGGTGGCCCTGAGACGGCCCAGTCCCGGGAAGATGATGGTCTTTTTCACCTTCAGGACTTCCTTCATCTCGGAGAGGAAGTCGGTCAGGATGCGGGTGGCATCGGCCAGCGAAATGTCGTTGGAACGGGCGTAGAGCTGCGCTAAAAGGGTATCCTCCCCTTGCTTGGGAGAAAAATAGAGCTTGCGGTAAGGGGGCAGGATGGTATAACCGCGGTCGGCGAAGGTGGAGGGCACCCACTCCGCCACAAAACTGCCCACCCCGGGCAAGGTGACGGCGTCGTGGTCCATCACCACTTCTTTCACCATTTTGGCTAAGAGGTCAATATCCATACTTTAAGCGCGCTTACGGATTATCATGCAAAGATACAAAAAATATAGATATCCGTCTAAGATAAAAATTTTGCAAAAAAGCTTTGCAAATCCAAAAAAGGATTGTACCTTTGCAATCCCGTTACAAAAACAAACGGAAAAATTCCTCCTTAGCTCAGTTGGTTAGAGCATCTGACTGTTAATCAGAGGGTCGTTGGTTCAAGTCCAACAGGGGGAGCAAAATTTAAGCACTTGCCGTTTTGCAGGTGCTTATTTTGTAAAATTTTAGTGTAAAGCAAAAATGAAACGAGTTTTTCAATGGATGTCCGCCGCCATCCTTCTCTGCGGCCTTTGCTTTGTTTCCTGCGAGAAAAACAATCCCGAAATCCCCACTCCTACCCCCACTCCCACTCCGACTCCTACTCCAACCCCCACTCCAGAACCTTCCCCTTCGGCTGTTGAATATACGGTCATGTTTTACGCCACCGGCGGAGAAAACCTGGACCGGCAAACCGAATCGGACTGGATTAGGGCCTGCAAGGGACTCGCCAATACCCCCCAGGTGCGCTTCTTCATCCAGTACAAGTATTCCACCCAGGAAGGCCTGAACAAACAGAAAGAAGGCAACGATTACAATTTCCTCGGGAAGGCCGGCCACGTTTACCGCACGGAATTGAAGGCCGACATGCTTACGGCCGACCAAAAGAATTTCAAGGACTATTTCAACGCCACGCAGGACTATGGCTCCCAGCATGAAAAGGCCCAGATGTTCCAGCCCGACAGCATTGCCTCCTATATCAAATACTGCCAGAAAACGGCTCCGGCCAAGCACTATATCTTCATGGTGAGCGACCACGGCGCCGGCTTCGCCACCTGGGACGACTTCTTCAAGGACGGCTGGGGCAACCAGAACCCCGTGACCAAGGGCGTCTGCTCCGACAAGTTCCAAAAGGGCAATGCCGACATTTCCATCTTCGAGCTTCGCCAGGGCATTGAGAAAAGCGGCGTACACATGCAGATGGTTAACTTTGACGACTGCCTGATGAACTGCATCGAGAACGCCGCGGAACTCATGGATGTTTCGGACTACATGATGGCCTCCAGCCACAACACCACCGGCGGCAACTACACCACCCTGGTGCAGGACCTGCAGAAAGTGGCCGAAGGCTCCGATTTCGTAAGCCAGATGGGACATTACATGGACGCCATCATCGCCGAGGACTACTCGCCCGCAAGCGAGGGTGAAGAAGTCCTGAAAAAATTCCCCGGCCAGAAGAAAATGGCCAATTTCAACCTTACGGACCTGGGCAAGCTGAAAGAAAACCTCCTTCCCGCCGTCAAGACCTTTATTGAAAAAGTACAGTCCGAGGCCACGGCCGGAACCCTCACGGCCAATATGATGGACATCGCCGCGCAGAACGCCTACACCACCTCTCCCGACGGTTCCCTCATTGACCTGATGTCTTATGCCGACCAGCTCAAAGGCCAGGATGCCAAGCTCGCCGAGGAGCACAACCTGCTCACCAAGGCCATGAACTCCGCCATCGTCAAGTACTCCGGCACCACGGCCCTGAATGCATTCTTTGCCAAGGACAGCAAGAATTATCTGGGCGGCTACGAATACGACGGAGGCTTCGGCAAGCTCAGCCTCAGCGTGAACCTGGGTTCCAAGACGGGTTCCATCATCGGGATGCGCGCCTCCAAGGTCAACGAAGAGACTGCTCCCCACCAGATTATGGTGAACGACAATCAGGGAAAAGTCTGGTACTATAACCTCCTGACCAAAGAAGTCACACCCTATATTGACGAGGACGGGATGGAGTCGAAGGACCCTCTGCAGAACTGGAACAACAGCTACTACCAGTGCGCCTTTGACAAGGCTACCGGCTGGAGCAAGTGGTTCAACGTAAATACCGGCGTCCTTACCAAGAACCCTCCCTTCATGTTCGAATAGAACAGAAGGACGCACAAAAAAATCCGTAAGTTTGAAACTTACGGATTTTTTGTTTGGTCGGGATGACTCGACTCGAACGAGCGACCCCTACGTCCCGAACGTAGTGCGCTACCAACTGCGCTACATCCCGATAAAAAACAAGCTCTTAGGCGAGCTTGTTGATGTAAACCTGAAGACCACTCTTGAGGTTGGCAGCCTTGTTCTTGTGGATGACTCCGATTTTGGCCAGTTTATCAATCATTGCATAAACCTTGGGAGCGCTCTCGGTGGCTGCTGCCTTGTCGGTGGTGTTGCGGAGGTCGCGGATGGCGTTCCTCGTTGTCTTTGCATAATACTTGTTATGCAGGCGGTGACGCTCGCTCTGACGGGCGGCACGTGCGGCGGATTTAGTGTTTGCCATTATTTTACTTTTTTATATTTGGTAGTGGGTAGGAGAATCGAACTCCTATTGCGGGAATGAAAATCCCGAGTACTAACCGTTATACGAACCCACCAAAGTTGGGAGTGCAAAGGTAAGAAAAAAATCTTTGCAAGCAAAATTATTTTGCATCTTTTTCTTCACTATCCCACTCAAAAGAATAGAGCAGCGATTCCACCTGCCTCAAATACTGCCTCTTGTCATACCTGGGAGCAAACACGAAAGCCTCCAGCACAATGATGTCCTTGCCGTCCGGGCTGTAGAAGGAATGGGACACGAAAGGCCCGCCCATGAAGTCTCCGTGAACCTCCCAGAAGCCGCGGGTTTCCATGAAGGCCCGGCCCTTGTAACTGAGGGAACGGGTGGTGGGCTCCAGGGCGGCGGAGGTGGTCATGTAGGAGCCGTCGAACATGCCCGGCACATTGGCCTGCATCACGCGGTTGCGCTCCCGGATGATATTCTCCACGGAGAAAACGTCTTCTCCGCTCACCGGATAACGGTACACCATCACGTATTGCTGTACATACTGCTTCTCATCGGCCATCCAGGCGAAGTTGTCCGTGAGCTTGCGGCAACGGTATCCGCTGGGGAAGTGGA
>CADBHY010000065.1 GCA_902794615.1 uncultured Bacteroidia bacterium
TCTTGGAAGGGTCCACAAAGTCGCACAGGGCCAGGTCTTCCGGCAGCACTTCGTAAATGCCGAACTGCTCCATCTTCTCGATGTCGCCGGCCAGGCAGGCCTTGATAAGGTAAATGGGGAAGATGTCCATGGGCGTGACATCCTCGAAGCATTTGGTTTCCACGAAGGCGCGGGGACCGCCGTGCAGGTTGGTGTCCATGTTGTACTTCTTACGGGGGGTGAGCCAGGAGAAGTAGCACCAGGAAGAGCTGAATACCTTGGGACGGAACACCTTGGCCCAACCCAGCCATTCGCGCTTGTAGCCCTCGTACAGGAGGGTGAGCTGGTCTTCGAAGAAGCCCAGGTAGCCGTCGGCACCCAGGTTTTCGCCGCTGAGGACGTCTCCGCCCACGGCGCGTACGCCTTCCTTGACCTCGGTGATGTCCTTCACGGGCGTGCCGGGAAGGGCCACCACATAGCCGGTCCGGGCGGCGGCGGGGCCGGTGACGGCCACCTTGCGCGTCAGGTCCAGCTTGCCGGTGTTGATGACATGGCCCAGGGCGGCCAGGTGCAGCAGGGAGATGGTCCACACGGTCTCACCCTTGCGGATGGGAGCGATGTGGCTTATCTGGACACCTACATTGCCGGCCGGATGGGGACCGCCCACAGCGTGAAGCGTGGCATTCTTGATGCCGCCGAAGGCCGATCCGGCCTTCCTTACAGAGATGTGCACGGGGGCAATCTTGCCCAGGGCGTCCACGCCGGCCTGAATGTCCTTCATGGATTCGACCAGGGTGAAATCGCTGTCCGCGGCCAGCGGAGCCGTGCTGAAGGAGGATACGAAAATTGCCTTGGGTGCAGCCTGGGGGTCTGCCACGATGCCGTAGGGGCGCTGGATAAGCGCAGCCCACAGACCGGTGTTCAGGAGGAGCTCCTTAACCCCGGCGGCGTCTGCGGGAGCCTTGGACCCGAAGTCCACGTACTCCTGGGAGGCATCGGCCTTTACCAGAACTGCCAGCAACTTTCTCTTTTCGCCCCGGACAATCTGCTCTACGGTGCCGCTGACGGGCGAGGTGAGCAGAATCTCGGGACGCTGTTTGTCGGCCATCACGGGGGAGCCTGCCTTCACAGCGTCGCCCTCCTTCACCAACAGCCTGGGAACCAGGCCTTTGAAGCAGGTGGGCTTTACGGCAATGATGTCAGGAACCACGGTTTTGATGACTTCGGGGGCTGCAACACCTTTGATGGGAATGTTCAGACCCTTTTTCAAATCGAGATTGTTTGACATTATTTGATTGGTTTTGTGTATTTCCAAAAATACTGCGCGAAGTTACGAATTTTTTACTAATTTCGCACACTAAATGTGACCGTGATGAGTGAGATTCTCAGGGATTTGAATCCTGAACAAAAAAAAGCCGTGGAGTGCCTGGAGGGGCCCATGCTCATCGTGGCCGGGGCAGGCTCCGGCAAGACGCGCGTGCTTACTTCCCGCATTGCCAATTTGATAGAACATGGCGTGAAGCCGGAAAGCATCCTGGCCCTCACCTTTACCAAGAAGGCCGCCGGCGAGATGAAGGAGCGCATCGCCCTCATGGTAGGGGAGCGGCAGGCCCGCCGCCTCTGGATGGGTACTTTCCACTCCGTGTTCATCCGTTTCCTGCGGGAGTATGCCGATGTGATTGGCTTTCCCCAGAATTTCACCATCTACGACACCACGGACTCCGTGAGCTGTATCAAGCACTGCATCAAGCAGCTCTCGCTGGACGACAAGCTCTACAAGCCCAAGGAGGTGCTGTCCCGCATTTCCAAGGCCAAGAACGACCTCATCACCCCTACGCCCTACATGAACGGCGCGGGCGGCTACCGGGAAGACGACAGGCTGCACAAGAAGCCGGAACTCTACCGCATTTACGCCCTCTACTGCCAGACCTGCCTCCAGTCCGGCGTAATGGACTTCGACGACATCCTCCTGTACCTGAATATCCTCTTCAAGCGCAGCGAAGAGGCCCTTCGCGCCATTGCAGGCCGATTCTGCCACATCCTGGTGGACGAGTACCAAGACACCAACATGGCCCAGTACCTGGTGCTCAAGAAACTGGCCGACGGCCATAAGAACATCTGCGTGGTGGGAGACGACTCCCAGTCCATCTACGGTTTCCGCGGCGCCCAGATTCAGAACATCCTCAATTTCCAGAAAGACTTTCCCGCGGCGCGCCTGTTCCGCCTGGAGCGCAACTACCGCAGCACCCAGACCATCGTGAACGCCGCCAACTCGCTCATCGCCCACAACGAGGGCCGCATCCCCAAGAACTGCGTCTCCATGGGCGAGGCCGGAGAGCCCCTGCACCTGGTACGCACCTACACCGAGCAGGAGGAGGCCATGCAGATTGCATCGGCCATCCTGGCCCGCATCCGGGAAGACGGCGCCCAGTACGAGGACTTCGCCATCCTGTACCGCACCAATTCGCAGTCCCGCGCCCTGGAAGAGCAGTTGCGCCGGCGCAACATACCTTATATGATTTACTCCGGCAACTCCTTCTTCGAGCGGGCCGAGGTAAAGGACGTGATGGCCTATTTCAAGCTGGCGGTGAACCTGAATGACGACGAATCCTTCCGCCGGGTGGTGAACAAGCCCGCCCGCGGCATCGGAGACACCTCCCTGAACGCCCTCACGGCGGCGGCGCGGGAAAACGGCACGTCGCTGTTCAAGGCGGCCGATTTGCCGGACCTGGAACGCTTCGGCCTCAAGGCGGCGGCCATCGGCAAAATCAAAGCCTTCACCGCCCTGATGCAGAAGGCGGCGCTGGAGGCCCGGGACTCAGACGCTTACGACGTGGCCCGTTCCCTGGCGGCCGAAAGCGGCATCCTGCTCTTCTATAAGACCGATACTTCCGTAGAGGGCCAGTCCCGTTACGCCAACGTGGAAGAGCTCCTGAACAGCGTGAAGATGCGCGTGGAAGAGGTGGAGGCGGATGCGCAGGCCGACGGCATGGACGAGCGGCCGCGCGTCACCCTGGCCGATTACCTGGAAAACGTCTCCCTGCTGTCCAATGCGGACGTGGCCGATGACGAAACCCTGAACAAGGTGGCCCTGATGACGGTTCACACGGCCAAGGGCCTGGAGTTCCCCTATGTGTTTGTGGCCGGAATGGAAGAAAACCTCTTCCCCTCCGGCGGCTGGATGCTCACCCCGCGTGACCTGGAGGAGGAGCGCCGCCTTTTCTATGTGGCCATCACCCGGGCCAAGCGGGCGGTGTCATTGAGCTTTGCGCAGACGCGCATGCGGAACGGAAAACACGAGTCCAACGCCCCCAGCCGCTTCCTGCGGGAGCTGGCGCCCCAGTATCTGGACCACCCGCTCCGCAAGGAGGACTTCGAAACCCGTCCTGCCGACGAGGCTTATTCCGGCGGCGGTTTCCGCTGGTCTTCCGCCTCCGGCAGACGGCCTGCCGTGCCTGCTCCCGAGCCGGCAGCACCCCGCCCCCGCACGGTGTCCGAAATCAAGGCGGAACTCTCTGCCCGGCCCAAGCCGCCGGTGACGGCGGATTTTGTGCCGGACCCCATGTCTTCCTTCCATGTGGGAGAGCGGATAGAGCACAACCGATTTGGGGCAGGAAAAGTCCTTGAGATAAGCGGTCAGTCGCCCGACATGAAGGCGAAAATCATCTTTGACAAGTACGGTGAAAAACTTTTGTTGCTAAAATTTGCGAAGATTAGGCACATATAGCTTGTTATATTGCCTTCTTTTATTTATTTTTGCAACGAAGTTTTTCATAGTTTAAGTTTAGGTTAAGTAACTGGCTCCTCGCAGTGATTGTGAGGAGCCAGTGAATTTTTGTTGTCGTGATAGGGGTAAAAAGTCCTATCCGCAGTAAAAATACTGCGTTACAAGGCGTCTCATTAGTTTGGTATCGTTTCTTGCTTCCTGGTGCAGTTTTTCGTCGTGGTGGGAGCGGAGGGCCTTCAGGATACCGTCAATCATCCGCGGGCGGAAGACGTCTTTCTCTTCAAAGGCGGCACGTTCCTTCTCCAGGCAGGCGGCGCTTTCCATGCAGCAGGTAGGCAGCTGCTCCAGGGTTTTGAGGCGTTCTGCATTCTCGCTCTTGTGGATGTCCATGTCCACGTAGGTGTCCTGCGCCAGCTTGAGGGCCTGTTCTGCGGGCATCTCCAGGCCTTTTCGGGCGGCCACGCAAAGGCCGGCCATCAGCTGGTAGATGTCTGCGCTGCAGTCCGGGGAGCGCATCTCGAAGGTTTGCTTGGCGGTGGTGTCGCGGGCGGCCGCCTTCTCTAGCGGGTTGGCCTTGGAGCACATGTCCACCCCGGCGCTCCAGCCCAGGGGAACGCGGACCAGGGCGCTGCGGTTGCAGTCTCCCCAGCATACGTTGGTGGGCGCTTCCTGATGGGGTACCAGGCGGAAGTAAGAAGTGGGGTTCTTGTTGCCGAAGGCGGTGATGGACGGGGCGTAGGTCATCAGGCCGGCGATGGCGCGGCGGGCCTCGTCGGAGAGTTTGTTGTCGGCCCCCAGGGTGACGTTGCGGCCGTCACGCATCAGGCGCATGTGGATGTGCATGCCGCTGCCGGCCTTCCCGGTGGTAATCTTGGGCGCAAAGCTCACGTCCAGGTCGTAACGGTAGGCCAGGTTGCGGATAACCCACTTGGCCAGCAGGAGCTGGTCGGCCGCGGTGTCCAGGGGGCAGGGGAGAAACTCAATCTCGTTCTGCTCGTACACCTTCCCGTCCAGGGTGAAATTGCCCACCTCGGAGTGTCCGTATTTGATTTGGCCGCCGGTCTTGGCCACGTGTTCCATGCAGGCGCGGCGGAAGTCGTTGAGCTTGGCAAAGGGCTCGCTCTCGTGATAGCCTTTCTGGTCCGTGGCGGGGAACAGGGCGTCTTCCTGGCATATCACGTAGTATTCCAGTTCTCCCATGGCCTCGAACTGCATGCCGGTAGATGCCTCGAAGGCTTTCTCGGCCCGCATGAGGGTGGCGTGGGGCGCACAGTCGAAGGGTTCTCCGTCCTTGTTGAAAAAGCCGCAGAGGAAGCACAGCGTGGGAATCTCGTTGAAGGGGTCCACAAAGGCGGTGCGGTAGCGGGGAATCACATAGAGGTCCGAGTTGCCGGCCTCGATGAAAGAAGGGAAGAGGCTGGAGCCGTCCACCCGCTCGCCTTCGGTGAGGATGGTCTCGGCATATTCCAGGTTGTTCACGGTGAAATTGAGGGTTTTCACCCGCCCGTCCTCTGCCGGATACATGAAGTCAATCATACGGATACCCTTCTGCTCGATGAAAGTGAGCATGTCTTCGCGGGTAAACTCCCGGGGCGCCTTCTGCAGGAAAGCCACCACTTCGTTAGGATTCAGTGCTATTTTCTTGTCCATGGTTAAAAATTGGTATGCAAATATACCCAATCCCTTTCAATTGGGCAATACCTGTGAAATTTTTGTATCTTTGCGCCATGGCTATTTGGATTGTACTCCCCATTCTTACGCTCCTGATGTTCAGTCTGGGGCTTTCCCTGCGCATAGAAGACTTCGGCAAGGTTTTCCGCCGTCCCTGGCCCATCGCCGTCGCGCTCTTCGGCCAGATTGTCCTGCTTCCCCTCATAGCCCTGGGCCTGGCCCGGGCGTTCAGCCTCCCGCCGGTATTCTTTATCGGCCTGGTGCTCATTGCCTGCTGCCCGGGCGGAAGCTCTTCCAATGTCTTTTCCCGCCTGGCCGGGGGAGATGTGGCGCTTTCCGTCATGCTCACGGCCCTGAGCAGCCTCATCACGCTTTTCACCATCCCCCTTGTAATGAGCTGGGCCACCTCGCTGGTGGGGGAGAGCGTGGGTATCAGCCTGCCTGTGGGGAACCTCATCAAGCAGAACCTGGTTCTGATGCTGCTGCCGGTGGCGCTGGGAATCGGCCTTCATTATCTCTGGCCCAAGGGGGCCGATAAGACGGACAAGGTGCTGGGCAAACTGGCCTTCCCGCTGCTGCTGGTGCTCATCACCGTTTTCTATATCCAGCATCACCGCACCATCCTGGAGCATATCGGCGTGCTGGGGCTCTGCGTCACCGCCCTCATCCTGCTGGCCGTGGGCTGCTCTTCGCTCCTCTCGCGCCTGGTGAGGACGGATGCGAGGCAACGCCGCACGGTGGTGATTGAGGTGGGCATGCAGAATGCCGCGCAGGCCATCGCCATCGCCTCCAGCCCCATCATTTTTGCCAACGAGCAGATGGCCATTCCCGCCATCCTCTACTCCCTGATGATGAACATTGTCCTGCTTATCTATGTGGGCCTGGTGCGTCGCCGGGGATAGCCATAAATGGGGATTGCTTTTGTCACCGGAGCGCCGTATTTTTGTCCCTGAATTTGAATCGCTATGAAACGCTTTATCTTTCTTGCCTGCCTCCTGGCCCTTGCCGCCACCACCAGTCCTGTGAAAAAGCAGGCCGACGGCACCGTCACCATCAATACCACCACCCTCAAGGCTGATGAAGGCTGCTTCGGCCCCACGCCCCTTCTCATCCACCTGGATGCGCAGGAGCGCGTGAGCAGGATTGAGGCCCTTCCCAATGCCGAAACCCCTTCTTACTGGACCCTGGTGATGGAGAAGCTCTCCACCGCCTGGAACGGCGTTCCCGCCTCCGAGGCCGCTTCCCTTGAGGTGGATGCCGTCAGCGGCGCCACCTACTCCTCCGAAGGCCTCATCTCCAACGTCCGCTCCGGCATCATCTACTACCTGCAGGGGAAATAGCCTCGGCTTTGGCTTCCTGTTTTCCTTTCGGCTACAAAACACCCCCATTTTTGTTGCCGAACCGTTGTCATATCGTGCCAAGCGAAGAAGCGACATATTGGGCTTGGTCGCTAAGTAATTGATTCTGCGTGAGTTGTAGTACATTCCTCGTTCGATTTTTGAACGAGGAATACTATATAACCAACTATGGCTCAAACACTTAGTTGCCAAGCCCCAGGCCCGCCCAACGGCCGAATTTCCAAGCTTCGGCAGCGCTTTGGTGTGGCAGGTAAACAAAAAAGAGGATTTCCGAAAGGAAATCCTCTTGTAGTAGCGGAGGCAGGACTCGAACCAACGACCTCCGGGTTATGAGCCCGACGAGCTACCAACTGCTCTACTCCGCGGTTTGGGAATGCAAAGGCAGGAAGTTTTTCTGAAACTTCCAAATTCAATTCTTGTCAAAGTTCAGATATACGCAGTTGACCCCGCTGGCATAGCGGTAATGGACATCCCGGCAGAACCCCTCTACAATGCGCAGGCTCAGGGATTCCGGGGCATTGTCACCGTAGGCGTGCAGGGGGTTGAAAGCTTTGCCCGCCGCCTTTACCAGAATGGTGAAGCGACTGTCTCCATCCACGATCCCCACGTCAAAACTGTCCGTAAGATGGCAGGAGAGGCCCATTTCCAGCTGGTGGAGCATCATTTCCTCCACGCAGTGGGTGATGGCCGTGTTCTCGGCAGGGGAGATAGGCATCTCATGGAGCCTTTTGCAAAGAAGGTGGAATTTCCGGGACACGCTTTCCTGGGAATACGCCACGCTCACGGTAAAAGAACTCTGCTCCTCGCCGGTAGGCGTGAGCCAGACCGGATGCAGGTTTCCTTCCTTTCGGGAGAGAAGGGCCGATGCCGCCAGTCCTCCCAGCATAGGAAGCAGCATCCCCAGCGGCAGGGCCACCCACAGGTTCCAGTCGGAAAAGACCAGCGCCAGGGGCAGGATGCAGACAACGATCCCGGCCTGCAGAAAAGCCGCCATCCGCCCCCGTTTCACCAGAAGGAAAGCGTTCGCCTGCGTCATCAGGAGCGTGGCCGGAAGGAAAATGCCGCTGAAGATGCGAAGCGGCCCGGCCGACAGCTGTGCCAGGTGAGTATCGGCCCCGAAGAGCGAAGCCACTCTGCCGGGGAAAGCCAGAAGGAGGATAGTAGCCACGCAGGCGAGCCCGAGGGAAAGCTTCAGGATGAGGGAGATGAGCCGGTTCACCCCGTCCCAGTCTCCTTCTCCGGAGAGGATGCCGCCGAGGCCCGTAATGGTGCCGCCCGTCGCGGTCAGAACCAGCATACAGATCATCAGAAGCTGCATACAGATGCTGAGGGTGAACATCCCGTCGGCCCCCAGCTTGCTCAGGACCAGGGTGTTGAGCCCCAGGTTGAGGATAATCATGGAGACGCCCGTCATGGCGGCAGCGGTGCCCCGCCGGAGGATTTCCCGGAAATAGCTGCGGAAGCAGGCCCATCCCGGCCAGCACAGGCGGTAGGGCCGCGGTTCCCGGAGCAGGTACGGGACCATCACCAGAAAACCCAGGACCGCCGCGGCGGAAGTGCCTGCTGCCGCTCCCCGGATGCCCATCTGCAACACCCGGACAAAGAGAATGTCCAGAGCCAGGTTCAGAACCCCGAAGATGCCCACGAACCAGGCCACCAGGCGCGGCCGCCCGCTGATCTGCACGAACTGGCTTCCCGCACAGGCGAAAAGGCCGAAGAAACTTCCCGCAAAGGCAAAGGGGAAATACTCCTGCAGCATAGGCTGCAAGCGGGCGTCCTGGGTGATGAAGAGGGATACGGGCCCGGCGAAGATGGCCAGAAGTGCCGTAAAGACTGCGCTGATGGCAAGGGCCGATGCCAGCCCCACGGTGAGCATTTTGTTCACCCGTGAGTAGTCTTGGTTCCCGAAAGCCGGTGCAATCAGGAGGGTGGCTCCCATCAGCAGGATGGTGCCCGGGAGCATGAGGATATTCACAAGAGGCAGGGCCAGGATGATGACGGATACGGCATCCGCCCCGATGAACTGCCCCGCCACCATACTGTCTATGGTGCTGTTGAGCTGGATGATGATGCCCGCAAAGATGGCCGCCGCCAGGTAATTCCTCAGCGTATGCCGGATGATGTGTGAGTTGCGGACGGGCTGCACGGGGGAGTTAAGCCAAAAAATCCTGGATATCCTGCAGGGCGGAAACGGCAAATGCCTTTTGCTCACCGCTCTGCAGATTCTTGATGTTCAC
>CADBHY010000066.1 GCA_902794615.1 uncultured Bacteroidia bacterium
CGGGTCTATATTGAATTCCAGCACCTTGGCCCCCATGCACACATACTTGCGGAAGAGCACCGGAAGCCGGTATTTCCCGTTCGAGAGGTAATTCAGCAGGCGGTCCAGGTCGTCGGGGGTCTTGCAGCCCGCCAGAAGCCCCTGGGGGTTCACCCGCAGGTAATCGGGGACAAAGGGACAGGTGGGCGCCATGCAGGCCGATGCACCCTCCGCCGCATGGTTCCGGAGGAAATAGTTCACAATCAGGCTCTTGTAAAAGAGGGGTACATCCTCCGAGATGCTGGCAGGCCCCAGGGTATATTCCATACCCGGAATGCCGGCCAGGGTGTTCATGATTCCGGTGAGCAGCAACTTCAGGGGCAGGACATCTTTCTGGTATTCCGGCACAACGATGGTGCGGCCCAGTTCCAAGGCCTTGGGAAGATACTTGTCCATGCCGTCCTTAAACTGGAAAAGGGAGGAGGTGTAGAAGGCCCGTCGGCCTTCGGGACGGGCCAGAAGTTCCGTCCCCACGCCTATGCGGTAGGCCCCGGCTATCCTTCCGTCCGGCACGTTCCACAAAATGAGGTGGCGGTAATACGTATCGTAGATGTCCGTGTCTTTCTCCTGGCCCGAGCCCTCTCCCACAGCGCGGAAGATGGTTTCCCTCAGGCGGGCAATCTCATCCATCACATGCGGGATATCGGCCGATTCGGCCAGATAGCAGCGATAATCCCCGGTCTCGAAAAGCAGCTTGTCTTCAAGGGAGGCCATCTCTTGACGGATGAGTTCAGGAGCCACCGGGGCCATGATGGGCTTCTGCTCCACCAGGCTGGCCTTCTTGGGGGGCTCTGCCCGGCAATCGGCCTCCAGGGCGTAGGTCAGGTTGCGGAGGAAGGCGCCCAGGGCTTCCGTGCTTTCAAAGCGGGAAAGCTCTTCCGGAGAGACAGGCTGGCCGATTCTCACCTCTACATGCGTCCCCTTCTTGTTGAAGAGTTCATGAATGAGGCGGACGGTGCGCAAACGACGATGAATCAGGCCCAGAATATGGAAATTGCGGGAATTGGTTCCGTCAAAATAGATGGGGACCACCGGCAGGCCGGATTTCTGGATGAGCCGGATAATGTTGGGGGCCCAGGGTTTGTCTTCAATGACCCATCGGCCGCCGCTTACAGCCGTCTTATTTCCCTTGCGCTGCCAGGTGGCCACTTCCCCGGCGGGAAACAGCCCCAGGCCGCCGCCGTCGTGGATGTGCTGCAGCGCCATGCGGATGGAGTTGATGCTGCGGGTATCGTTCTTGCCTGTCAGGTTGTTGACGGGCAGGAAGCTGGTGGTGAGGTTGGGGACAAGGGACAGCAGGAAGGTGGTGAGCATCTTGTAGTCCTTGCGCCGACGGCCCACGGTATCGCACAGGATGAGCCCGTCCACACTGCCGAAATGGTGGTTGGAAACCGTGATGAAGCCACCCTCGGCCGGAATCCGGTCCAGCTGGCCCTCCGGCACATGATAGCTGATGCCTATATCTTTCAACTCCTCCCGGGCAAAGTCCGGACCCATGGCATGGGCATGTCTGGCCTGATATTCATTGACTTTGTCAACCTCCAGAACCTTATACACCAAACCTGTCACGGCCTTCCCTAAAAAGCCCTTGAGACCCAGCATCCGCTGCAAGTCCTCTTTGCTCAGAACCTCCTTGTCCTTTTTCATACTTACAAATATAGTGAATTTCCCGGCAAAGTATCCTCCGGACTACGAAAAAAGACCTGCCTGCCAAATGATTCCGAAAAAAGCGGCCGTGGAGCGCTGGAAAACAAAGGCGGGGAGATTCCGTAGCCGTCCCCGGTATCTAACCCACGGCCCCCGCCAAGAGGCCAATCAAGAATACCGCTGAAAAAACGTCACTCTTCGCCCAATCGTTATGGACTCCTATGAGCAGCAGGAAACAAAAAAGAAGCGAACTCTCCTGAAAACTCAGGAAAGTTCGCTTGCGTAGCCCGGAGGGGAATCGAACCTCTATTTAAAGTTTAGGAAACAGATGTTTCAATAAAAAACATATTTGAACTATAATCAGTTACGCGATTGTTTATAATTTGGGTAAAACAATGGGACAACAATGTCAATGATTGTCTTTATTAAGTCTTTGTTTTGTTTCTAAAATTGTGTATATTTGCACGGTTTCGGAAATTAAATGAACTATTACGACTTCAAAAAAACATATTCGGGGCAAGGCGTTTTTTCCTTGAACAGCATCGAGAGGAGCAGTGACAACAGCCTTTCCTCCAACCTCAGGCGCTGGAAGGGCGAAGAGAAGATACTGCGCATCCGCCAGGGCTGGTACCTTTTTCCCGATGAGGCGGGAAGGGCGGACGTACGCATGGCGGCGGCCGGTAAAATCTATTGTCCGTCTTACCTCAGCCTGGAGTATGTCCTCTCGTGGTACGAATTAATCCCTGAAACTGTCCTGGCCCTTACATCCGTGAGTACGTTGAAGACCGCCGTATTCGATACACCCATCGGCTACTATTCCTATCGGCACGTTTCCCCGAATTTATTTTTCGGCTACAAGCCCCTTCAGCCGAGGGACGGCCTGCCCTGCTTAATGGCAACACCGGAGAAAGCCCTTCTGGACCTGCTATACTTCCACCCTGAATACAAATCGAAGCGCGATATGGTGAATCTTCGCCTTGACGGGGATGCCATGCGCGAAGAGTTTGACTGGACGCGTTTTCGTGCATATCTTGAACGATTTGACAATAAGGCTCTCGCGGTCAGAGCCGCCTTGATTGAGAATAAGTATGCTTGACCTGCAAAACATCAGAGCCTTTTATCCGGGTTTTCCGGAAAGCCCGGACACGGACATCCAGCTCTACAAGGAATACCTGGAGCTGATGGTTCTGGACTATTTGTCCTCCCATCCCCTGATAGGGAGACTTACGTTCATTGGCGGCACGGCCCTCCGCCTCCTCCGGCAGATAGACCGGTTTTCAGAAGATCTGGACTTTGACTGCAAGAACCTCTCGCAGGAGGAGTTCGCAAACCTCACTGACGATGTCGTCCGCTTCCTGGGGCGAAACGGTCTTCCTGCTGTCGCCAAGGAAAAGGAGAGTGACGCCCTGACGGCTTTCCGCAGGACTATTCAGTTCCCGCAACTGCTCTATGACCTGGGATTGTCCCCTTACCGGGAGAAGAAGTTCGTGCTGAAGATTGAGGCGCAGGACCAGGGAGTGGATTATCCGCGAGAACTGTTCACCGTGAGCAGAGACGGATTCTATTTCAGAATACCCTCCCCTTCAGACGCCACGCTATATGCCATGAAACTCTCCACCATCCTTCACCGCGGAAAGGGCCGGGATTTCTACGATGCCATGTTTCTGCGCTCCAGAAGCGAACCGGATATGAACTATCTTTCGCAGCGAGAGGGCATTACGACCCCAGAGGAACTGAGCCACCGGATGAAGCAGGTGTGCGACAGGACGGATTTCAAGCTCAAAGCGCAGGACTTCAAATACTTGTTGTTCCGCCCGGAAAACTCCTCCCGCATTTTGGACTTCCCTGCCCTATGGGAATAAATGTTTTAATCAACACAATCATCCCGCCACGGCCCCGAAAGGGAGTGGCGGGATGGATGTAGAAAAGAGATGCAAGGTCCGCGCTATTCAGCCGCAAACTTTGAGAAATCGATGGCAACGCCCTGACACTTGGTGTTGTCATTGAAGCTGACTGTCTTGTTCGTGACTTTATAGGTCTTCTTTGTGCCAGCGTCATCGTCCGCATACAGGTTGAAGGTGATATCCTGCGATGCAGCTGTCATGTAATTATAATAGAAAGCCAGTCCGTCCGCCTCTTTGACGCCTTTGGCGAAGCCGGTATAATTGCACATGACGCCAGATTGGCTACTGATATAAAACCCGCCGAGAGGCGCTGCATAATTACCCGAGGCTTCTTCCGTGCCCTTTTTTACTTGCAGATAATAGGTATGACTGTCAGGATCGAGGGAGGTACCGTAATTTTTGACAAGTACCTTGAACTTTGAGATGAAACTCCACGTGTCAATATTCGCGGTTACAGTAGATCCGTCGAAGTCATATTTCTCAGAACCCGAGAAGACGATCAGCGGACACGCAGCCACATATCTTGCGGCATTGCTGTTCCATGGGGCCAGAGCAAGGCCGCTCACCGCATAACTTGGCCGAAATGATGAATTCGAGGATGAACTCGAGAAACTATATTTGCTGAGGTCGTTGTATCCTTCATACACCATCCAGATATCTCCGCTTGCGGCCAAGCCTTCCTGGACGCCGGCGCGGAGACTGCCGGCAACAAACTGGGTGCCGTCATAGGTGAGGACCAGGTCCGGGGTCTGTTGTTTGTTGTTGTCGAACCAGACATTGAGTTTGTCACCGGATACCCAGCCGGTCTTTGCGGCCTTGGTGTCGGCAGAGGGGGAGGAGATGGTGAAATTGAAGGTGATTTCATTCTGTTCCGCTGCCGGGGCATTCTCACCCTTCTGGCAGGAAACGGCGGCTGCGCAAAGCAGTGCAGCGGCGGCGATATAGATTGTCTTTTTCATTTTGCTTTCGTTTAATGGTTTACCAGTCTTCTTCCGTGCTGCTGCCGAAAGGATTACTCAGCGTAAAGTCCTGCGTGGGGCTTGCGCACACCACGCCTTCCGACTTGACCTCGATTGCGCAGGTCAGCGGGGATTCGTACGATTCTTTGTGTTGTGTTTTCATGGATATGGGGTTTAAAGATTCTTCGCTTTGCTCAGAATGACATGCAAACAGCTGCGCGAAGGCCGGAAAGGCTCGCGAAGCAAAAATGTAAGTAGCTGATTATAATTCCGTTATCACCCCCCCCCGACAGGCAGGAGAGCGCGTCAGAAATAGAAGTATGCAGCATCAAGTGGCGCATTTCTGACAGATTGACAGCCCAAAGTTAATGATTTTCAGCAAAACTGCAAAAAAATGCAAATCGATGCAAGGCGAGAAAGCACAAAAAAAGCGGACCAAAAATCCGCTTTTTGCGTAGCCCGGAGGGGAATCGAACCTCTATTTAAAGTTTAGGAAACTTCCGTTCTATCCGTTGAACTACCGGGCCGGAACCATAATGAAAAAAGCGCTTATTCGGCGCTCTTCTCAATAATCTGACGACCACGATAGAAGCCGCACTCGGGGCAGACACGGTGATACATCACGGTGGCGCCACAGTTGGGGCAAACGCTCAGCGTAGGGACGGGCGCGAAGTCGTGCGTACGTCTTTTGTCTCTTCTCTGCTTGGAGAGTTTGTGTTTCGGATGTGCCATTGTTTATACTCTTTAATTGTTTATTTACTGTCAAAAAGTCCTTTCAGGGCGGCGAACGGGCTGTTCTTTGCGCCAGCCTCCTCGTCCCCACGCTCCTCGTGACTCAGAAAACGGACGGTGTCGGGATTGCATGCTCCTTCCGGATGGACCCTCTGCAGGGGCAGCGACAGACAGACATAGTCATATACTGCCTGGCTCAAGTCCCAGTCTGGATTCTCTCCGGGGGTGAAAACCTCAGCGGGAGCCTGGTCCACGTGTACCTCCAGGGGCTCCAGGCAGCGGGTGCAAAGCACGGAAACCGTGCCGCTCAGGTGGAGATCCGCCTCTACCTTCTCTCTGCCTTTCTTGACCACCCTGGCTTCCACGTTTACGTCGGCGTCCAGAATTTCTGTGTTGTCAAACTCTTGAAAGAACTCTAAATCTGCGTGAAAGCGCAACCTGCGCTCTCCCTCAGCCCAATCGTTCAGGTGTATGATAAATGCCTTCATCCGACACAAAAACAGATTAAGGGGTGCAAAGATACTAATAATTTTCGGAAAATCAATCTTCCGAGGAGGAATTTCTCTTCCGGTCCAAAGGATCCAGCTGAATCTTGCGCATCCGCATGTGGTTGGGGGTGATTTCCACCAGCTCGTCTTCCTGGATATATTCCAGGGCTTCCTCTAAGGAGAACTTGATGGCCGGGGGCAGCACCACCTTCTCGTCCGACCCGGAAGCCCGCACGTTGGTGAGCTTCTTGGTCTTGCAGATGTTGATATTGAGGTCACGTTCACGGGTATGCTCTCCCACCACCTGGCCGCCGTAGATTTCCTCTCCGGGCTCCACGAAGAACCGGCCCCTGTCCAGAAGCTTGTTCATGGAGTAGGCAATAGCCTCGCCCGTCTCCAAAGACACCAGAGAACCGTTGGTGCGCATCTCGATATCTCCCTTGTAGGGCTGATAGTCCTTGAATCGGTGGGCCACCACGGCCTCGCCCTGGGTGGCGGTAAGGAGGTTGGAGCGAAGGCCCATGAGACCGCGGGTGGGAATCTCGAATTCCAGCAGGGTGCGGTCAGAACGGGGCTCCATCCGGATAAGGGCTCCCTTGCGGCGGGTGCTCAGTTCGATGGCGGCGCCCACAAACTGCTCCGGAACCTCGATGGAAAGTTCCTCGATGGGCTCGCAGCGCTGGCCGTTGATGGTTTTGTCCAGCACCTTGGGCTGGCCCACCTGCAACTCGAAGCCCTCGCGGCGCATGGTCTCGATGAGCACGCTCAGGTGCAGCACGCCGCGGCCATAGACCACAAAACTATCGGCATTGATGCCGGGTTTCACCCGAAGGGCCAGGTTCTTCTCCAGCTCCTTCTCCAAACGGTCCTTGATATGGCGGGAGGTCACAAACTTGCCGTCCTTTCCGAAGAAGGGCGAGTTGTTAATCATGAAGAGCATGCTCATGGTGGGTTCGTCCACGGCGATGGGCGGCAGGGCCTCGGGGTTCTCGAAATCGGCAATGGTGTCTCCGATTTCGAAGCCTTCGATGCCCACCACGGCGCAGATGTCACCGCACTGGACCTCGTCCACATTGGCCTTGCCCAGGCCTTCGAACACCATCAGCTGCTTGATTTTGCTCTTTTCTACCATGTCATAGCGCTTGCACAGGCTCACGGGCATGCCGGTGCGGAGGGTTCCGCGGGTGATGCGGCCCACGGCAATCCGGCCCACATAGGGGCTGTACTCCAGGGAGGAAACCAGCATCTGGGGCGTTCCCTCCTTCACTTCCGGGGCGGGAATTTCCTCCAGGATGGTATCCAGAAGCGCCGTGATGTCCTGCGTGGGCTTTTTCCAGTCCTTGGACATCCAACCCTGCTTGGCACTGCCGTAGATGGTCTTGAAGTCCAGCTGGTTCTCGTTGGCGCCCAGGTTGAACATGAGTTCGAACACCTCTTCCTGCACCTCGTCGGGGCGGCAGTTGGGCTTGTCCACCTTGTTAATCACCACAATGGGCTTCTTGCCCATGTCTATGGCCTTGTTCAGGACAAAGCGCGTCTGCGGCATGCAGCCTTCGAAGGCGTCCACCAGCAGCAGCACGCCGTCGGCCATGTTGAGCACACGCTCCACCTCTCCTCCGAAGTCACTGTGGCCGGGGGTGTCGATGATATTGATTTTCACCCCCTTATAAGTAACGGATACGTTCTTGGCCAGGATGGTGATGCCGCGTTCCCTTTCCAGGTCGTTGTTGTCCAGGATGAGGTTCCCGAGGTCTTCGGGCTTGCGGACCAGGTTGGCCTGGTAAATCATGCGGTCCACGAGGGTGGTTTTTCCGTGGTCCACATGGGCGATGATGGCGATGTTTCTGATGTCCTGCATAACTGCGCTTCTAATAATCTTGCAAAGGTATGAATTTTCGGCGAAAGTGACAACTTTGCACAAGTCCGCTGAAACGGATAATTATTTTGAGGAAGCCTTTGAAGGGCTTCCAAGGCCGATTTCCGAGGCCTCCGGCGGGCTCCCTTTCACGTTTTACCGTTTTCGACCGTGTAGGAGGCTCCAAAAATCGGCCCTACAAGGTATTGTGAGGCCGAAAATGCAATTAAACGTTTCATTTTTCGTGACACGGATAAGTTTTCGGAGCTTTGCACAAAATTGATGCGCTATGAGAAAACACATTCTTTTCCTTTTGCCCCTCTGCATGCTGGTGGCGTGCAAGGGACTCGACGGCCCCGAGGCGGAAAGCCCCGGCCGGGCCGATGAAACGGTGTACCACGGAATGATTGAGCTGGGGCAGAAGCTGGACGACCCTTACACGGTCGAGAACATGCAGAAAGCCCTTTACAGCGTCTATTCCACCAAGGCCGACCGCGTGGACATCACCGAAACAGACCTCTACGTCCGCTTCCTGCCCAAGGACAACGAACAGTTCCAGCAGCTCCAGGCCCTGGGGCTTTACCTGATGGACCATCCCATGGATTACCAGATTCTCAAGGAGGGAGACTACTATCAGGACCCGGAGGTGGGCAGCGAAACCATCACCTGGCAATATGCCGTGGTACCGCACGACTTCACCTTCCCGGAAGACATCCGATATGAACTGATAGACAAGATTTTCATCTCCGAGCACGTGCCCGTAACCCGGGCCGACGAATGGGTGGACTGGGAACTGGTGGAGAAAGAAGCCTTCCGCCTCACCGGCAACGGGGAACTCTGGCAGGAGAGCGCCACCAAGGCCGATGACGCCCCGCCCTCCGGCCGGATTACCATCGAAGACCCGCTGTTCAGCGGCGGAAAGCCCTTTGGCGTGGCCGGCGTAAAGGTGGCCGCCAACATTTTCGTGAAGGTTTCCACCGCCTACACAGACCGCGACGGGTACTACAAGCTGGGCAAGAAATTCTCCGGGAAGCCGCGCTACCGCCTGGTTTTCCAGAACACGACGGGCTTCAACATCGGCTTCAACTTCCTGCTGGTTCCCGCTTCGGTGAGCACGCTGGGGAAGGGTGAGCCTTCCGGCATGGACCTCCACGTGACGCAGGCCGACAGCGAAGGAGCCCTCTTCCGGCGCAGCGTGGTGAACAACGCCGCCTACGACTACTACTCCCGCTGCACGCCGGAAGACCTGGACATCCCCACGCCGCCCGGAGACCTCCGAATCTGGATTTTCCCCTTCCTGGACTGCTCCAGCGCCAGCATGCTGCACCACGGCGCCTT
>CADBHY010000067.1 GCA_902794615.1 uncultured Bacteroidia bacterium
CTGAGACCGTTGTTCAAGTAGTCTTTTTCCGTGAGCTTCAGGATGGGTTTTCCGGTCACTTCGCACAGCCAGACCACCGCCTTGCGCACAAATTTGGGCTGCCAGTCGCAGGGACCCACCAGCCAGGGGGCTACGCTGCGGGTGAGGAGGCTGGCGGCGGCCTCGTCCACATAGAAGGAGATGTGGTCGTGTTTCTGCAGCAGGGAGGCCGGACAGTCGGAACTTACGGGGCCTTCGGTAATGGCCTTTACCGCCCGGGCCTTGTCTTCGCCCCATGCCATGAGGACGATGCGCTTGGCGCTGAGCATGGTTCCCACGCCCACGGTGATGGCCTTGTCCGGGGTGGCGGCAATGTCGTGGTTGAAGTTCTCGCTCTGGCGTTTGCGGGAGTTGTAGGAGAGGCGGACGGTGCGGGTGCGCGTCTTTTCATCGGCCCCGGCCTCGTTGAAGCCCACCTGCCCCTTTTCACCTACGCCTATCACCAGCAGGTCCAGTCCGCGGGCCAGGGTGTCGAAGCGGGCGCAGTAGGCGCTCAACTCTTCCGGCTTCACGGTGCCGTCCGGGATGTGAATGTTCTCCTTGAGGATGTCCACTTTGTCCAGCAGGGCCTCGTGGATGAGGTGGTTGCGGCTCTGGGCTTCGTCCTTGGAGGAGGGGTAGTATTCGTCAATGGTGACCACCTCCACGTTCTTGAACGACACTTTTCCGGCCTGGTAGCGACGGGCCAGTTCGTTGTACAGCGACGTGGGAGTGGCGCCCGTGGTAAGACCCAGACGGAACAAGCCGTCCTTGTGGGCATTGATGGAATCTACGATGAAATCCGCGATGGCATAGGACGCCGGACGGGATTCCGGGTACACGTGCGTCCATATTTTCTCGTAAGAATGGAGAATGCCCGCAGGCAGGTTCTTTTCAATGAGCCCACCTTCGTAAGGTAATGTAAAATGCTTACTCATATTTATTTGAGAATCTTTTGAATCCGTTCCAGTTTGCCGTCCACCGGGGCGGGCTTCACGCCCAGCAGCTTACACAGCAGGGGATAGAGGTCCGTATTGTGGAAGGCCGATTTTTCCCCCTCCGTGAAGGGAGCCTCATACCCCTCTTTGAAGTCCGGGCCCACGGCGCGGAAGGCCACCATCATGTCGGTTTCGGTGGGGTCGAAGCCGTGGGTCCCGTGGTTGCGGGACGGGGCGAAGTTGAACTGCCAGCCCAGGTCCGGGCTTACGATAAGGTCTCCCAGCCGGTTGGAGGTGCCGTAGTTCAGGTAGGCGGGCACCTCTCCGTGCTTCCACACGTTCAGGTGTTCCACCTGCTTGAGGCGGTTGTAGAGGCTGTCCACATAGCCTTCCTTCACCCAGATGCTGGTGGGCAGGTTACCCACGATGCGCTCTATCCACTCTTCAGGCATGACGTCATACCAGCCGATGAAGTGCTCCGGGGAAATCTCCGTCATGCCGTGGTCTCCGGCCAGGATAAAATTCAGTTTCTTGCCGATGGGAAGGGCCTTCAGGCGGAGATACAGGCTGTGCATGAGGCTGTCCATCCGTTCGGTCATCTGCTTGCACTCGGGAGAAATGGGACCGTGTACATGCCCCTGGTGGTCCGGCTCGTCAAAATAGCCCATCACCAGGCGGGGGCGCTCATTTTGAGGCAGGCTCAGCAGGCGCACAATCTCGTCGCAGCGCTCCTCGAAGGTCCAGTGCGGGTCCTCGTCCCAGTGCCGGTAGTAGGTGGGGAAGGCGTTGCCCTCCGGCCCCACGGGGATGTCGGAGCCCACCCAGTAAACCACGCCGCACTTCACCCCCTGCTTCTGGGCGGTAATCCAAATGGGCTCTCCGCCGTAGTAGCGGGCGTCGTAGCGGGACTCCTTGTCTCCGATAGCGTAGCCGTGCTGCGTGTCCGGATTCCAGAAACTGTTGTTTACCAGCCCGTGGTGGTCCGGCACTAGGCCCGTTGCCATGGTGTAGTGGTTGGGGAAGGTAGAGGAAGGGAAGGACGCTTCCATGCGTGCTTTCACGCCCACCGTGGCCAGGGAGTCAAAGAAGGGCATGTCGTAGTAATCGGCATAGTCCCATCGGCTTCCGTCCAAGGAAATGATAACGGTGTAACGGTCGTTTTTGCTTTGGCAGGCGACCCCGAAAAGACCGGTCAGAAGAAGGAAGCAGAGGACTTTACGCATACAGGTTCGTTTAATCCTACAAATTTCGTCAATTTCTGCCTATTTTCAAAATCTGCCCCTCCCCTTTTTGGGGGTGGCAGCTAACTTCTTGACACACATGCCATTATAATACATTCCTCGTTCAAAAAACGAACGAGGAATATACGGCAAGTTGCTCATTCTGAGTTGTTTAGTTGCCAAGGCTGGCGTGCGCTTTGCAGGCCGTCCGGCTCCATAATCCGAAAGAATGTTGTATCTTTGCCTCGGATGACTCCCAGGCGGCATACCGTGGCATTTTTCCTACTCCTTCCGGCGGAAGGGGACAGACCATACCCACCGCCCGGCCCAACTGAACAACAACCCTCCTAAGCTTATGGAAAAAACATCGGTGTTGAAAAATTATTCTTCCACTCTGTGGCTTCTGGCAGGACTGGCGGCCGGGGGTGTTCTGGGCGTGTTGCTGGGAGAAAAGGCGGCTGTTTTCAAGCCTGTGGGCACCCTCTTCCTGAACCTCATTTTTGTGCTGGTGGTACCGCTGGTGTTTTTCTCCGTGGCCCAGTCCATGGTGGTTTTGCGCCGGAGCGGAACCATCGGGAAGGTGCTGGTTGCCACGCTGGGCGTCTTCCTCGTGATGGCCCTGGTGGCCGGGGTGTTCTCCTACGGCCTCATGCTGGCGTGGAATCCCTTCGCCCAGGCGGGCGGAAGCGGCGGTGCGGCCGGCGGAGCAGCTCTTCAGGAGAGCCTGAACATAGGGGAGTCGCTTGCATCGGCCTTCAGCGTGAATGATTTTCCGCTGCTGCTCTCCCGCGAGCACCTGCTGCCCCTGATAGTCTTTGCCGCACTTTTCGGCCTGTGTGTCGCCGCCTTGGGCAGCACGGTTCCCACCATGGAAAAACTGGTGATGGAGGGGGGCGCCGTCATCATGAAGATGATGGATGTGGTGATGAAGGTGGCTCCCATCGGCATAGGATGCTATTTTGCCGATACCATCGGCGCCCTTGGCGGACAGATTGTGGGCCGATACCTTGAGATTTTCCTGGTGGTACTGGTGGCCTGCGCTGTCTGTTATTTCGGCTTTTATTCTCTCTGCGCCCTTTTCTGCCGCATCCCCCTGGGCAAGTTCTGGAAGGAGATGATTCCGCCGTCCGCCACGGCGGTGGGCACTTCGTCATCGGCCGCCTGCCTGCCGGTGAACCTTTCCGCCGCTCGCAGGCTAGGGGTGAGTGAAAAAGTGGCCGACGGGGTGATTCCCCTGGGAATCAACCTCCACAAGGACGGCTCCGTGGTTACCTCGGTGGCCAAGGTGCTGTTTACCTTGTACTTCTTTGACATCATGCCGGACAGCGGCTTGGCGGCGGCGGCCCTGGTCATTCTCCTGTCGGTGCTGGAAAGCATTGTGGTGGGGGCCATTCCCATCGGCGGCATGACGGGCGAACTGCTTATCTGCGCCATCCTGGGCGTAGAGCCCGCCTTTGCCGCCACGCTCATGATTATCGGCACCGTCTGCGATATCCCCGCCACCCTGCTCAACGCCACCGGCAACCTGGTGGCCTCCACCCTGGTGGAACGGCTGGTAAATTTTTTTAATTCTAACAAATATGCGTAACTTTGCGGCTGATTAGTAAAGAAGAAGGAAAATGACCAGAGTACACATATGGGTGTCCGTCTGCTTTTGTGCAGGGGTGTTTGCATGCAGCAAAGTGCCTGCGCCGGAGCCGCAGGAACACCCGTTTACGGAAACGGAGCTTGTCAAAAAACATCTTGAGGAGTCGATGGCTCCTTTTTTCACCATTTTGGATATAGACTCTACGGCGGTGAAAGACCCCCGGAAGTTTATCCGCGACAACAGCAGCGTAAAACTTGACTTGTTTGACCGTGGTGCCGTGGTGTATCGGCTGAAAAGAAACCGGGTGACAGCCATGGAATCCCGCTTTTATCTTCTCTACGGAAAAGTGGATACCCGTCTTTACGGCGGCGTCAGCATCAAGGGGACGATAAGCCCTGTCTGGTCCCTCAGCTGGGACGACTGGGAGGCCGCCTCGGACATCAAAGTTTACGACCAGGGCACGGCGGTGGCCAGGCTGGGCTATGAACCCGGCCTGTCCACCCTGGTATTTCGCTTCTCCGATGGCACGTCCTATGCACTGAAATCTTACCTGCTCTCTGACAGCCTGATAGATTATATTATTGAAAATGTACTCTCTACGGAATAAGATACTGTTTTTTCTGCTTCTGTTTGCAGGCCCCTTTGCGGCGGCGCAGGTTCCCGACACCGTGGCGCAGCTGTCCCTGGACAAGTCCGTGATTACCGAGCAGTTGAAAAAGCCCATAGTGGTGAACAGCCGGGGCGTGAGCGGAGAGGTGAACGTGAGCAAGATAGCGGCCGTTCCTTCCTTTCTGGGCAATGCCGACCCCATCCGCTTTGCCCGTCTGCTGCCCAGCGTGTCGGTGAACACCGAGCAGGAAGGCGGCCTGTATATGCAGGGCAACGACCATTCCCATACCCTCATTTCTCAGCAGGGGGTTCCCATTTACGGGGCCACGCATCTGCTGGGCCTTTTCTCCGTTTTCAACGCGGCCCATTTCACGGGAATGCGTTTTGAGACATCTTCCGGAAAGGAGCCCCGTCTGGGCGGCATGATTGACATGCGGCTTCAGGACACCCTGGCCCGAAGGGTAAGCGGAGAGGCCTCCTTAGGGCTGTTGAACTTGCAGGGCACGCTCAGTGTTCCGCTGGGTTCCAAGTCGGCCCTGACGGTCAGTGCGCGCCGCACCTACATCAACCTGCTGTACGGAAACTGGCTCAAATATGCCGATTATCCCATGAATTACGGCTTTACGGATGCCAATGTAACCTGGCTTTGGAAGCCCGGCCGGAAAGACCGCGTCTGGGTAGACTTGTTCGGCTCTTTGGACAAGGGAGAATTGAGCGGCGGCATTTTGGAGCAGATCCAGGCGAAGTGGTACAATGCCCTGGGCGCCATACACTGGAACCACTATTTCTCGGAGGCCACCCTCAAGCAAAGCGTTTATGCCACCACCTTCGGCCTGAATCCCCGTCTCAATGTGTTCAACATTTATGCGAGGATGGATTCTTACATCCGGGACTATGGCTACAGGGGAAACCTGCAATGGAAGGACTGGGATTTCGGGGCCCATTTCTCCTACTATCACGTGCAGCCGCAGAATCCTTACAGCGAAGGCCACCAGAACGACCGTGCAAACGACGGCTCCGTCCCCGTACAAGATGCCTTTGAGACGGTTCTCAGTGCCTATTACAGCCGCAATCTCGGGTATTACCTGCAAGCCAAGGCCGGCGTGAGCGGAAGCTGGTACCTGAGTCCGGAAAAAAAGAGCTGGTGGGGCTTGAGTCCGGAAGTGAAGCTCATTGCCAACTTCATGGAAGGCGGCAAGCTGGACTTCAGCTACGCAATCAAGCGCCAGAACAACTTCAACCTGGGTATCACGGACACCGGCCTTCCCTGTGAGTTCTGGGTGATGGCCGGGGATATTCAGGCGCCGCAGTTGGCCCACAATTTCTCCCTGGCCTACAATCTTAGTTGGCGGGGCATTTCCCTGTCGGCCGAACTGTATTACAAGATTCTCCGCAATCAGCTGGAATATGTGGGCAGCGCCATGGATTTGTACAATGGAAACTATTCCTTGGAAACCAGCACGTGCAGGGGAAAAGGCCGGGCCTACGGAGCCAACCTGATGATTCAGAAAAGTACCGGGCGGCTGACCGGCTGGGTGAGTTATGCTTTCTCCCGCAGTCTCCGCTCGTTCGACGGCGATTTTGACGGCCGGGAGTTTCCCAGCAGGCACGAGCGCCTGCACGAGCTGGACGTGGTGGCCACCTACGACTTTGGGAAAGTGGACGTGGGCGCCACCTTTGTTCTGGCTACCGGCACCCCTTACACGCGGCCGGACGCCATCTACGTCCTGGGAAGCCGTCTGGTCTGCGAGTATGGAGAGTACAACGCCCACAGGCTGCCGCCCTACTGCAAGCTGGACCTTTCGGTGAACTGGTATTTCCGCCGCACGCCCAAAGGAAAGACGGGCCTTAACTTCTCCTTGTACAACGCGCTGGGGAGCAAGAACGCCGTGGGCTACGGCATCCATATGAATAATGACCTGTCGGCCTATACTTTCGGCCCTTTCACCCTGAACATGCGCTTCCTTCCCTCCCTTGCCTTCTTCCATACCTTCTGATGATGAAAAAGTTTTGCTTTTTTTTGCCGATATGCCTGCTCCTTTCAGCCGCCTGCCAGAAGGAGGCGACGCCTCCCAGCCCCGTCCTGGTGGTGGAGGGGTGGATTGAAAACGGATCGGCCCCTGTTGTGATGCTGTCGGAATCCATACCGGTGACAGACAACAGCGAAATCACACCTGCAGACATGCTGGGCCGCATTGCCAAATGGGCCAAGGTCACGGTAAGCGACGGCACCCGTACCGTAGTGCTCACCGGCATGACGGACACCGAGTATTTTCCGCCTTATATTTACACCTCGGGCCGGATGAAAGGGGAGGTGGGCAAAAGCTATACCCTTACGGTAGAATACAAAGACTACAAGGCCACGGCTACTACTACCATCCCGGAGCCGGTGCCCATAGACACGGTTTTTGTGCGCCAGGTCAAAGACAGCCTGTGCACCGCTGTCTGTGGCTTTACAGATCCGCTTCCCAAGGGGAATTACTACAAGGTCTTCACCCGCACGGAAGGCATGGACCGGCACTATCATCCCTCGGCCTTGGCTTTCTCCAGTGACGACCAGCTGGATGGTTATTCAGAAATTTTCCTCTACAGCACCCAGCGCCTGATGGACCACGCCGATATGCCCAACATCCACTTGGGAGACAGTCTGTGGATTAAACTGTGCACCATGGACCGCAAGTCCTTCGAGTACTGGAGCAATTTCGAAATGACCCTGGCCGGAAACATTTACAGTACGCCTATTGCCAGAAGTTCCCTTGAGGGTAACGTGGAGGGCGCCTCGGGCTACTGGATTGGCTATGGCGTAGAAAAGGAGAAGCTCTTGGATACCTCCAAGTATTCGGGAGAATAAGGCCCGGAGTCCTCTCCCCAATGAGTCGGAGCCACGGGCACCAAAAAAGGACCGAATTCTCGGTCCTTTTTTGAGTGCCCAGAGCGGGAATCGAACCCGCACGGTATTGCTACCACAGGATTTTGAGTCCAGCGCGTCTACCAATTCCGCCATCCGGGCAGGGATGGACTGCAAAAATACGCCAAATTCGGGGAACTGCCAAATTTTTCCGCTATCTTTGTAGAGATGAAACAGATTCTCTATCTGGGGATGGCGGCCCTGATGGCTTGCACCTGCGCCCCCCGGCAGGAAACGATAACCGGCCGCAGTGAGCCGGACTTGGGCTGGCTTTTCCTTGAAAAAGGCCCCTACACCCTCTCTACGCATGTGGACGCCGCACCCGGCGAAGCCTCCCTGGTGCTGGTAACGGACGTGTCCCTGATGGCCGACAAGCCGGACACCGTGCTCTCCACCACCGTCACCGTAAAGGCCGACAGCACCATAGAGGCCGCCCTGGGCACTTTGGAGCCGGGCTTCTACCAGCTGCGCCTCCGGGACTCCGTGCGCTGGAACATCGGCATAAGGCCGGAAGCTGTTATGAGCGCCCCCGATGCCCCGAAGGACTTCAAGGCCTTCTGGCAGGAAGCCTTGAAAGAACTGGACCAGGTTCCCTTAGAGCCGGAATATACAAAGGTGGAAGACTTTTCCAACCACCTTCGCACCTGTTATGAGGTGCGTTACGCCTCCTTGGACGGAGCCGTCAGCGGCGGTGTCATCTCCATCCCCAACGCCCCCGGGAAATACCCCGTCTGCATCCAATACATGGGCTATGGGGCCGATTCCTACTATTTTGACCCGTCGGCCAATCCGGAGCGCATAGACTTTCTGGTGAGCGTCCGTGACCAGGGCATCTTCAAAGAGGGGCAGGACCGCTGGATAGACCGCGGCATAGACAGCAAGGAGCACTACTACTACCGGGGCGCCTTCTGCGACGTGAAACGCGCCGTCGATTTTGCCGCCGGCCTGGAAAATGCCAATCCGGAGCGCATCATGGCTTGGGGAGAGAGCCAGGGAGGCGCCTTTACCTTTGTATCGGCCGCCCTGGACCCGCGCATCCGCGCCATTGCCGTGTCCGTTCCCTTCCTGGGAGATTACCCGGACTACGCCCGCATCGTTTACTGGCCCGTCCACGAGGTGATGGACCAGGCCGACAAGGACGGCATCTCCCACCAGGACCTCTTTGCCATGCTGCGCTATTTTGACGTGAAAAACTTTGCTCCACAGGTGACGTGCCCGGTTTATATGGCCATCGGCCTGCAGGACCCCACCTGCCCGCCGCATACCAACTTTGCCATTTACAACAACCTGGGCACCCGTGACAAACAATACCTCTGCGTTCCCACCTGCGGCCATGCCATGTGGCTGGAGGATGTCTGGGCCGTGGA
>CADBHY010000068.1 GCA_902794615.1 uncultured Bacteroidia bacterium
GGCATTTTCACATGTCTGTTTCTTCTTTTTATTGGCAGAACAACTCTTGAACTATTTGGAAAGATTCTAATTTAGAAGGCTAGAAAATCGGCAAAACTGTTTACCGGTTTTTTTCAATAAACAGCCACTGTGGGAGGAAGTAAAATTACGAGTTGAAAACGGCTTTCAGAACCTTCTTGCGCCGTTTGGAAAAACTAGTACTTCCGGGTTGGCACACGATTTGGCACAAGTGTGCCAAAAAATGCGGTTACGTGTGCCAAAGCACCCTTGTAACTGATTGGCTAATAGGAATCTAACTTTTTCCGAAAAAAGTAAATTGGAAAGTTCATGATATATTGCATCGGGAAATAAATACACCGTAAAGCCCCGTACTAATCCAAAAAACTACATTGTAAATCAGCGGGTTCCCGGGATGGAGAGGAGGTCGTTCAACTCTACGCGAAATTCAACGGCGACGACGCTTCCAAGCGTCTCCGCGGATTCGAACGCGTTGCGGTGAAGGCCGGTGAAACCGTTCCCGTGGAAATCGTCGTTCCGGCCGATGACCTGAAACTTTGGGACAGCGCAAAGCATGCCTTCGGCTTCCGGAAAGGCCGTACAAAGATCATGATCGGCGCTTCTTCGGAAGATATCCGGCTGAAGAAAAGGATCCGGTTATAAATTGAATTCCTTCTTGAACGGCTGGTCGTGCCGGTACGGCGCCCAGCCGGGATTTCCGTCCCGGCAGAAGGCGGTCCAGGCATCCACCATCTCCTCAGAGAGGGCGTAATCGGCCTCCGTGAAGGGACGCCAGCTGTTCTTGAGGGTTCCGAACATGTACCACAGTTCCGCGGAATGGAACGCGCCGGCGGCAGATGCCGGGTGGGCCTCATCAGTCGGAAGGTCGCGGAGGAACTCATATTCGTAGACCGTGCAGCCCAGGGAATCGCGGACGGCGCAGAAGCGGTCCACGGAGGCGCCGGCCAGCATGCCCATGTCGTCCTTGTTATAACCGATCATCACGGGGATCCGGGCGATGGAACCGCTGTACAGGGTATGGTCGAAGTCCTGTACGAGGACCTTTCCGTCATTATGCGGGGAGAACATGACAAAGCCCTTTCCGTCCGCCTGGTACTTTGCGGAGGCGTCGAAAATCTCCTGGGCGGAGGCGGCGCGCATGGACTTCAGGTCGGGGAAGCCGGCGTAGTCCATCACGGCTTTGCCCTGAGCATCATAGAACGACTGGGGAATCCGGTTGTCCGGAGAAAGGGCACGGACGTCCAGCCCGCCGCCGCTCTGGATGATGGCCTTTGCCATGAGGTCCTTGGAGAGCGGGGAAATCAGCAGCGTCTTGACGCTCATCGCGCCGGCACTCTGGCCGAAGATAGTGATATTGTCAGGGTCCCCGCCGAACTGGCCGATGTTGTCGCGGATCCACTGCAGGGCGGCGATCTGGTCCATCGTTCCGTAGTTTCCGGACTGTCCCTGTTCGGCCGTCAGGTCCGGATGCGAGAGGAATCCGAAGGTGCCAAGCCGGTAATTGATCGTCACCAGGATGACCCCGCGGCGCGCCCACGCATCGCCGTCCATCGTCACCTCATAGCCATAGCCGTTCATATAGGCCCCGCCATGGATCCACATCGCCACGGGCAGTTTCGCGTCCGTCTTGCCCACGGTGGCCGCCGGCGCCCAAACGTTCAGGTACAGGCAGTCTTCGCTTTGCTCAGGGGTCCCCTCCCAGTAGAATTCATCGCCGTAAAAGGTGCCGGGGGCATTGCCGGGCTGCCAGGCGATAGGGCCGAAGGTATCGCATACTTTCACCCCGTCCCAGGCCGGAACCGGCTGCGGGGCCTGCCAGCGGAGGTCGCCCACCGGCGGAGCCGCATACGGGATGCCTTTGTAAACCATAACCTGGGAAGAGTCGGTGAGAACGCCCTGGATCCGTCCGCCGGAAACGGTCAGGACCGGATTCTTGGGAGCACAGGCGGCGAGAAGGGCCAGGCCTGCCAGGAGGATAAGTCGTTTCATTGTAAATGTTTTTTTGCAAATATACGGTTTTCAGACGAAAAATTTCCGTATCCGTTCAATTGTTGCCATTTGCGTTCACTCCGTTTCGGTATCTGGGGATAAATCACTAACTTTCCTACCGGAAACCAATCAATTCACATAATAATGACCAAAAGATTTTTCTTCCCTGCAGGCGTCGCCCTTCTTCTGGCGGCCTGCTCCACCGTGCAGTCCCCACAGGACCGCCTGACGGTCAATGACCAGAAAATCGATGCCATCATCGCCCAGATGACCCTGGAGGAGAAGGTGGAGATGCTGCACAGCAAGACCAACATGTCCTCCGCCGGCGTGGAGCGTCTTGGCATTGCCGACATGCATTATGCCGACGGCCCTTTCGGCATCCGTGAGGAAGGCCAGCCGAACGGCTTCATGAGCGCCGGATGGACGCTCGACTCCGCCACCTATTTCCCGACCGGATCGGCCCTCGCGGCCACCTGGTCCAAGGAAATGGCCTATCTGTACGGCACTGGCATGGGGACGGAAGCCCGTCTCCGCGGCAAAGACGTGATCTTGGGTCCTGCCGTCAACATCCAGCGCCTTCCGGTTGGTGGACGCACCTACGAGTACCTGAGCGAGGATCCGATCCTTTCCGCTGCCCTGGCCCTGGAGTACACCAAGGGTGTCCAGGACAAGGGTACCGCCGTGTGCATCAAGCACTTCGCTGTGAACAACCAGGAGACCAACCGCGGCAGCGTGGATGCCCAGCTGGATGAGCGCACCCTCCGCGAGATCTATCTCAAGCCGTTCGAGCGTGCCGTTATCGAAGGCGGCGCCATGAGCGTGATGCCGGCCTACAACAAGGTGAACGGCGACTACTGCTCCGAAAACGAGCACCTGCTGAATGAGATCCTCCGTGGCGAGTGGGGCTTCAAGGGCTTCACCGTCTCCGACTGGGGCGGAACCCACAGCACCATGGGCGCCATGCTCCATGGCCTGAATGTCCAGATGACGGGCTCCAACTACCTGGGCCAGCCGGTCATCGATTCCATCGCCACCGGTGCGCTCACGGAAGCGCTGGTGGATGAGAAAGTCCGTCAGATCCTCCGGGTCCGGTTCGCCATCGAGGCTGTTCCGGAGGATGTGGCCAATACGAAAATGACTTCCCAGCCGGAGTGCCAGGACATCGCGAAAAAGGTGGCTGAAAGGTCCATCGTCCTGCTCAAGAACGAAGGAATGCTCCCGATTGCGAAGGAAGTGAAAAAGATTGCCGTCATCGGCCAGAATGCCGTGCTGAAAACCCAGTCCGGCGGCATGGGTGCCGGCGTGAAGGCGCTCTATGAGGTAACCCCGCTTGAGGGGATCCGCAAGCGCGCCGGCGCCGATGTAGAAGTGACCTATGCCCCTGGTTACAAGAACTTCCCGGGCCGTCGCTGGGGACCTGCTCCGGCCGAACCGAACCCGCTGGAGGCTGCTGCGATAGACGAACCAGCCGATCCCGCCCTTCTCACGGAAGCCGTCGCCCTGGCGAAGGACGCCGACCTTGTGATCTTCTTCGGCGGCACCAACAAGAGCATCGAGACCGAAGGCTCCGACCGGCAGAACATCGACCTTCCGACTGGCCAGAACGAGGTTGTCGCCGCCCTGCATGAGGCCAACCCGAAGCTTGTCACCGTCCTGATTTCCGGCGGACCTACCGACCTGCGGCAGCTGGAGCCGGTCTCCCCGGCCATCGTCCAGGGCTGGTGGAACGGCACCGAAGGCGGTACCGCCCTTGCCGAGGTCCTCTTCGGCGACATCGCCCCGTCCGGAAAACTTCCTTTCACCTTCCCGGCCCGGCTGGAAGACTCCCCGGCTTATGCTATGGGGAACTTCCCGGATCCCAATGGCGCCGGTGGAGACCTCTTCAGCCTGATGTTCCGCCCCGACGTTCTCAAGATGAGCCCCGAGGAGCGTCAGAAATTCATCGACTCTCTTCCCAAGCCCGTTTCCAAGTACACCGAGCGCTTCTATGTGGGCTATCGCTGGTTCGACACCAAGGATGTTAAGCCGATGTACGCCTTCGGCCACGGTCTCAGCTATGTAGAATTCGAATACGACGACCTCAAGGCCGTGGTGGGCAAGGACGCCGTCAAGATCAGCTTCAAGCTGGAGAACGAAGGCAGCATGCCCGCCGACGAAGTGGTTCAGCTCTATGTGCACCGCATAGACTCCAAGGTGGAATGGCCCGCCAAGGAGCTCAAGGCCTTCCAGCACGTAAGCCTTGCCGCCGGTGAGACCAAGGTGGTGAACCTGGAAATCCCCTTGAAGGATCTCCGCTACTGGAACGAGACCACGAATGCCTGGGATCTTGAGCACGGCAAGCTCCAGCTCCTGCTGGGCTCCGCCTCCGACGACATTCGCGAAACCGCCGAAGTCACTATCTAAACCTATGCATAAATCTTATCTCCTTGGGGTCGCACTGCTTCTGACAGCCTGCGGCCCCAGGCCTTCCGCCCAGGTGGAGAAGGTCGAACTCTGCACTTCCGTAGGAGACTACGGAATGCTGGTGAATGCCATCGAAATCACCGTCAGCAACCCTGCTTCCCTAAAAGGACTCACAGCGGCCGATTTCGACCTAGTGAACAATGTCCCCGGGTCTTTCGTAGACCCCGCTACCGGAAAAGCCCCCGAGGCCTATGAAGATGACGGCCTGGTGGTATCCCGCAAGAAAAACGTGCTCCGCATCGAAGCGACGCCCTTTAACAAGGCCGGCAAGATGGAAGGCTTCTTCAAGCGCATCCCCTGGGAACTGCACTGTGCGGCAGATTCGGCCCTTAGCGTGACGCCCTCCCAGGTATCGGCCGAACACATTGCCGTCCTGGACGACTGCATCCATGGAGAATTCAGTTTTGGCGGCCTTACGCGCGAGTATATGCTGTACCTGCCCAAGGACGAGAATGGGAAGGTGCTGAAAAATGTGCCTCTCATGGTGTGGCAGATTGGCGGAGGCGAGTACGACAAAGACATGATGACGGTGGCCACTGCCAACCGCTGCCTGGTTTCCCTGGCCACGGAAGGCATTCCCTGTGCCGCCCTGGTCTTTGCCCTGGCCAACCCCAACTATTCCTACAGCGCCTCCCTCTATCCCGAGAAGATAGAGCTCATAGACCGCAACAACGCCCTCCAGATGGCATTCATAGACACCTTGATTGCTGAAGGCGCCGTAGATGGTTCCCGGCTTTTCTGCGCCGGTGCCTCTTCCGGCGGTGGCTGCACGATGCGCTTCATGATGCAGTTCGCAGACCGCTTCAAGGCCGCCATCCCCTGCTGCGCCATGGACCCCATCGTCCCCATCCACAAGGTGGACGAAAAGTATCCCGGCCAGTTTACAGACGATGTGGAGAAGGTCTGGAAAGGCAACTGCGTATATAAATGGAATGGAACTGAGATGGTTTGGGGGCCGATGGACGTGCAGGCCTTTGTGAAACTCCCCATGTACTTTGTGCACGCCGCCACCGACAGAACCTGCAAAGTAGCCAGCACCTATGCCTACTCCGAAGCCCGGAAGCGTCTGGGCGCCGCCCAGGACAAGGTTCTCATCTACTCCGATGAGGATCTGGTAAGCTGGGGCGTGGCTCCCATGATGGCCCACTTCTCCTGGGTCCCCCTCCTGGATGACTACTCCGAGGGTTCACCCATGGATTGGATGATTTCGCAGTTTTAACGTAGTCGATTGACTATCGGCCAAATATAAATCAAGGGGTGCACCTGGAAGTGCACCCCTTGATTTATATATACCTGTCTATCAGCTACTTGAAGAGTAGCGGAACAAACTCGGTGAGGTAGATTCTCCAGTTTTTCCAGATGTGGCCGCCATCGGTTTCCATATACTTGTAAGGGAAGCCGTTGGCATCCAGCTTGGCGCGGAACTCGTTGTTGGACTGGATGAGGAAGTCGGTTTTGCCGATGCCGATCCACAGCAGGGCAGGCTTCTTGGCGAAGTAGGTGGCCAGTTTCTTGTCAAAGTCCTGGTACAGGGGGCTGATGGAAGGATCGGATACGCCGATAGCGGCGCTGAACATACCGGAATAGTTGAACATATCCGGATAGTTGAGGCTGATGTTCAGCGTATGGAATCCACCCATGGACAGGCCGCAGATGGCACGGCTCTGCTTTTTGGCGATGGTGCGGTAGCGGCTGTCGATGAACTTCACAATCTCCGGGAAGGATTTCTCGAAGGTGCCTTCCATAGTTTTGGGCAGGCTCATCGTAGGGTTCACATAACCGTCGGCATTCTCCAGCGGGGCCGCCTCGCAGGCGATGTTGCCGTTGGTGAAGACCACAATCATCGGCTTGGCCTCACCGCGGGCGATGAGGTTGTCCAGGATCTGGGTGGCACGGCCCTGGGTTACCCAGGCATCTTCGTCACCACCGATGCCGTGAAGCACATACAACACGGGGTACTTGGCCTTGGAGGTCTCGTAGCCGGCCGGCGTGTACACGGTGAGACGGCGGTCGAAACCAGCCGTAGCGGAAGGATACCAAACCTTGGAAACGGTGCCGTGGGGCACTTTGTGGATGGCGTAGAGGTCACTGCGCTCGTCGGCTGCGGGAACCAGCAGCACGCTGGTAAGGCTGGCCACATCCCTGTTCACCCACATATTGTGAGGATCGATCTGCGAAACGCCGTCTACACGGAAGGTATAGTTGTACATATCGGGGGCAACCACGAAAGGAGTGGTGTACTCCCAAACGCCGCCTTTCCCTTCCTTGAGCACGCCCACGCCAGGGGCATCATAGGTCATCTTGTTGCCGTTGAACTCCACTTCCACCTTCTCGGTAGGAAGGAAATCGCCGGTCACTTCCACCTTGATGGCCTTGGGAGCCATGAAACGGAAGGTGACGGTACCGTCTTCATTAATGACGGGAGACTCCACACTGGGGCCACCCCAGAGGGCTTGCTGGGCGTTGGCACTGAGGCCGATGGCCAAAGCAGCCACTGCGATAAAGAGTTTCTTCATACTACTTGAAAAGTTTTTGGGCGAAGGTATTCAGATACAGGCGCCAGTTGGACCAGACGTGGCCGCCTTCGGAGACGAAGTATTCGTGCTCCAGGCCCTGATCGACGAGCTTGGCGTGCATCTCTTCGGCATTCTGGAAGAGGAAGTCGGTGTTGCCGCAAGCCAGGAAGTAGAGCTTCACGCCGGCCTTCTTGAGGGCAGCGATCTGCTCGGGCGTAGCGCTGCCGGCAGCAGAGAGGGGGCAGATGTAGTCAAACATCTCCGGATAGAGGATGCTGGCCGAAATGGTGTGGCCACCGCCCATGGAAAGACCTGCGATAGCGCGGGAAGCGGGCTTGGCAATGGCGCGAAAGTTCTTCTCGATGAAGGGAACAATCTCCGTGCAGAGGCTCTTCACGTAAGAATCGCGGTGGGCCGGATCACGCCAGTCGAAAGGCTTTTCGGGGATGTTCAGGGTACGGGCAGCAGCCTGTCCGGGGTTGCCGTTGGGCATCACCACAATCATAGGCTCGGCCAGGCCCTTCTCGATGAGGTTGTCCAGGATCTGGGCGGTACGGCCCATGGAGATCCAGGCTTCCTCATCGCCGCCAGCTCCGTGAAGGAGGTACAGGACGGGATATTTCTTCTTGGGGTTGTTCTCGTATCCGTAGGGAGTGTAGACGGTGAGGCGGCGGTCCATACCCAGGATGTTGCTGTGGTACCAGGGATGGCTCACAGTACCGTGCCGGTTGGCTTCACCGTAGTTTTCCGTACGCTCGCCGGGGACCAGGAGCATGGGAAGGTAACGGGTACCGTCACGCTGCACCAGGACGTTCTGGGGATCGTTCACGGCCACGCCGTCCACAACGAAGTTGTAGGTGTAGATTTCCGGAGCGGGAAGAGGGATCTTCACGGACCAGACGTTGTTCTCTCCACGGGTCATGTCGATGGTACCGGTCCAGGGGTTCTCCATCCAGGAGCCGCTGAGCTTCACCACGGTGGCATAGTCGGCCTTCAGACGGAAGGTCACGCTGTCGTTCTGGATTTCCGGGGAGATAATGGGTTTCTGGCCCCAGAAGGAGAAGTTGGTGAGTTCCTGGGCCTGCAGGGGTCCCATAAGGGCCAGGCCGAGGACAAGGGTAGAAAAGATTCGTTTCATTCGTGTTTTATAGTTTACTTAAAGGATTCTCCTGCTTTTTGAAGGGCTTTGGGAAGACATTCCTGCCAGAAGTCCCAGTAGTGGATACCGTCGCGGGCAATCCATTCGCAATGGGCCGCATCATTGATGGCATCACTCAGTTCCTTGGCATCGGCATTGCTCACAGTAGTATCCTGATTCCCCACCTCGATGGTAAAGTCGGGGTGCGGTTTGATACCCGCAAGTGCAGCCGCCTTTTCCTTCATCTGGTCTAGGGTAATGAACCAGCTCATACTGGTGGCCGGGCTCATAGCATAGGCGTAGGTGAACTTCTGCGGATAGCTCAAGGCGTAATAGAGAGTGCCAAAGCCGCCCATGGAAAGGCCGGCGATGGCCCGCTTGCCATTACACTTGAAGGCTTTCTCCACGGAAGGCATCAGCTCCTGATGGAAATACTTCTCATAAGCCTGATTGTTGCCGATATAGAAATCGGACAGGCCATTGGGCATGATGATGACCATGGGAACGCCTCCTTCCTTCA
>CADBHY010000069.1:0-3071 GCA_902794615.1 uncultured Bacteroidia bacterium
CCGTTCCCCATGACGTGGCCGGTTATGCCAAGCTCCAGGGCGGCACCAAGGTGTTTGTGAAGAACCTCCGGCACGTCTTTGACGAGGGCCTGTACGACCCCGCCAACGAGCCGGATATTGTGTACCCCTATCTCTTCTCCCGTTTCAAGGGCTATGAGAAACACACCTGGGAGACGGTGGAAACAATCTTGGCCAAAAACTACAAGAACAGCCCGGACGGTATTCCCGGCAACGATGACACCGGCACCATGAGCGCCTGGGCCGTATTTTCCATGCTGGGCTTCTATCCGGACTGCCCCGGCGAGCCCGCCTTCACCCTTACCCGGCCCACCTTCCCGAAGGCCGTAATCACGCTTCCGGACGGCCGGGAACTCACCATCACCCGCACCGGCTCCAAAGCTTCCCGGGCCCTGGTGGACGGGCGTAACAAAGGCTACCGCATCTCCCATACGGAGCTGACCGGCAGCCGCAACATCGTGTGGAAGTAAGCGTATGAAGATTCTGACCCTTTTCCTGGCCCTTTTCCTGGCCCTTTTTCTGACTTTCCTGCCGGAAAGCACACCCAACGTGTTCTTTTCCCAAGGCGGGCAGCAGGAGGTATGCTGGGAAGAGGCGGACGAGCTGGAAGAGGAAGCGATTCTTCGGATTCCGCTGCGTCTGCAAAAAAAAATACTGCCGCCATCCCTGACCCATCTCGGGGACGTTGTTTCCGTCCCTGTACATAAATCCACAGAACTTACCATCCATCTCTTTTTTGAAAGGCAGTGGCTCACTTGCCGACGGCTTCGGCTGTAGATTGGATTCTTCCCCTCGAAGAATCCAAGTCTAACTTTCAAAACAACTTATATGGATTTAACAGCAATCATTACCTCTTTGCTGACACTTTTGGCAGGAATCGGCGTATTCCTGATAGCGTGTCAGATGATGAGCTCGAACTTGGAGGCCGCGAGCTCTGAAAGACTCAAAATACTCTTTTCCAAGGCCTCCGGCAGCAAATTGCTGGGCGTGGGAATCGGCGCGCTGGGAACGGCGGCCATCCAAAGTTCCGGCGCCACCACGGTCATGACCATCGGCTTTGTCAATGCCGGCATCATCTCCCTGACCCAGGCGGCCACCATCATCTATGGCGCCAATATCGGTACCACCGTAACGGCGCAAATCGTGGCCCTGGGTATGTTCGGCGGCAATTCCGTCTCTACCAGCGTCATTTTCTCCGCATTTGCCGGACTGGGCGCCTTCCTGGGCATTTTCGCCAAGAGGAACAGCGTCAAGACCCTGGGCGGCATCCTGGCCGGCTTCGGCCTGCTGTTCGTGGGTTTGGAACTGATGAGCGGCTCCATGGAAGATTTTGCCGCCTTGGACGGTGTCAAGACCTTCCTCGCCGGTATCCGGAATCCCTTGCTGCTGGTGCTGCTGGGAGCCGTCTTCACCGCCATCATCCAAAGTTCCTCCGTCATGACTTCCATTGCGCTGGCCATGGTGGTGACGGGGCTTATCGGCATAGACCAGGGCATCTACCTTACCATGGGTTCCAACATCGGCTCCTGCGTAGTGGCTGTCATTGCCGGTGTCACCAGCGGAACCAATGCCAAGCGCACGGCTCTTATCCACCTGCTGTTCAACTGTTCCGGCGTGCTCATCTTCCTGCTGGCAGCCTGGGGACTGGGCTGGTTCGACCTTTCCTACGGCGGCCTCTTCGAGCGGATATTCCCCTCGGCCCCGCAGGTGCAGCTGGCCATGTTCCACACCTTCTTCAATACGGTGACGGTGGCCATCATGCTGCCCCTCACCGGCATGTTGGTGGCCCTGGTGCAGCGCATGATTCCGGAGCGTCCCGCCGCCTCGCAGGCCGAATTCTCCCTGCAGTTTGTAGATGAAAACATGCTCCGGACACCGCCTATTGCCGTTTCGCAGGTCAAGCGCGAAATCCTGCGCATGGCCTCTATTGCCTTGGATAACGTGGACCGCTCCATCGAAATGGCCACGCGCCTGGATTTTGCCCAGCAAAGCCTGTTTGCTCGCAAGGAAGAGGAGCTTAACTTCATCAACCGCGAGCTCATCGGCTTTATCGTGCGCCTGAGCGGAAGAAGCGGGCTGGGCGAGAAAGACCGCACCTACCTTTCGGGCACCTACCGGAACATCCGTGACCTGGAGAGAATCGGAGACTATGCAGAGAATATCGTGGAGTACGCCACCATCCTGGCCGATTCCCACCAGCAGTTTTCCGATGATGCCAAATATGAAATCAGTCAGCTCAAGACCCTGCTTCACCAGTTGTACGACTATGCCATCGAGGCATACCGCAACGAAAGCCTGGACGCATTGGAAAAAGCCAATGTGGTGGAAGAGGAGATTGACGACTACACCAAGCGGATGGAAGAGGGCCACATCTCCCGCATGGAGAAGGGAATCTGCACGCCTTCCGTGGGCGCCCAGTACCTGGAACTTTCCTCCAACGCCGAACGTATTGCCGACCACATGATCAACCTGGCAAAATCTATCAGATCACTTTAATTCCACCCGTTACGCATTTGGACTGCTCAGTGCGCAACAGGTGGCAAAATGAGGGCGCGGTGGCCGTGCCAAAATGGTAGTTAACGGACTTTCACGCTATTGAGCACATCCAGCTTGCCGTCGGCCACCAGCTTGAGGATGAGTTCCCCGAAGAGGGTGTTCTGCCAGGCGAACCAAGGGCGGGTGAAGTTCCCCGCATCGTCCTTGTGGAAGCTCTCGTGGATGAAGCCCAGGCCGGCGTCCGTGCGAAGGAGCTGCTCTACGCAGGCTTTGATTTCCGCATCGTCCGTGGCGGTGAAGGCCTTCATCATGATGCTCATGGGCCAAATCACTTCCGTGCCGATATGCGGACCGCCGATTCCCTCCCCAGCCTTTCCCTTGAAGAAATAGGGGTTGGAGCTGCTCCAGACAAAACGGCGGGTGTTCTGGTAAACGGGGTCCGAAGCCATGGACGGAATGAGGTATCCCAGCGAAAGGAGCGAGGGAACATTGGCATCGTCCATCATGTAGGCGTTGCCGAAGCCGTCCACCTCGAAGGCATAGATGGGCCCGAACTG
>CADBHY010000069.1:3097-11575 GCA_902794615.1 uncultured Bacteroidia bacterium
TCCACTTCATCGGCCAGGGCGGTGCAACGGGCCGACAGGGCCGCCTCATGGTTCACCTCGGAGAGGATGGTGGCCGCCTTGCGGAGAACGTCCACGGCAAAGAAGTTGGAGGGGATGAGGAACTCGAACTGGGTGGCGTCGTCGGAGGGGCGGAAAGACGAAGCAATGAGCCCCACCGGCTTCACCGGATGTCCCAGGCCCACGCGGGCCTTGGTGTCCAGCTGACGGTCTGTCACGCGGAGGAAGAAGTAAGGGCCGTTCCCCTCCTTGCGCTGCTGGGTGGTGAAGGTCTCCAGGATGGTTTCCACCGTCTTGAGCCAAAGCCCGTCAAAGACGGAAGTGTCACCCGTCACCTCCCAGTAGTGGTAGGCCAGGCGTACCGGATAGCAATGGGAATCTATCTCCCACTTGCGCTCGAACACGTTAGGGTCCTGGGGCGTACCCGTTTCGTCGTCGTCACCGTGGTCTCCGGTAGGGCCCTGGTTGAACGCATTGGCGTAAGGGTCTATGTTGATGAGCGTGAACTGCTGGCGGATAACGCCTGCAAGCATCTTGCGCAGGTGCTCGTCTTCCTTGCAAAGCTCTACATAGGGCCACACCTGGGCGCCGGAATCCCTCAGCCACATGGCATGGATGTCTCCGGTATAAACGAAGGTGAGGCCGGAGTTCTCGTCATAGTGTACGGTGGTGTCCAGCGTGTTGGGGAAACAGTTTTGGAACATCCAGCGCAATTTGGAATTGGTGAGCTGGGGGGCCACCCGGGAAATCTCAGCCTCTACAGCCTCGGAAACAAACAGACGGTTTTCGGGGGCAGGGCGCTGGTCCGGATACTTCTGCGCACAGCAGGTCAGCGTGCAGAACACAAGAGGGAGGAGGAATAATTTTTTCATCATGACAAGTCGCTACTGTGCGTCAGCCCGCGAGAACGAGTAAGGTTTGTCTTCGTCGGCCGTGCCGCGCTTGTAATTGGGCTCGGAAGCCATCTTGAACTGGAGTTTGGCCCCCTTCTGAAGGTCTTTCTGAAGGAGGTAGTTGCGGGTCCAGTTCTCCCCGTTCACGCTGAGCTCCTTCACGTAGAAATTCTCCGCCGAATTGTCCGGGGCGTCAATGACCACATCGCCTTCGGGCAGATGCAAGGTCACTTTCTTGAACAGGGGCGTCCCCAGGGCATATTGGCCGCTGCCGGGGCACACCGGGTAGAAGCCCAGGGCAGAGAATACGTACCAGGCGCTGGTCTGGCCGTTGTCCTCGTCTCCGCAGTAGGCATCGGCCCAAGGGGTGTAGAATTTCTCCATCACCTCCCTTACGCGGGCCTGCGTCTTCCAGGGCTGACGGCTCCAGTCATACAGGTACAGCATGTGCTGGATGGGCTGGTTGCCGTGGGCGTAATTGCCCATGCCCATCACCGTCATCTCGATGATTTCGTGGATGGGGAAGCCGTAGTAGCTGTCGTCGTACTTGGGCGGCATGGCAAAGACGGTGTCCATCTGGGCGTTGAATTTCTCTTCGCCACCCATCAGGCTAATCAGGCCCTCCACGTCATGGAATACGCTCCAGGTATAGTGCAGGGAATTGCCTTCGGTGAAGTCCCCTCCCCACTTGAGCGGGCTGAAGGGGCGGCGGAAGCTGCCGTCGGCCTTGCGGCCGTTCATCAGGCCCACCTCGGCGTCAAAGACATTGCGGTAATTGAGGGCGGCCTTCTTATAGGGCGCCAGGTCTTCCTCGGGCATCTTCAGGGCCTTGCCCAGCTGGTAGATGCACCAGTCATCATAGGCATATTCCAGCGTACGGGCCGCATTCTCGGAGATGTTCACGTCGCAGGGAACGTAGCCCAGGGAGTCATAGTACTGCCAGCCCAGGCGGCCGGTAGAGCTCACCGTGGGATGCACGGCATGGGCGCCGTGGGTGACGGCCTCCCAGAGTTTGCCGATATCGTAGTCACGGATGCCGGAGAGGTAGGCGTCGGCCACCACGGAGGCGCTGTTGTTGCCCACCATGCAGCCCCGGTGGCCCGGAGAAGCCCATTCGGGCAGGAAACCGCTTTCCAGATAGTCGTTCACCAGGCCTTCCTGCACCTTGGCCGACACTTCCGGATACAGGAGGTTCAGCAGCGGGAACAGGCTGCGGAAGGTGTCCCAGAAACCGGTGTCCGTATAGAAATGGCCGTCCTTCACCTCGCCGGTGTGGGGGCTGTAATGCTGCAGGACGCCGAACATGCCCACTTCCGCCAGGTCCCTGGGGAAAAGCAGGCTCCGGTACAGGCAGGTATAGAACGTGCGCAGGTGGTCTATGTTGTCATCTTCCACCTCAATCTTGCCCAGGGCCTGGTTCCAGGCCGTCTGGGAGAACATCTTCACCTCCTCGAAGGGGTCGTTCACTTCTCCCAGGTTCAGCTTGGCCTGGTCCATGCTGATGAAGGAGGATGCCACCTTCACGTGTACCACCTGTCCCTTGGTGGTGGGGAAAGAAACCATGCCGATGTTATCGGGGGTCTTTTCGGCCGTGAAGGGCGTGTCGGACTGGATGATGATGTAATTGCAGAAGTTCGGGGCCACGCCGCCGTGGTTGTTCACGGCCCAGGCGTGGATGGTATGGTCGTCCACAATTTCCACCTTGCCACCCTCATAGGCGTCCACCACCAAGTAAGACTTCTCGCACTCGGGATAGGTGAAACGGAGCCAGGCGGCATGGGAGGCCGGCACCAGTTCGGCCGTGACATCGTGGTCGGCCAGATAGACACTGTAATAATAGGGCTTGGCCACCTCTGTCTTGTGGGAGAACCAGCTGGCGCGCTTGTCCTCGTCATAGAAAGGGCCGGTGGTCACCGGCATCAGGCTGAAAGCGCCGTAGTCATTAATCCAGGGAGACGGCTGATGCGTCTGCTTGAAGCCCCGGATGTGCGTGGCGTCGTAGCGGTAGGTCCATCCGTCTCCGTTCTTTCCGGTCTGGGGGGTCCAGAAATGGGCGCCCCAGGGAACGGCGATGGCCGGATAGGTGTTGCCGGTAGAGAGGTTGAACGTGGACAGGGTTCCGCCCATGGGGTTCACGTATTCTGCCCAGTCTCCCAGAGCACGGGACGTGTTTGCAACCGGCTGGGAGCAGGCCTGCACCAAAAGGGCCGCCAGAACTGCTGCAGCAAAGATTTTATGCTTCATTTTCGTCCATTTTTTCCTTGACGTCACTACGGAATTTCTTGTAGAAATCCTCGCCGAAACCATACCAGGCCACGGCCAGGAAGCCGCCCAGGAAGGCCCAGATGAGCACGCGCTTGGCACGGCTGTTAATGGGCTGCTGGGGAAGAACGGCCGGCTGCACCACGGCATACACGGGCTTTTCTTCCTGAATCTTGGCACGGGCCAGTTCACGCTGCTGGGCCATCTGGGAATAAATCTGGTTGGCCAGCGCGGCCTCCTCGCGGAGCCGTTCCTTCTGGGCGGCGGCACTCTGCAGAATCACGCTGCGGTCAAAGTCCACGGAAGCGGCATAGGCGGCCTGCGCCTTCACCAGTTCCTCGTGGGCCTCTTCGGCCAGCAGCACGTAGTATTTGTAGTCTGCCGTCGCCTTCTTGGTGCGGTAGTCCGACACATACTGCTGCAGGCGGCTGCACACCGTATCGGCCAGCTGTTTGGCCATCATGCGGTCGTCCATGGTGACGGAGATGGTGGTGACGCCGGTCTTTTTGTCCACATCGGCCGATATGGCCGTACCCAGGGCCTTCACCACAACCGCCTGCTTGCGGGTAAGTTCCGTGGGGTCCGTGACCGGGGTATAGGGCTTCTCGTCTTTCTTGGGCTTGTAGTTGGGCTTGTCTTCCCCGGACAAATGCTTGTACACCGTTGTCTGCATGGGTTTCGCGCCCTTCTCCAACTGCTTTTCACTCACATAGGACGTAAGCGGAACATCCAACAGGGCGGCCAGAAAAGGTGTGGAATGGCTGATTTCCGGGAACAGGGTGATGCTCATGGCATCCGTTCCGGCGCTCATGGCCATGCCGCCCAGGCCCAACATATTGGTAATGCTGGAAAGGTTGCCGCTTCCGCGGCTCTGCAGCTCGGGAGCCAGCGTCATGGTAACGGTGTACTGCCGTTTCATCAGAAGGGCCGATACAACACCCAGGCAGCTGAAGATGAAGCCGATGAGGATAATCTGCTTCCAATGCTTCAGAAGCTTGGTGAAGATGCCCATCCAGTCAATTTCAAACTCGTCGCCGTCTTGGTAAACGGGAGCCTGGGGTACGGGAGTAGGATTCAGTTTCTCTTCCATGGGGCCGCTTTTTTATTTGCTGGAATTCGAATTCTTGTTGATGTTGGTAACCAAGGTTACCACGGCTACGCTGAGCGTACCCAGGGATGCGGCGGCAGAGCTGATGGCCACCATGCCGCTGTAGTCTGTTTTTCCTTCTTTCTTGGGCTTCTCCGGAACAAAAATCTCCGAACCCGGTTCCAGGCGGGAGCTGGCACGCACTTTCTTGGCGCGGCCGCCCACGGAAACCACGTATTTCTTGGTACGCTGGGCACGCTGGGAATAACCGCCGGCGGCGTCAATGTAGTCGGCCACGGTCATCTTCTCGTTCCAGTTCACGGCGGTGGGATACATCACGGCGCCGAACACGCGCACCACATTGGTCTGCACGGGAATCTCCAGACGGTCGTTCTCACGCAGGATTACATCCGAAGGGCCGCCGGGATTGGCCAGGGCGTCTTCCAGGTCCAGGGAAATGTTGTAATGGCGCGTTCCCGTCTTGAGGGTGCCCCGGGAGGTGTTCAAGGCTGCCGTACTGTCTATCTGCTTGATAAGTACGGTGCCCAGCTCACGCATCTGGATAATCTCTTCCTCGGTGGCCTCGCGTATCAGACGGGCGCCCTTGATATAGGCAAAGGACGTAAGGCCGCCGGCCATGATGATGAAATCTTCAATGGTGGTATTCTCTGCAAAGGGGAAGGTGCCGGGCCTGTTCACCATGCCGGAAATGGTCATGGTGCCGCGATCCTTGAGGTCGGTCTGGCTGGCTATGAAGAGCTCGTCATTGTTTTGCAGGACAAAGTCCGGGGCGTTTCCGGCCAGAATGTCCGTCAGGTTGAGGGAGAACACTTCCTGGGTCTTGTCCGCATGCTCGCGGTGCACCACCACGCGGTCCGTGAAGGCTTCCGGAAGCAGGCCGCCGGCCTTGTGGAGGAGCTGCGTGGCCGTGCGCACGTCCTGGGAAAGCTCGTAGGTTCCCGGGAAGAAGACGGCGCCCTGGATGGCGATACGGTTTTCGAAGCGGGACTGAAGTTCTCCCACCACAAGCCGGTCTCCGTTTTTCAGGACAAAGGAAGCATAATTCTTATCTTCCACGGTACGGACTTCGAAACTCTTCTGATTCTGGCGGTAAACCGTTACGGATGCGGTATTGGCCCCGTTGTTAAAGCCGCCGCAGTACTCCAAAAGGTCGCTGATGGTTTCTCCGTCCTTGAGTTCAAAGAACATGGGGCGCTTTACGCCGCCCTCGACGGAAACCAGGTTCTTGTAGGGAGAGACCAGAATCACGTCCCCCTCTTCCAGGCGCATGTCGCTGGAAAGGTCTCCGCGCATGATGAAATCATACACGTCCACCTTCCCCACTTCCTTGTTTCCCCGCACCACCTTGATTTCACGGAGGGTACCGGGCTCCTGCACACCGCCGGCGCGGTAAAGGGCATGGAAAGCTGTGGCAAATGCCGACAGGACATAGGTTCCGGGGTTGGGGACATCACCCACCACATTCACCTGAATGGTCCGGATTTGGCCCAGGCTCAGGCGCATGTCCGTACCGGATTTGCGGCCCAGACCGCCGTAAATATGGGACAGGCGCTTCTTCAGGTATTTGTTGGCCTCGTCCACCGTCATTCCGTTCAGATAAAGCGGGCCCAGAATATCTACGTTGATGCTCCCTTCGGGCGAAATCACGCCCCTCAGGGTGGTTTGGTTGTGGCCGAAGACGTCTATGATAATTTCATCTCCGGGGCCCAAGCGGTAATTCCTGGGGGTGGCAAGATTCTCGCTCGGAGCAAAATTCAAGGTCTTGTTCCGGAAAACATTGCGGCCGAACACCGTGGTATTCTCCGCCACAAAAGAAGTGACCTGCTCTTCATCCGCAGACTCGCCCTCGGCCACCGTGTGGGCGCGGTTTACATCCTGCACGGCCGCTTTGGTGGTGTTGGCATTGTTCCTGCTCTGGTACAGGGCATATACACGCTGGGCCTGCGAGCGGTCCACACCGCGGAGGGAAAGCTCCGATATCATGGTGTTGCGGTCTTTTCCTTCCGCCATGGCCTGCTGGACGTATTCAAGGACCTGGGTGTCTGTCATGGTGCTTTGTGCCCAGGCAAGGGACACAAAAAGGACGCCGGCGCAGAATGCGGCGACGCTTCTTCTGATAAGGGACATATTCTGTAATTTATGCATATTCGTGCAAAGATACTGATTTTTACATTAAACTAAAAATCGTAGAGGTTCAGTCCGGTCTGCCCGTCAAAGCGACGCTTGAGCCTGGTGAGGCCAAAATCCGTCACCAACAGCTCGCAGGCACCGTTGATGCGGGCGTTCAGCAGGTGTCCGCCCACGCAGGTGTAGTCCCGGCGGCTGCAGGTAAGGTGGACGTGCAGATACGGTTCCCCGTCTTTTTCCGAGATATTTCCCGTCAGGTTGGTAATTTCCATCTGTTCCCGGAAAGTCTTGTCCACATACTGTTTGGTAGCCGGGTCCAGGAAGCGGAAGGTGGCCTCCGAGACGGCGCCCAGGCCGCTCACCTCGCCGGCCTTGATTTTCTGCTTCTTGCAGAAATGAGTCAGCGCCTCCATTATTTCTTCATGGTTGTCTATGCTCAAGACAAAACGCTCGTTCCACTCCGTAAGCGGGGCGCTCACTCTCACTCTCTTGTAAGTATACATGGCATGTTTTATGTGTTTATCGTGTAAAGTTAGCAATTTTTAGTGTATCTTTGCACAAATTATAAGCCGATATGAAGAAACTCGCACTCCTGGCCTTTGCGCTGCTGTTCTGCGCCGGCCTCCAGGCCCAGCAAATCCGTGCCAACTACCGCGTGGACGGGATGACTCACATTTCCACCGAGGCCGAGAAAATCAAGTTGGGCAACACGCCCGCCCAGGTCAAACTGGAACTGGTGGGCTTCCCCGACGGCTCCACCCTTTACCTGATGTACATGACTCTCCTTCAGGAGAAGAAAGCCTCATCGGCCGCCCCCAAAGGCGTGAAGATGGCCGTTAACCTGGCAAACGGAAAATTCGTGCGGCTGGAGCAGATTGGCCAGTATCCGGCTTCCACCAAAAACACGCAGCTCAAGTATGCCGTAGAACCGGCCGACATGGAGAAGATGGTAAAAGGCATCAAGTCCGTCGATATTGTAACGGGCTGGGAGCCGGAAGACTACGTCCAGGCCAGCTTTGCCAACAATGAGCTGGGCGCCTTCTTCAAACGCCACTGCGAGGCCATCCTCAAGGCGGCTCCCGGCACCGTGGAGCTCAAGGCCACCCTGGCCGAGCGGCAGGACAACCTGAACAGCACCATGACCACCACCAATCCCCTGATGGCCAAAGGCAAGAACTACGACTACAACATCCTCATCTCCCAGCTCACGTACAAGACGTCCGAAGAAGAGGACATCGACCTTTACTTCGCCATCGGCAGCGAGGAGCGCTTCCACATCCCCTTCGATTCCTCGGTGCGCTTCCTCCTCAAGGACGGCTCTTCCGTGGGGCTTCTCCAGGCCCGTGACGACGTCAACTTCGTTCTGGTTTACCCTTCCGCCCAAGACCTGGACCGCATGGTGAAAGTGGGCATCTCCGGCCTCTCGATAGACTACGAGGGCGGCACCCTTACGGACAGTTTCCCCGAGCGGGAAGACGGAGAATACACCTTCTCCGGCGTCCTTGCCCAGCTGCAGCAGTTAATCTACTACATAAGTTCCCTGTAGTATCAAATTTTTTGCTAACTTTGCATCCCCAAACAAGGATGGTCCCGTAGCTCAGTTGGATAGAGCAACAGCCTTCTAAGCTGTGGGTCGCGCGTTCGAGTCGCGCCGGAATCACAACTTCGGATCGGGGAGTTCCATCCGGAACTTGTCCACGGGCAGGGGGGAAGGCTCGTGACTGGCCCGGATAATCTCCCACATACGTCTGACAATGTCCGGATGCTCCGCTGCCACGTCGTTGTCTTCGCGCGGATCCTCAGCCAGGTTGAAAAGTTCCATCTGTCCGTTACCCTTGTTCACGCGGCGGACGATCCCCTTCCAGTCACCCATCCGGACGGCCAGCCAGCCCTTCGCGGAAGGATATTCCCAGTACAGGTATTCGTGCTCCTGCTGTTTTTCAGGCTTGCCCAGCAGGATGGGAGCGAAGGAAACGCCGTCGTTCGCAGGAGCCTGCACGCCCGCCAGGTCGGCGAACGTCGGCATCAGGTCGGTAAAGCAGCCCACGTGGGAATTCTTGGACGGCTTCA
>CADBHY010000070.1 GCA_902794615.1 uncultured Bacteroidia bacterium
AAGCAGATATTCCCCTTGCGCCTCCTGCAAGCCCCGATTACGCGCCGCCGCTACGCCGCCGTTCTTCTCCTGGCGGATAATCCGTCCCGGGAGGCCGCTTTCTTCAAGGAAGCTTCGCATCATGGCGGGAGAGCCGTCCGTGGAGCTGTCATCCACAAAAACCACCTCCACGTCCCGGAAAGACTGGGCCTGCAGGCTGTCCAGGCTCGCCTTCAGGGAACTATCTGCGTTGTATACCGGTATGATGATGGAGAACTTCATTGTACAAATTTCGCATTTTTCATGAACATGTCATAATCCACGCTTCCCTGAACCAGTCGTTTGGGGTAAATATAAGACTCGTCCAAGACATCATACTCTGCCTGGTAACATGGCGTTTCTACACCGGCCAAATGGAAAAGCACCTGGCATAGCAAGTCTCCGGAAAGGGGCCGGACCACCGCCTTGCGGGCTTGGGAAACCGTCTCGGGGTAAAGTTCCTGATACTTGTCAGAAAACCAAACCATCATGGGAATGGAATACTGGGTCTGCAATTTTTCTGCTGTCAAGGGGCCATGGTCGCGATACGCCTGGTCCCGCACATCGTATATCTCTTCTCCATGGTCAGAAATATACACGATTACGGCATTTCTATTCCTGTAATGAGACATTATCTTTTCCCAAACGGCGTCATTATAGAACGTAGCATTGTCGTATTCTGCAATTAAGCGCCTCTTGCCCGCGTCCAGATAAGGCTCCTCCCGGGAGATGCTGTCCGCCGTAAAATGGGAGAAGGCTCCCGGGTAACGCTCGTTGAAATCCATGTGCTGCCCCAGGAGATGGATAAGCGAGAAACTCGGAGAGGACTCTATGCGGACACTGTCCAGATAATCTTTCACCAAATCCCCGTCGTGCGTGAACGTCTTTGTGTTCGTGTGAGAATACGAGGCGGCAACGATATCCGGATGGTACAAAAAACTATTCAGGGAGATTGAAACCGGAAGGAAACCCAGGTATGTCTGTTGGTTGTCCCAGAAATAAACCTCAAAACCGGCCGATTTGAAAACGGCAGGCACATAGGGCGCCTCGTACCAAGCTTCACCCAAGGAACTGCGATTGGCGCACAGCATATCCTTGAGTGAGTTGGATGTGAGGTTATAGGTAGATACTACATCCTCAAACACCAACAGGTTTCCTTTTTCCTTCTCCCGTAACATGTGGGGAGTTGTGTTAAGTCCATAGCCGTAAAGTGGCGTGTGCCATTTACTATAAGACTCTCCCAAAACCAAAATAACAGATAAAGAATCTGCCTGTTTCTGTTCCGTTCGCCATCCGGCCGGAGGCATACTCAGCGTTGTCTGAATGGCTTGGTCAAAGTGTTTTCCCATCAACAGATAAACACGGACAGAATAGAAGCTGCGGGAAAGAGGGTCGGAGGGAACCCGATGCTCGTCCAGGGAATACTCGTCTTTCATGCCCAAAATCCTGCCATAAATCTTACAGGAATATACCCCATACAAGAGACAAATAGACAAAGGAATAGCCAGTGCGAGGGCCAATCCCTCCGGGAAGACGACACGCTTGCGGAGTCTTCCCCACGCAAACTCCAGAACAAGGGCCAAGCCCAAGAGCACAAGGAAACGCTTTACGGTGGAAAGAGTCCCGCCAGAGAAAAGAAATAAGTCTGTGAATTCCTTCGCTTCTCCCGGCGAGGTTTCCGCCAGCAAGGTAAGATAGGAAGGATTAATCATCTGTCCAAAATGATGAACCAGAAAGTCCTGGACAACAAAGAAAAGGAAGAGGATGGCATAAACCAGTATTTTAAGCCACCTCCGCGGGTACTTTGTAAAGACCCATGCCCAGAACCAGGCACCAAGTAACCAGACCCCAAGATACGACAGCAAGTAGGAGACCGGAAGACTCTCTATGGAGGAAAATGCCTGAGGCATTATGATTCTCTGCACCACGCCCTTTGCCCCCATTAAAAGGAGAAAAACCAAAACAAAGGGCCACTCCTGGAAGAGCGGGTCAACTATTTTCTTTATTCTTCGCATAAGCGTTCAACGTCTTTATTCCGAAACTTTCGGGCGAAAAGCGCCTCGGATGCCCTCAGGGCGGGAAGGTCCTCGGGCGTCCAGTCCACAATCCGACCGTCATTCCAGCCGATGGCCCTCAGGCAACCAGCCCCGTCGTCCTGCGTATTGTAGAGTTTTTCCCGGAAGGGTGGCTGCCAGGCCAGGGTCTGCATCACCATTTCGTCGGCACAGAAACTGTGGCTGAAGACCTTTTGCGCCCAGGCCCGCTTAGCCAGAAAATGACGGGCCATGGCGTCCGTCACGCTCACCCACTGGGAGCCTTTCTTGAAGTCTATGCCCCGGTTCCGGTATATGCCCAGAAATTCCTGTATACGTATACAGGCGGCCCGGAGTGCTCGTTTCACCACGGATGTGTTCTTGAAATCTTCCGGGAACAGGTGCCAGCGCTGCACTTTCCGCACCACTTCCGGGGTTATTTCCGTAAGCGTATAGCCGATGAACTCTGTCCCCTCGTGCGCGTCGCAGAACGCATGGATATAGTCCTGCGATTTTACCGGCAAATCCACTCCGGAGAGCAGGTGGTAATACTGGTAAGGGCCCCCGGCCACCGCCTCCGCAAACAGGACGTATTCCGCCTCAACCACACTCCAGTCTCCCCAGCGCACATCCACGCGCCCCCGCGTAAAATACAGTCCGGCATGCTCCGTATGAAGTTCCGGCAGAACCTTCACCTTCTTGTCCATGTGCACGAAGATGTCGTTCCGGCTGTCGTCCAACCGGGACACCAGCAGCCGGAGAAGGTCAAAACTGCCATGGGCCAATATGAGGTACGCGTGCTTCATTTGAGCTTTCTTTTGAGCGATCGGGAGGCTTCAACCATTCGGCCGACGGGCCAGATGCGGTAAAAACGCCACAGCCGCTGAACCTTGGCCGGAGCCGTCCATTCGGCCTTTATCTCTTCCGGGAGGGCATCGTAGGTGCGCCACCAGGCGGCAAACTGCACGGTGAGCAGCTGCCAGGGCTTCCCGCCGGTATAATGGATGGTGGCTTCCCGCTGAACCTTCTCCCAGAGCCCGTCCTGAGGATATTCCCGCTCAAAGTCCGGCCGATACTGAGGCAGGAAGAAGGTGCGGATGCCGTTGTACAAGGGGCTCAGGGGTAAAACCCTGCCCCGGCAAACCTGATTCAGCGCATCTTGGTCCGGGAACTCCAGATAGGGCACTTTGCAGGCCTCCAGAAGCTTCCTGGAAACCTTCTCTTCCCGCATGGTCTTCAGGTTCATCAGCAGGAAGCCGGAGTTGAAATAGCGCCGGGGGTCGCAGCCCAGGGCCCGGAAACGCTCGGCCTGGTTCTCGATGGGCGCCTCAAACACCACGCCCAGATAGTTGTCCCCCAGGTCTGTTTGGGCGTATAGCCCGGCCAGGTCCTGACGGACAATCACGTCACAGTCAAGATAGACCAGCGAGTCATACTCCGGCAGCAGCTCCGGCAACAAGAGCCGGAAAGAAGCGGCCTCCGTGTAGCGGGGGTCTGTATAAACACCCTCCAGACGGCCTTTCAGCGGAATATAGCGGAAGTTCAAGCGGCCGCCTCCCAGCCGAATAAGCTTTTGTTGCATTCGGGCCGGAATCTCTTCCGTCACCAGGCAGATGACTTCGAACTGCCCTTCGGCCGATGCCTCCAGAAGCGAGCGAAGCATCGTTGCCGCCGGCACGAAGTAATTGGGGGTAAAGGCTATGGCAAGAGGCGTGGTCATAATCTTTCTAGCCATCTGGAAAAGAACACATTGTAAACGCAATAGGAACTGCCGTCCAACGACTTCGTCTCTAACAGCAATTCTTTCTCTACAAGGGAGTCCAACAAACGCGCGACAGTAGATGGTGCCCCCAGTCCGTATTTTTGCAAAAACGCAGCGCCGGTGGGCTCATTCACCTCCCCTTCCTTGGCCACGGCAATCAAGAATTTCCATTGGCGGGGCGTTAGTAGGGAACGGCGTTCCAGAAAAGCGTCGTGGCTCTCTTTCAGAATAGCGTCTGCGGCAATCAAAACATCTACAGGGGCGGCCTCTTTTTTTGTGAAGGCAAATACCCGATTGCAGAGTGTCTGCGTGTAGAACGTATGGCATCGGGTCCAGTCCAGGATATAGTCCACCGCCTCTTCCGTAATGTTTTTCTTATGATTGACGAACTGCTCTTTGATGAAGCGGCCATAAACACCCCTGTCAATTTTATCCAGGGTGTACAATAAGGCGCTCTCATAGAAAGGGCTGTTCTCATAGGTGAACATTTCGGCCATCATGTGCTTGCGGCTGCCCGAAAAAATGAACTGAACATTAGAAAGCGGCTGAATATAGGTTCTGAGCAGCGCCTCCATGGACATCCCGGCATATTCCCGAATTTGTTGGAATTCATCAATGGCCACAATCACTTTTGCCGGTCTTTGCTCCAGATAATCCAGGAGCGCCTTCAGCGAGTAGCGGCGGTCTGCGTCCGTATCCAGTGTAAACGAGTATTTCGCCTCTCCGCTGAAAGGGTCTTGACTCACAACCGGACGGATTCTCCCCAGAAACTTCAGAAATGATTTTATTAACGACTCTTTCTTTAAAACCCTGGCTATCGACTCTGCAAATACGGCAATGAAATCATCAACACTGGCGGTAGCATAGATGTCCACATAAAACATTTCCGGCTTATTCTTCCGGGCAGACAAACGGTCGAACACATGGTAAATCAAGCCGGTTTTCCCATAGCGACGAGGAGAGATCAGGGTGACATTAGATCGATTATCCAAGAAACTCAGGATGTCTTCTGTCTCCTTTACCCTATCGCAGAAATAAGCCTCCGGCGTATGTGGAATCAAATAAAAGGGATTCATAAGGCGCTCAATTTGCCCAAAGATAGGCATAATTATTCATTTCGCAAAATGCGAAACGCAAAATGCGAAAACATTCACTGGTGCGTGCGGGTTAAAAGAGAAAGATAGGCCTCGTTAATCTTCTGAATAACGGGCGAATGGTGGATGAGCAGCGGGTGGCTGTTCTTTCTGTAATCTGCCGGAAGGATTTTCGTATGGCTGGGCGTCTGGGGCTTGTCGCCCTGCTTGCCGTCAAAAACAGAATAGCGGAAGCCGGCGTCTTCTATGATGTCCAGATAAACTCCCCCGAAACGACATATCAGAAAATAGCGGAAAAAATCGGCCTTGGCGGCACCGTAGCCGGGGGCTATCCTGTTATAGTAAGACAACAGCGATTGGCCATAATGACGGAGAATGAACTGATCGATGTCCCGATCGTCGAACAGCTGATAGGACCAGCCCGGGTTGGCGCTTTTCAGTTTCTCGATATTCTCCGCAATGGCGGGCGGCAGTTTTTCTTTTGATTTTGTCGTCTGATAGATGTTGTGAGGAATCCCCGGAACAAAGGCTACGATAGGGAGCAGGGCGCCGTAGTCCACGCATAAGTTCTTGCGCGGACTGCTGAGTCTGGTCAGGAGTTTTGTCGTTAACATAACTTTCTTTTAAGCCAACGCAGCAGGCGGGCAGTGCGGGTTGTAGGTATCCAGGAACGGTTGTTCAGATGGTACAACTTGACACCGGGCTTGACCGGACAGTTGGAATTGGCTATCGTGTCCGTGGAGTAGATGGTTATTCCGTCTTCCAGGTGTGTCGTTTCGTCTTTCCGCACCCAGGAATACTTCCGTTCCATTATTTCTGACAGGACCGTAGGGATGGGCGTCATGTCATAAGAACCGTCTTCCAGAAGGAAACGTCTCTTGTTGAACAGCTCCAAACTTTCTCCCACGAAAGGATGGCCCTTTTCGGCCCCCATGATAGCCCCTTCAAGATAAATGTCGGTATGCTCTTTGTCCCGCATCTCCAAGCCGGTGAAGAAACGGTTTTCCAATAGCTCGTCTATCGGCCCGAATGCCTGCACGTCGGAATCCAGATAAATGCCGCCGTAATTGTACAGGGCATGGAGGCGGATATAATCAGAAACAAAGGCCCATTTTTTCGCGGCCAAGGCTTCCTTGGTAAACGGGACAGAATCGAAGTCGAAACTGCCCATGTCCCAAAGGCGAATTTCATATTCCGGGAAGTAACGCCCCCAGGAGGAAATGCATTTACGGATTGTCTCCGGCTTTTTGTCCTTGCGGAGCCAGCAGTAATGGATAATTTTGGGTATCATCTTCTGTCTCCTATTTCTTCTCTATAACATGTCCCGGCACCCCAACCACCGTGACGCCGGGGGTAAGGACGTCCTTCACCACCACGGCGCCGGCACCAATCTTCACATTGTCGGCAATGCGGATGCCGCCCAGAATCTGGCCCCCCTGGCCGATATCCACATTGTCGCCGATGACGGGAGAGTCGTCGGGGTATCCTCCGGTGCTGCCGATACAGCAATTGCCGTGTATCTTGCAGTTGCGCCCGATCCGAGCCTTGGGGTTGACGATAATGGAGCCGTAGTGCTCAATCTGCAGCCCTTCTCCAAAACAACCGGCACTGATAATGAAGCCCAGACGGGAGCCCAGGCGGTTCTTGCGGGCTTTGTACCAAAAGGCCATCACCGAGCTCCGCCTGTTGAAGGTATAATGCTCCTCCTTCCGGAGAAAACTTACATAGCGGTCTATGTAATAACGCTCCGGCCGGATGAGCCAGTTCAACAGTTTTTCTTTAAAGGACATCTTTATTCTCTGCGATTATTCTGGTTAATATCTGGCTTTCGTATTCGGCGTCTTGGAAATTACCCACTTGCCTCCCCTCCTTCACCTCGTTTACATATTTCCCCGGAACGGGGATTTTTTCTTTTGCTCCCATCCTGTACCATTCATACTCGATGTCCACGTGCCCTAAATCGATGGCCTGCAATCCTGCCTTTGTCATGTCGTAGGCCAATACGGTTGCAGTATGTCCCAGCGCAAGCAAAAATAAGTTATCTTCATGACCCGGAGCTTTCACTTTCTCCAAAATACGGTCATACACAGAAAAGGCATTCGTGGAAGGACAAAGAATCCTTTTCAGGGAGGCAACATTGTCAAACAAATCGTTCCCCACGCCCAGGCGGCTTTTTTCGCCTTCAACCAGAATGACATCCCGTTTATTCCAAAGCTCTTTCAGGGCGGCGATATAAGAAGGATAGTCTTTAATATCCGTCCGGTGCAAGAAGAAACGGGTAAAAGTGGTATCTCCTACCACTTCGTGTTTCGTAAAAGCCTCGGAAACAAGTTCACCCCGGCCCAACCATTCTCTTTCAAAAAAAGTCCGGTCATAACCCCGATAAACACCGGAATGGAGGTACGGATAAGGAACACATACCAAAAGATTTTTCACAGGCACCTTCAAGACCTCATCCAGGCGAGCCGCCAACTCTATGTTGAATGACTGGAATGTATCTACCTTGAAATCTCCTTCGCCTCCATTCTTTCGCCCATGTTCAATCATCTGAAACTCACCATCGCCAAAACGTGCAACGGAGCAGCGGTTCTTCTTTATATAAGCTACCGTTTGCATCGAATTCATCACGTTGGTGAAGGACTCTCTCTTTCTTTTTGTCCCGACATACCGGATGCGAATCATCATTCCCTTGGTACACCGCCACAAAAAGCTTTTCAATTTCTCATTCATAAACACCTGTTTTTTCCAGAATCTTGTGGGCCACGTTTTTATGTGCTCCGCTGAATTTCCGGCCAAAGAGACAATCAGAGGCCACTAGCTCCTCATAGTCATTCATAGTCAAGACCTTCGGATTATATTTAACAAAAATAACCTTTAAGACTCTGTCCGTATCTTGGACATGGAATAAATCCTGTCTTTTCATCAACTCCGAGGCTACAAAGTACTCGTCGGCACAATAGGAAAACCGATATTTCCTTAATATCATTTCCTGCTTCTGAACCAAATATTGAACGGCCGAATCGGTCAGGCTCACCCAATTGTCGGACTTATAAAACTTTTCTCCCCGAAAACGGTTTACGCTCAATTTTTTTTGGAGAAATTGAGCGGCCCTCCATCCCCAATGGGACATTTTTTTTGTTGCTTCACCTGAGCACGTAAATCCCCTGACAAAGAAATTGTAACGGGAGAGTTTATTCCCTATATCCCGGAGGTCTTCCTCCCATAAATGCATCAGCTCACTTCCCGCCCTGTCAGAAAAAAACTGAATGATATCATCTATATTCTTCAACGGAAGATGGGTCCCGGAAATAACATGATAGAACAAGTATGGCCCGCGACGAACAGCCTCCGACATCAGCAGCAACTCGCACTCAATCTGAGAGACGGATCCCCAACGCACATCCAGCCGTCTCTCCAAGACATACAAATTGCTTTTCCCGGCACGCAGGCGGGGGATATTCTTCACCTTTTTGTCAATATGCACATAGATGTCCGATTCGGGATGGTCCAATGCGTCTATCAGCATCTGGAGAATCTCGAATTCATTGTGCGCTATGACAAGC
>CADBHY010000071.1 GCA_902794615.1 uncultured Bacteroidia bacterium
GTGCGACAAGTTCCGCAAGCTGGGCATCCGCACCAATGCCGATACGCCCGAAGATGCCACCCGCGCCCTCAAGTTCGGCGCCCAGGGTATCGGCCTGTTCCGTATCGAGCACATGTTCTACGGCCGCAACAGCGAGCAGCCCCTTTCCAAGCTCCGCAAGATGATTCTCTGCGACACCGACGAGGAGCGCAAGGCCGCCCTGGAAGAGCTGGAGCCCTTCATGAAGGCCGCCGTCAAGGAGACCCTCCGTGTCATGGACGGCAAGCCGGTGGTGTTCCGTCTGCTGGATCCGCCGCTGCACGAGTTCGTTCCTCAGGGTGAGGACAAGAAGAAGGAGCTGGCCAAGGACCTCGGTATCACCGTGGCCGAAGTGGAGAAACGTGGAGAGAACCTCCACGAGGTGAACCCCATGATGGGACACCGCGGCGTGCGTCTGCACGTGAGTTTCCCGCTCATCGCCGAAACCCAGTACCGTGCCATCTTCACCGCCACGGCCGAACTCCAGAAGGAAGGCCTGCACCCTCATCCGGAAATCATGATTCCGGTTACCATCAGCGCCCGTGAGCTCAGCTTCCAGAAGGCCATCTGCGACCGCATCAAGGCTCAGGTAGAGGCTCACACCGGCCAGCTCATCGACTACCAGTTCGGTACCATGATTGAAATTCCCCGTGCCGCCCTCACCGCCGACCGCATGGCCCGCGCCGCGGAATTCTTCAGCTTCGGCACCAACGACCTCACCCAGATGACCTTCGGCTTCAGCCGTGACGATATCGGCACCTTCATGGGTGACTACTTGGGCAACAAGATCCTGGATGCCGACCCGTTCCAGACCATCGACACCAAGGCCGTGGGCCAGCTGGTGAAGATTGGCGTGGACAAGGGCCGCAGCAAGCGTCCCGGCCTGCAGTGCGGTATCTGCGGCGAACACGGCGGAGACCCTGCCTCCATCGCGTTCTTCAATACCATCGGCATTGACTACGTGTCCTGCAGCCCGTTCCGCGTGCCCATCGCCCGCCTGGCTGCCGCGCAGGCTGCCATCCAGCAGGCCTAAGAGTCTGTTTGACAAAAGAGACAGTCTTCCGCCCAAAGCGGGAGGCTGTTTTTTTGTCTTTATCCCAAAATTTCACTAATTTTGAAGCATGGCCGTAGATTTACTCTTCAGCAGCTACATTCTGGACGGGGTTCCCATGCCCGTGTCGCCTGCCCGCATGCTCAGGGACTGCACCTCGCAGCCTCTGAAGGAGCCGGAAGACATGCCCGAAACCCTGGCCGACGAACACCTGGACCCTTCTCCGGACCATTTCCCCTTTGATGAGAAAGACATCCCGAAGTACGCCGTCGCGGTGGAAGGATTCCGTCATGTGTTGCCGCTCCCTTTCGCAGGCCCCTATTCGGCCTCCAAAGTGGCCCAGGCGCTCATTGACGTGCTCTGGTTCACCGGGCATTTCCGCCTGGGAGACCTGAGCCTGAAGGCCGATTGGAAGTGGAGCCTCAAAGAGATAGGCTACGGCGCCGCCTTTTACGATTCGGTGGAAGCCGCCTGCAACTACGTGGATGCCCTGGGCGTGAAGCTGGAGAAGATAAGCCTGAGTTCCGGCACCCCCTCCGTCAGTTTCAAGGCCGGCACCCAGATAGAAGAGGAAGAGGCGGACAATGAAGAGGAAGACCTGTACCGAGACACCAGCTACCGCACGGCGCATCCCCGGATGAGCCGCCGCCGCAAGCTGCCCGCCGCCATTCAGCCGGAAGCCTCCGACTGGCTCATCTACATCCCCTTCGACCCTTGCGACTACCGTCTGGGCGGCTCTACGCTGGCCCAGGCCATGGGCGCCACGCCCGCCACCCCGGCCGATGTGGCCGACGCCGACTACTTCATAGACTGCTACGAAGTGGTGCGGGAGCTGGTGGAAGACGGCGTGCTGAAGGCCGGCGTCACGGTGGGTGACGGGGGGCTTATGTCGGCCCTCAGGGCCATGGCCGCCGGAGGCACCGGGGCCGATGTCTCCATCTCCGAAATCTCCAAGGCCTACGGCGGGGAGCTTCCCGTGCGGGTCCTGTTCTCGGAGGTGCCCGGCGTGCTGGTCCAGATAGCGGACGAAGACTATGACTACGTGGATGCGGAGTTCATCCTCCAGGATGTGGTGTACTTTCCCATCGGCCATCCTGTTCCCGGCAGGGGAGAGGTGAAACTGCGTCCCCGCATTGAAATACCACAAATACTTGAATCACTGCTTAATACACTGGAAGGAGAAGACTAAGATGGCCAAGATTTTTGTTTTAGACACCAACATTGTCCTGCACGACCACACCGCCATCCGGCAGTTCCAGGACAACGACATTGTGGTTCCCATGGCCGTGGTGGAGGAACTGGACAAGTTCAAGAAGGGCAACGACGCCCTCAGTTTCAACGCCCGTGCCTTCATGCGCGAGATGAACCAGCTGATGGACCGCAAACCCAACGGCCAGCGGGGCTACCCGCTGGGCAAACGCCTGGGCTTCATCAAGTTGGAGCCCAACCACCCCTTCGCCCCCAAGTTCCAGGACCTCTTCAAGGATGACACCCAGGACCACCGCATCCTCTCCACCGCCATGTGGGTGCGCGACCATAATCCGGAGCGCTTCGTGGCCCTGGTCACCAAGGACATCAACCTGCGTCTGAAGGCCAAGGCCGTGGGCATGGAGGCCCAGGACTACCTGAAGGACCGCGTGGACGACGAGGTGATGGTGAGCCTGGAGCAGGAGGTGATTACGGTGGAGGCTTCCTCCGAAGCCACCCAGCGCCTGGCCTACGGGCAGGACAACAGCATTCCCTGGCAGGAGGTTTCCGAGAAGGAGCCCCGTCCCAATCAGCTGTACAAGTTCCTCTTCGGCGGGGAAACGGTCTGTGGCCGATACGACGCCTCCCGCAAGGTCATCGGCCTGGTGCGTACCCAGACGGCCGCTGGCATCCGCCCCCGCAACGACGAGCAGAAATTCGCCCTGGACGCCTGTCTCAACCCCAAGATTCCGCTGGTGTCCCTCACGGGCGGAGCCGGAACGGGCAAGACGCTCATTGCCCTGGCAGCCGCCCTGGAGCAGGCCGACGACTACGACCAGATTATCCTCTCCCGGCCCACGGTGGTGCTGGGCGGCCAGGATATCGGCTTCCTCCCCGGAGACCAGAAAACCAAGATGAGCCCCTATATCCTGCCCCTGATGGACAACCTGGAGGTAATCAAGCACTGCTACAAACCCGGCAGCAAACAGGCCCAGAAACTGGACGCCATGGTGCGGGAAGAAAAACTGCTCATTTCCCCTTTGGCCTATATCCGCGGCCGTTCCCTGGGCAAGGTCTATTTTATCATCGACGAGGCCCAGAACCTGACGCCGCACGAGGTGAAAACCATCATCACCCGCAGCGGAGAGGGCACCAAGATGGTCTTTACCGGAGACATTTTCCAGATTGACCAGCCCTACCTGGACCAGTGGAGCAACGGCCTCACCCACCTGGGCGAAAAGATGCGCGGACAGGCTCTCTTTGAACACGTGTTCCTGCGCAAGGGAGAACGCTCGGAACTCTCGGAAGTGGCGGCCAAGCTGCTTTAATCATGGACTATCAGGAACTTATTGAGCTGATATTCAAACGCTTCCCTTCGGTGCAAGGGAACGGCTTCACCCAGGGCAGCTACAAGCCCGGCCTGGAGCACATGCGTGCTTTTGACCAGGCGCTGGGCCACCCGTCGCAGAAGCTCAAAACCATCCACGTTGCCGGTACCAACGGCAAGGGCTCGGTGGCCAGCATGCTGGCATCGGCCCTGGACTCCTGCGGCTACCGGGCGGGGCTTTTTACCTCGCCGCACCTGAACGATTTCCGGGAGCGCATCAAAGTGGGCGGAGAAATGATTCCGAAGGACTATGTGCAGGCCTTCCTGACGGAGTGGCTGCCCTGGATGCAGGAGCACGGGCTTTCCTTCTTCGAGATTACCACCGGCCTGGCCTTCAAGTGGTTCCTGGACCGGAAGGTGGATGTAGCCGTCATGGAGACGGGGCTGGGAGGCCGCCTGGACTCCACCAACATCCTTGAGCGGCCGGAGCTTTGCGTGGTCACTTCCATCGGCCTGGACCACATGGCGCTGCTGGGAGACACGCGGGCAAAGATTGCCGCCGAGAAAGCCGGTATCTTCAAGGCCGATGTCCCCGCCTTGGTGGGGGAGCGGGACCCTGAAACCGCCCCCGTCTTTGAGGAAAAGGCCCGGGGGCTCTGTCCGCTTATCTTTGCCGACGAAAGCAGCCCCGCCCTCTGGTACAGGCACCAGGCCATTCTGGAGCGGATGGACCTGAGGGCCGATGTCCAGTACAAGAACCTTCGCACCGTCCTTACGGCCATCGACCTGCTGAAAGGCCGTTTCACCGGGCTTCAGAACGCGGAGGCCGTGGAGGAGGGCATCGTCCATACCGCCGAAAGGACGGGCCTCAGGGGCCGGTGGGAGCGCCTGAGCGCCCAGCCTTATGTGGTGGCGGATATCGGCCACAATCCCCAGGCGCTGGAATACAACTTCGCCCGCCTGAAAAGGAATGTGGAGAGCGGCCAGTTCTCTTCCCTCATCATCGTGTACGGCATCATGGCCGACAAAGACCTGGACGCCATCCTGCCGCTGATGCCCGAGGATGCCACCTATATCTTTACGGCGCCCGAAACTCCGCGGGCCCTGCCTGCAGAGCGCTTGCTGCAACGCTTCAACGACTACCGCAGCGCACGGGGGCTGCCGCTCCGTTCCTTCCTTTCCGGCAGCGTGCGGGAGGCCGTGCAGATGGCCACCCGCCTGGCCCTGGACCTCTCTACCCAGCTGAGCCGCAGTGCATCGGCCGCTCCCCAGGAAGTGCCTCCGCTCATCTATATCGGCGGCAGCGCCTTTGTGGTGGCTGAAGCCTTGCCTTTGTTCCCCAAGGCATAGTTATTGAAATGTACCTCTTTTATGAGACGCTTTCTGTTATCTTCCGTGCTGGCCTCTCTGGCCGGCATCTTAAATCTTGCCGCCATGCCTGACGGTCATGAGCTCACGCAGCTGTGGCTTCAGTACGAGCAGGCCCATCATGCAGACCGCCCCCAGAAGGAGGCGGAGATTCTCTCGAAAATCAAGACGGAGGCTGCCCGGAGGAAGCTGCCCGCAGACTTCTACGACGCGGCCACGCAATACGTCTATACGGTCCAGCGCCGGGATTGGAAAAAGCGTCCGGAGCTACTCCAGGGCCTCAAGGCCGATGTGGACCGCTTCAATTTCCCGCTTGTCACCTTCCTTTGGATGAAGGAGTGGGACGGGGCTTCGCCTGAGGCGCTCAAGGCCTACGTCCATGCCCATGCCGATAGCTTCCAGGGGCATCATCCTGCCCTTTACCGGGGCGTGGACCATTACCTGGGCGGCGCCCTGAAGCCCTTTGTGGCCTCCGACGCTGAGTATGTCCTCTGGGCCGTGGCCGACTATGACAGCCTGAAAGAAGTGCTGGCAGGCCGATACCCGGCTGCCGGTATCCTGGAATATGTAAGCCTGGAGCGGCCTTATAAAAAGGAAGCGCTCGCCGCCCTTCGGGACAAGTACGAAGGGAAGGCCCTGGCCTTGTTCCCGGAGGCCCAGTTGCTGGCCATGACCATGCAGGAGCTGGACCAGGCCAAGGCGCCGTCGGCCTCTTATGAAGCCCTGGGAGCCGCCTGCCGCCGCTTTGAAGTGCGCCGCAAGGCCTTCAAAGGCAACGAAGCCGTCCTGGCCCAGGCCTGCACGCAGGCAGAGCGCCTTTTGGATATGCTGGAAGCGAAGAACCTTGGCTTGGAAGTGGATTCTACGCAGGTAAAAGTCTTTTTCCAGAACCTCTATCACGCCAAGCTCAGCCTCCGGGAAGGGAAGAAAACCCTCAGGACTTGGCAAGTGGCCAATCTGACGCGCAGCTATTATCTGCGGGACTCCGTGACGCTGGACCTGCCGGTACTGCCGGACGGAAGCTATACCTTGGAAGCCGTGAGCGGAGAGCTGACGGCGCAGGAGACATACAACCAATACACCCTCTCCCTGGCTCTCAGGCAGGAAGCGGGCGGGCGCAGCGTGTATGTGGCCGATTACAAGAGCGGGCAGCCCTTGGAGGAAGTGACTCTCCGCCTGCTCAAGAAGGATGTGGAGGCGGCCTCGTCGGCCCTCTGGCTGAAGGGCTTTACCCGGCTGCCGGCCTCTTTTGAGAAGGCTGTGGACGGTCCGGCGTATTACGAGCTGGAAGCCGTGAGCGGGCAGCGCCGCAGCGAGCGCCTGACTATCGGCCGTAAAGACGTGATTTACAAGGAGAAGAGCCGCGTTTTCTGCCATCTTTACAAGGACCGCGGGGCCTATACGCCCGGCGATACGCTCCGCTTCAAGACCGTGGTGTATGAAGGCACGGCCGCCGATGGCTTCCGGGTGTGCAAGGGGAAAGCCCTTTCCGTGCGCCTGAAGGATTCCGAGGGAAAGCTTTTGGAAACGCTTGCCCTGAAGACCGGAGATTTTGGCTCCGCTTCCGGGCAGTTTGTGATTCCGCGGGGCCTCCGGGGCGGATACTTCTCTTTGGAAGTGGAAAACTTGGCCGCGGATGCTTTCCGCGTGGACGATTTTGTGCTTCCCTCCTTTGACATACAGTTTGAAAAGCCGGAGGAACTGTATCTGAGCGGCTGCTCCGTGCCGGTGCAGGGAGTGGTGAAGAGCTATTCCGGGCACAGCCTGGTCGGTGCGCGTGTGAGCGTGGCCGTTACCCGCTATGGAAGCGAGGTGTATACGGAGGAGCAGGCGCTGGGGGCCGACGGCGGTTTCCGTTTCGCTTTTGAGGCTGCTCAGACCGGCTATTACCATGCCTTGGTGAAGGTGACGGACGCCACCGGCGAAACCTTGGAGGCCGGCACCGGCTGGTACATTGGCGAGGATTTGCGGGTTGATGCCACCCTTCAGGATATCTTGGAGGCCGATTTGGTGCTGGCAGAGGGCCGATGGACCCCCGTTACCGGAACGCTTGCCCCGAAGGTGGTGCTCCAGGCCCGGAACGCCGGGGGAGAGCCGGTGCCGCTGCCGGTGCAGTTTGAGCTTTACGGAGCCGGAAAGCTGGTGGCTGCCGGTTCCCAGCCCTCCGGCGAAGCCTTGGAATTGAATCTTCCGCAGCCCGGTCTGTATACTTTGAAAACCTATGTGAGCGCCCCTAAACCGGATGGCAACCTGGCCGAAGGCAAGGGCGAGGAGCAGCTTTTCTGCGTGCTTCCTGACGCCGCCGCCGTGGGGGCGGAGGTGAAGCGCCTCTTTATTCCGGGCGCGTTGAACGTGGAGGCCGGAATGGGCATCGAGGCACGCTTGGGCAGCGGTACGGGCCCCGTTTATGGCATTGCCACCCTCTTTGGGGAAGGGCGGGAAGTGCTTTCTTCACAGATGTTCGTGACAAAGAAGGGGAGTATGGAACTTCTGTCCTTCCCTTATAAGGCCGATTATCCGGACGCGGTGCGCCTGCTTGTGTTCTATTTCCGGGACGGCGAGGCCGTCCGGCTGGAACGGGTGTACCGCCGGGAGAAGGACCGCTATGCCCTGCCGCTTTCCTTTACCCGTTTTGAAGACAAGGCCTATCCCGGTGTGCAGTACAGCTTTACCCTGCAGACGGCTCCCGGGGCCGAGCTGCTGGTGGCGGCCTGGGACAAGAGCTTGGATGCCGTTCAGGCCAATCACTGGCCCGTGGTGAACCTGCGTGACCATGAGCCGGCCTGGGTTCCCCTGAGTTCCGTGTGCGGCCGCATCTCCTCTTCCTATTTTCGGGGCGGCCCCCTGCTCCGGACCAAGGCGCTTCCCCAGGGTGCCGTGCTCATGAACGATGCCGTGGCGGTGGAAGAATCCAAGGCCGCGGGCGCCGCGGAGCCGGATGCCGAAGTGAGGGTTCGGGAGCTGTTTTCATCGGCCCTCTGCTTCCAGCCGCATCTGAGAGCGCAGGCCGACGGCACGCTGAACGTGAGCTTCCGCACTTCGGACAAGCTCTCTACCTATTATGTACGCGCGTACGCGCACGATGCGGCCATGCACAACGCCTTGGTTCAGAAGGAACTGGTGGTAAGCCTGCCGGTGAAGGTTTCCATCGTGGAACCGCGCTTCCTCTATGCCGGTGACGTGTATGAGGCGGCCGTGGCGGTGTCTTCCGTCACGGACAGGCCGCTGTCCGGCACCTTGGTGCTGCGCACCTCGGATTCCGTGCAGCAGGTTCCCGTGACCGTGGAGCCCGGCGCCACCGTTTCTCATATTTTCCATGTAGAGATTCCCGGGGCTTCCCTCATGCCCGATGTGACCGGGCATCTGGAACTCACCGCCTCCTTCGTTACTCCGGACTTCTCC
>CADBHY010000072.1 GCA_902794615.1 uncultured Bacteroidia bacterium
GTTTTCCCTTGTTTTCTGCGTGTAAAATATGTATCTTTGCAGACTATGGGAATATTCGACAAAGGCATTAAGAAAACCAACCTGAACTTCTTCCAGAAGCTGGGGCGGGCCATTACGGGCAAGTCCCGCGTGGACGAGGATGTGCTGGATGCGTTGGAGGAGGCCCTGCTGAGCAGTGACATGGGCGTGGAAACCACCCTCAAGCTGCTGGACAATATCCAGGACCGTGTAGAGGCCGACAAGTATGTGGACATGGAGGAGCTCACGGCCATCATCCGGGACGAAATTGCAAACCTCATGGGGGACGACGCCCCGGTGGTGCCTTTCGATTTCTCCAAGAAGCCTTATGTGGTTCTTGTCGTGGGCGTGAACGGAGTGGGGAAGACCACCACCATCGGCAAACTGGCCTCCATGCTGAAGGCGCAGGGCAAGAAGGTGGTTGTGGGAGCGGCCGATACCTTCCGCGCCGCCGCCGTGGAGCAGCTCACCGTCTGGGCGGAGCGTGCCGGGGCGGACATCGTGAAGCAGCCCACCGGCTCGGACCCGGCCGCCGTGGCCTTCGACACCGTGAAAAGCGCCGTGGCCAAAGGGGCCGACGTGGTTCTGATAGACACCGCCGGCCGCCTGCACAACCGGGTGGACCTGATGAACGAACTCACCAAGATTCGCAACGTGATTCGCCGCGTGGTGCCCGACGCCCCGCACGAGGTGCTGCTGGTGCTGGATGCCTCTACGGGCCAGAACGCCTTTGTGCAGGCCCGTGAATTCTCCAAAGCCACGGATGTGACGGCCCTGGCCATGACCAAGCTGGACGGCAGCGCCAAAGGCGGCGTGGTGGTGGGCATAGTGGACACTTTCAGCATCCCCATTAAATTTATCGGTATTGGTGAAGGTGTTGATGATTTGAAGATATTTGATAAAAAAGAATTTGTAGAAGCCCTTTTTTCCGTAAAAGATATCGAAAAATAAAAAAGTCCCTCCCCCGAGGGGAGGGGTTTCGGGAGGGGGTAACGTTTAACATTTAATGTTTCATGAAATGAAACTTAGTTATTCTTGGCTTAAAGAGTATTTGAAGTGCGACCTCACACCGGACCAGGTGGCCGAGGCCATGACTTCGATTGGCATTGAGGTGGACAGCGTTCAGATGCAGGAAGTGATTCCCGGCGGTCTCAAGGGGGTTGTGGTGGCCCAGGTGCTCACCTGCGTACCCCACCCGGACAGCGACCACCTGCACGTTACCACGGTGAACGACGGCAGCTCCGAGCCCGTCCAGGTGGTTTGCGGCGCGCCCAACGTGGCGGCCGGCCAGAAAGTGCTCTTCGCGCAGATTGGCGCCGTGCTTCCCGGAGACTTCAAAATCAAGAAGTCCAAAATCCGGGGCGTGGAAAGCTTCGGGATGATTTGTGCCGAGGACGAGCTGGGAATCGGCACCAGCCATGAGGGCATCATGGTGCTGCCGGAGGATGCCGTTGTAGGCACATCGGCCAAGGATTACCTTCAGCTCAAGGACGAGGCCGTGATAGAATATGAGATTACCGCCAACCGCATTGATGCGGCTTCCCATATAGGCGTGGCCCGTGACCTCTACGGCTACCTGCGCAGCAAGGACATTCCCGCGCAGCTTTGCATCCCTTCGTTGGAGGCTTTCCGTGAAGGGGAAGGGGAGTCCATCCCCGTTCAGGTGCTGGACAGCGAGGGTGCTCCCCGCTACATCGGCATCACCGTGAAGGGGGTGCAGGTGGGCCCCAGCCCGGAATGGCTGCAGGAGCGGCTGATGTCCATCGGCCTCAAGCCCATCAACAATGTGGTGGACATTTCCAACTTCGTGCTCTTTGAGACCGGCCAGCCGCTGCATACCTTCGACGCCGCCAAGGTGATGGGGAAGGTGATTGTGCGCCGTGCGGCCGAAGGGGAGAAGATTCGCACCCTGGACGGCATCGAGCGCAGCCTGCATGCCTGTGACATGGTGATTGCCAATGCCGATGGCCCCATGTGCATTGCCGGCGTGTTCGGCGGGGAAGATTCCGGTGTAACGGAGAACACCGTGGACGTGTTCATCGAGGGCGCCTACTTCGACCCCGTGAGCATCCGCCGCACGGCCAAGAGCCAGCAGCTCTCTACGGACGCCAGCTTCCGCTTCGAGCGCGGGGCCGACCCCGAGGCCGCCCTCTACGCCGCCAAGCGTGCCGCCCTCCTGATTCAGGAAGTGGCCGGCGGAAAGGTCATCGGCCAGGTTCGGGAAGTATATCCCAAGCCCATCGGCCGGGCGCAGATTGAGCTGGACTATGCCCGAATCGAGCATTTCATCGGCAAGAAAATCGGGCACGATACCATTGAAAAAATCCTGGAAGGGCTTAATTATCAGTTCCTTCAGAAGAAGGCCGATGGCGCCGTGGTGGCGGCTCCCACCTATATGGTGGACGTTACCCGCGAGTGCGACGTGGTGGAGGAAATCCTCCGCATCTACGGATACAACAACATCGAGCTGCCCTGCAGCCTGCGCATGAGTGTGAACCCCTCCGAGCAGCCGGAAGCGGAAGCTACGCTCAACGCCATCTCCAACTGGTTGGCGGCCAACGGTTTTGTGGAAACCATGAACAACTCCCTCACCAAGGAGGACTACTATACCAAGCTGGAAACCTTCCCGGCCGAGCGTTGTGTCCGCATTGTGAACCCGCTGAGCCAGGACCTGAACGTGATGCGGCAGACGCTGCTCCTCAATGGTCTGGAGGTGGTAGCCTACAACCTGAACCGGCAGGCCACTTCCCTGAAGTTCTTCGAGTACGGCTCCGTGTACCAGCGGCTCGCCGGTACGGACGGCACCACCCTGGCCGGCTACGAGGAGCACCGCTGCTTCTCCCTCTTTATCAGCGGAACGCCGGACAAGGCCTGGAGAAATCCGGCCCAGAAGTCCAGTTTCTTCCAGCTCAAAGGCTATGTGGAGGCCCTGATGGCCCGTTACCGCATAGACGTAAATACGCTCCAGTGCGGCAGCGCCCCTTCCGACCTCTTCTCCGAGGGCATCACCTACAGCCTGCCCGGTAAGGAGCCCAAGCTCCTGGCCACGCTGGGATGCCTGAATCCGGCCCTGTGCAAGCGCTTCGGCATCAAGCAGCCCGTGTTTGCGGCCGAGATTAACTGGGAAGTGCTCTTTACCCTCATCAAGCGCGACAAGTTCTCCTTCAAGGAGCTGCCCCGCTTCCCGGAGGTGAGAAGAGACCTGGCCCTTCTGCTGGATGAAGGCGTGGCCTACAGCGCCGTGCGCTCCTGCGCCCTCAAGGCCGGCAAGAAACTCATCAAGAGCGTGAGCCTCTTTGACGTGTACCGCGGGGAGAAGATTCCCGCCGGCAAGAAGCAGTACGCCCTCAACTTCGTGCTGCAGGACCCCGAGCGTACCCTTACGGATACGGACGTGGAAAATACCATGAACCGCGTGCTCTCCGCCCTCCAGACGGAGTGCGGCGCTACGCTCCGCTAAGATGAAGCATTTCCTTCATATCGTCCTGCTCATGGTGCTGGCGGTCTCTTGCCACAAGGGGCCGGAGCGCATTCCGCGCAGGCAGATGGAGGATATCATGTACCAGGTTCTCCTGCAGGACCAGTACCTGAAGCAGCATCCGGAGCTCCGCCGCCAGGCCGATACGAGCCTGGTGTATGCGGGCATCTTCGAGCGCATGGGCTTTGATACGGACGACTTCCTCTACAGCGTGGAATATTACCTCCAGGACCCTGCCCGCATGGAAAAAATCATGGAAAAGGTGGGGGACCGTCTGGAGGCCGAAGGCAAGGTGTTGGACAAGGAGCTGAAGGCGGAAAACTGGCGGAAAGACTTCCTGCGCCTGTATTCGCTGGCCCCGGACACGCGCCACCTGCCCCAGCCGCAGAGCGCCCTTGACAGCCTGGCCAAGGTACAGTTTGACAAAGATTCCCTCTTTTATATCCCGCACAGATGAAACGCTACGCAGCCCAGTGGGTTTATACCTTGACATCGGCCCGTCCGCTGAAGAACGCTTTTGTGGAGCTGGCCGATGACGGCACCATCCTCCGCACGGGCGTGTGCGAGGAAGGGGAGCCTGTGCTGGAAGGCGCCCTCTGCCCGGGCTTCGTGAATGCGCACTGCCATGTGGAGCTGTCCTACATGAAGGGACGTTTCCGCAAGGGAACGGGCATGGCGGGTTTCATAGACCAGATTAACGCCCTCCGGGACACCTCTTCCCCCGAAATCCGGGTGGCCCTGCTGAAGGAAGCCATGGACGGGATGTATCGGCAGGGCGTGGTGGCCATGGCCGATATTTCCAACTGCGACGATTCGTTTGCCGTGAAGGCTGCCCATCCCATGTACACGCGCACCTTCCTGGAGGTGTTCGGGGCCGTGCCTTCCGAGTGCGATGCCGTGATGGAGGAGGTGAAGGCCCTGCAGCGCAAGGCGCTTTCCTGCGGCTTGGACGCCGCCCCTACGCCGCATTCCTGCTATACCATGAGCCCGGAGCTGGTTACGGCTTCTTCCGTGGAGGGCCTCAGGAGCGGTTTTCTGAGCTTCCACTGCGAAGAGTCGGAGGAAGAGGAGGAGATGATGATGTACGGGCGCGGTCCCATGTGGGACAACCGCATCCGTAACGGCATTCCGACGCCTCCCGTGACGGGGACGTCTTCCCTGCAGTATTTCCTGGACCGCCTGGCCGCGGGCCTGTCCCTGCCGATAGCGGGCCATGTACTGCTGGTGCATGAGTGCTGCCTGTCGGCCGATGGCGTCCGTGCCGCCCGCGCGGCCCTCAGGGAACCCTATCTGGCCGTCTGTCCGCTCTCTAACCTCTTTATCCACAATACCCTCCCGCCCATTCCGCTGATGCGGGAGAGCGGCATTCCCGTCTGCGTGGGAACGGATTCGCTCTCTTCCAACGACGCGCTGGACATGCTGGCCGAACTGCGCTGCCTGCAGGATGCCTTTGACCTGCCGCTGGGCGAACTCCTGGGCTGGGCGTGCCTGAACGGTGCCCGCTTCTTGGGCAAGGAAGATGTCCTGGGCACCCTGGAACCCGGCAAGAAGCCCGGCCTGGTGCATATTTCCGGCCTTTCCGCCTGCTGCCCCGAGCGTCTTGCCTCCACCTCCAAGTCTTCACTGCTATGCTAAGGGAAACCACTGTTTTCGGCCCCATCTTCAGCCGCCGCCTGGGCAGTTCGCTGGGTATCAACCTGCTGCCCCAGGAGGGGAAGGTTTGTAATTTTGACTGCGTGTACTGCGAGTGCGGCTGGAACAAGGACGGCCTGGGAGACCGCGTGCTTCCATCGGCCGATGATGTCCGAAAGGCGCTGGAAGCCAAGTTGGAAGAATGCTCCCGGAAGGGGACGCCCATCGATTCCATCACCTTCTCCGGCGACGGGGAACCCACCCTGAACCCGGAATTTCCGGCCATCATAGACCTTACCCTGGCGCTCCGGGACCGCTATTACCCGTCGGCCAAGGTGTCGGTGCTGTCCAATGCCACGCGAATCGGCCGCCCGGGCATATTTGAAGCGCTCCGGAAGGTGGACAATCCCATCCTCAAGCTGGACGCCCCCACGGATGCCCAAGTGGCGCTGGTGAACAGGCCGGCGGGGGAGTACCACGTGGCCGATGTGATGACGCAGCTTGGGCGCTTCGGGGGAGACTTCGTGCTCCAGACCATGTTCCTGCGGGGTCCCGGCTGGGAATCGGCCCAATGGGTGAAGGAATGGATGGACATGGTGCGGGAGCTCCGTCCCCGCGAGGTGATGGTTTATACCATCGACCGGGAAACGCCCATGAGCGGGCTCGGAAAATATACGGCGGACCAGATGCAGCAGCTGGTCCAGCCGCTGATTGATGAAGGATTCAAGATTCAAATAAAAGGATAAAATAGTATGTCTCTTTCAAGTAAATACGCTTATACGCCCAATACGGAGGCCATTTCCCGCAGTTTGGAAATCATTGCCGGCGGTCTGGACGAGGTGGCCAGCCCGCAGCTCTACAAAAAGTGTTTCGGCATCATGGACCAGACCACGCTGGCCAGTGAGGACACGCCGGAGCGCGTGAAGACCTTGGTTCAGAAAGTGAATTCCTTTGCCAAGGATTACCCGGACTGGCCGCTGCCCGCCTCCATCTGCGTCTATCCCAACTTTGCCCATGTGGTGGCTTCCGAGCGTGCCACAAAGGACGTGCATGTGACCACCGTGGCCGGCTGTTTCCCCACCTCCCAGAGCTTCCTGGAGGTAAAGCTCCATGAGATTGAACTGGCCGTGAAGGACGGGGCCGACGAGATTGATATCGTGCTGGCCCTCAATAGTTTCCTTTCCGGAGATTACCAGACCGCCGGGGCGGAAATCAAGGCCTCCCGCGAGTGCATCGACCGCGTGGCCCGGGAACTGGGCCGTCCCGTCTGCCTGAAGGTGATACTGGAGACCGGCCTGCTGGTTACCCCGGAGCTCATTGCCGACGCCAGCTTCCTGGCCATGGAAAACGGGGCCGATTTCATCAAGACCTCTACCGGCAAGGTAAAGGTGAACGCCACCCCGCAGGCCGCCTATGTGATGTGCGAATGCATCAAGAAATACTATGAGGCTACCGGCAAGAAGGTGGGCTTCAAGGCCGCCGGCGGCATTGCATCGGCCTTGGACGCCGTCTGCTACTGGACCATCGTGAAGAACATCCTCGGAGAGGAATGGCTTGACAAGAAGCTCTTCCGCTTTGGCGTTTCCTCCCTGGCCAACAAACTGCTGAGCGCCGTGGAGCAGAAGACCGTGGCCTACTTCTAAGCCATAGACATACAATGAAAAGAGGGTGACCAAAAAGTCAAATTTGACTTAGGTCACCCTCTTGTGCGCGAAATCAGAGTCGAACTGACACGTCCTTTCGGACACTACCTCCTGAGAGTAGCGCGTCTACCAATTCCGCCATCCGCGCATCATTTTGGGACTGCAAATATACGCACTTTTTTTGAAAGTCCAAATAATTTTTTTCAGATATCCATATTAATGGGTACAATCTGGCTCCACTGCCGGCTATGGAGGAGAATTTCCGTGACGGAGAGGCGGATTTCCAAGGGCATGTCGTCCAGGTCGGGGGCGCGCCAGTCGTAGCCGGCCTGCAGCATGTAGCTTCCCAGGGCGAAGCTGCGGACCACGCGGTCCGGCATGGCAATGTCCAGCCACAGTTCCTGCTCGGGTTCCTGGCGCGGCAGCCGGACCGACAGCCCGGCATCCAGGCGGCAGGAGAAAGTGCCCGGGTCCGGCGTGCCCTCCCAGGAAAGCCCGCCCACGCGGCCCCTTACCTCTGCCCAATAAGGCTCTCCCCAGCCCGGAGGGCCGTCAAAGACCAGCGAGAGGGTACAGTAATGCTTGTTCAGGGTAACGGAGACGGCGGTAGAATCCCGTCCGGTATCTACCAGGGAGGAGAAGAGGTACACCGGCGGGCACTCGTAGCCCACCGGTATCCTCAAGTTCTGCCGGGCCTCCATGGCCGCTCCTGCCACTGCCTGGAGACGGATTTTTCCCTTGGGAACCTGCACCACCATCACGGTGTCTTTCCGGGCGTGGTAGTTCTCCTGGAAGTCTCCGGACAGCACCCAGAGGTTCACGGGGCCGGGAACGTCCTTCAGCTCTATCCGCAGGGCGCAGGGGCAGAGACTCCGCTGTTCTTTTACGCTGCAGGACAGCAGGCACAGGCCCAGCAGGAAAAACGGTATGAAAGAAGCCTTAGAAAACATAGACCAGGGCAAGCAGAAGGTCGTTGGGGAGGATGAAGGCACGGGTGCCTTTGTCTTTCACCAGGCCGCAGACCGGGCAGGAGTAGGTGGTATAGCGGTCCCAGCCGCCCCAGAACCCGGCCCCGATGTCTATGTTCAGGTGCGGGTTAATCATGTAGGAGAAGCCGCCGGAAAGGCCCAGGCCCCAGCGGTCTCCCTCGTTGGTGGAGGGATTCCTGATACCGCCCCGGTTGTATTCCTGGTACTGGATGCGGGTGCCGGCCCACCAGCCGGAATACACATGCCAGGGCCAGTAGCGTACGCCGGCGCCGTACAGCTGCTGGCGGGCGTTCAAGGGCTCTCCGCCCTTCTTGAAATGGAAGGGGTTGAGCTTGGCTACGGCCGTGGCGCTCCAGTGCTGGTGGAAGGCCACCGCCCCCTCGATGTTCAGGGTGCCAAAGTTGAGGTAGTCCATCAGATTGGTCTGGACGGCCCATTGCTGGGCCCTGGCAGCGGTGCAGGCAAGGGCCAGCACCAGCGCCGCAAGAAAGCGTCTCATGCTATTTTCCATATTTGCGGAAGGTGTCGTTGATGATTTTTTCTTTGTCGCTGTTTTGGGTGATGAGC
>CADBHY010000073.1 GCA_902794615.1 uncultured Bacteroidia bacterium
AGTATTGTCAATGAACTACCCCGTTTCAAACGGGACTGCAAAGGTACAACCTTTTTTGAAACTGGCAAACTTTTTTGCGTTTTTTTTCGAAACTTTTTAGGCGGCTGCTTGCATTATAAATAATTATGCATATCTTTGCACCCGCACCGAATAATTATGCAAAAAGTGAATAATATAAACACCCGGAGAAAAATACTCACAGGATTGATAGAAAAAGGCGGCATCACCAGCCAGGAGCAGCTGCAGGCCCTTTTGCAGGAGGCGGGAATAGAAACCACCCAGGCCACCCTGTCCCGAGACCTGAAGGTTCTCCAGGCGATGAAAATTCCGGGCGAAGGGTACCGGCTGCCCCTGCATCGGTCCCTCGGCCAATCGGCCCAGGGAATCCAGAGCATCGAGTTTTCCGGCAACCAGGCGGTTGTCAAAACCCTGCCCGGCTTTGCCCCGGCCATCGCCACCCGCATTGACCGCACGCCCCTCCCGGCCGTCATGGGCACCATTGCCGGAGACGACACCATCCTCCTCATCCTCCGGGAATCATTCGGCCCCTCCGACGTCATGGGCCAGCTGGAAGCAGCCATCCCCAACATTCAAGAATACCGTATATAAAATGAAACCTTTTACCATTTGTGCCGCATCGGCACAGCACCTCCCCTATGCAGATGACGTGGTCCGGGCCTTGGAAGAGGCGTCCCGCACCAAAGGAACCGGCCTGGCCAAACGCAGCCCGGAGTACATCCGCAGCAAAATTCAGGAGGGCAAGGCCGTGATAGCCCTCTACAAAGAGGCTTTTGCGGGCTTCTGCTACATCGAGTCCTGGGAGCATGAGCGCTATGTGGCCACCTCCGGGCTCATCGTCCTGCCCCAGTACCGCAGCCACGGACTGGCAACGGCCATCAAGAAGGAGGCCTTCCACCTGGCCCGGCGCAAATTCCCCACGGCCAAGATGTTCGGCCTCACCACCTCGCTGGCCGTCATGCGCATCAATTCCTCCCTGGGCTTTGTGCCGGTCACCTTCACGGAGCTCACCTCCGACCAGGAATTCTGGAAGGGCTGCGAAACCTGCCAGTACCACGACGTACTGCAGCGCAGCGGCAACAAGAACTGCCTGTGTACCGGCATGATTTTCGACCCCGCACCCAAAGAAAAAGTATGGAAAAGAAAAAAGTCGTCGTCGCTTTCTCTGGTGGACTTGACACGTCCTACACTGTAATGTACCTGGCCCGGGAAATGGGCTGTGAAGTGTATGCCGCCTGTGCCGACACGGGCGGTTTCTCCGCGGCCCAGATAGAGGCCAACCGGAAGAGCGCCCTCAAGCTGGGCGCCGTTTCCTACATAACCCTGGACGTGAAGGAAGAGTACTACCTTCGCAGCATCCGCTACATGGTGTTCGGAAACGTGCTCCGGGGCGGAACCTACCCCATTTCCGTTTCCAGCGAGAGGCTCTTCCAGGCGGCCGCCATCGCCCGTTATGCCAAACAGATAGGGGCCCACGCCATTGCCCACGGCAGCACCGGAGCCGGAAACGACCAGGTGCGCTTTGACATGACCTTCGGGGTGCTGTGCCCGGAGATGGAAATAATCACCCTCACCCGCGACCGGCGGCTGTCCCGCAAAGAGGAGGTGGATTACCTGAACGCAAACGGTTTCGAGGCCGATTTCGCCCGCCTCAAATACTCCTACAACGTGGGCCTGTGGGGCACCTCCATCTGCGGAGGGGAAATCCTGGACAGCCGGCAGGGCCTGCCCGAAGAAGCCTACCTGAAACCCCTCACCAAAAGCGGCACCCAAAAAGTCTGCCTTCAGTTTGAGAAAGGCGAGCTCTGTGGCGTTGACGGACAGGCATACAGCCCGGTAGAGGCCATCCAGACGCTGGAAAAAATCGTGGAAGGCTATGCCCTGGGACGGGACAACCATGTGGGCGACACCATTATAGGAATCAAGGGCCGGGTGGGCTTTGAGGCCGCGGCTCCCATGCTCATCCTGTCGGCCCACAAATACTTGGAGAAATTCACCCTGAGCAAGTGGCAGCAGTACTGGAAAGACCAGCTGGGCAACTGGTACGGAATGTTCCTGCATGAAAGCCAGTACTTGGAGCCCGTGATGCGGGACATCGAAGCCTATCTGGAAAGCAGCCAGCGCCATGTAAGCGGCAGCGTTGTGCTTACGGTGGGTCCCAAGTGGTTCGAGTGTACCGGCGTGGACAGCCCCTACGACCTGGTGAATTCTCCCCTCGGAGAATACGGGGAAAGCCAGTCCGGATGGACGGCCGACGACGCCAAAGGCTTTATCAGGCTGCTGGAAACCCCGCTGCGGGTGTACTACGGACGCCATCCCGACGAGGCATTATGATTTCCCTGCTGCAACAGCTGATTGCCATTCCTTCCTTCAGCCGGGAGGAGGACGCTGCGGCCGACTTCCTGCAAGCGTGGCTCACGGAGCATGGTCTGGAGCCCCGGCGCAGCGGAAACAACCTCTGGTGCCTGAAAGGAAGCGGACCCGCCGTGCTGGCCGATGCCCACATGGACACCGTGCGCCCCGCCGAAGGCTGGACCCGCGACCCCTTCCGGCCCGCGCTGGAAGACGGCCGGCTTTACGGCCTGGGAGCCAATGACGACGGAGGCTCCCTTGTAGCCCTCATCCACTTTTTCATGCAAGCCCGCCCCCGGAAACATACCCTGGTCCTTTCCCTCTCGGCCCAGGAAGAAGTGAGCGGCCGCGGCGGCCTGGAACAGGCGCTTCCCCTAATAGAGGCCGATGCGGGTCCCCTGCTCTGCGGCATTATCGCCGAGCCCACCGCCATGCAGGTGGCCATGAGCGAAAAAGGCCTGATGGTGCTGGACTGCGAGGCCCTGGGCGTAAGCGCCCACGCCGCCCGCGACGAGGGTGTAAACGCCATCTACCAGGCCCTGCCGGACATGGCGTGGTTCCGGGAACAGGGCATGCAGGTAACGCAGATTGAGGCCGGAACGCAGCACAACGTGATTCCGGACCGCTGCCGCTTTGTGGTGGACGTGCGCACCACCGAGGACAACGGGCGCGTGCTCTCCCGTATCCGGGAAAAGGTGAAATGCCGCGTTGTTCCGCGCTCCACGCGCCTGTGCGGCAGCAGGATTGGCCCGGAGCACCCCCTGGCACAGGCGGCCGTGGCCGCGGGCCTTTCCACCTTCGCGTCCCCCACCCTTTCCAACCAGGCGCTCTGCCGCTTCCCCACCGTCAAGCTGGGGCCAGGCTGCTCTTCGCGCTCCCATTCGGCCGATGAATTCATCCTGGTAAAGGAGCTGGAGGAGGCCGTCCCCCTTTATTTGAAATTTTGGCAAGCTTATGAAAATCTGGGATAAAGGATTTGACAACGACCCCCGTATCGACCGCTTTACCGTGGGAAAAGACCGGGAACTGGACCTTCTGCTGGCCCCGTATGACATCGAGGGCACCATGGCGCACATCCGGATGCTCTCGGAGGTGGGGCTTCTTTCCCGGGAAGACTTGGCGCAGCTGCTCCCAGCCTTGGAAAAACTACACCGGGAGGCCCTGGAAGGCAAGTTCGAGATTCATTCGGAAGATGTTCATTCCGAGGTGGAAGAGCGCCTGGGGCCCTTGGGAAAGAAGGTACATACCGGCCGCTCCCGCAACGACCAGGTGGCGTTGGACATCAAACTCTTCACACGCGCGCGCATGACGCGCACGGTAAAGAAGGTCCAGACGCTGTTCCGGCTCTTCATCAAGCGGGCCGATGAACTGAGAGACCTGCTGATGCCCGGCTACACCCACTTGCAGGTGGCCATGCCTTCTTCCTTCGGCCTGTGGCTGGGGGCTTATGCCGAATGCCTCTGCGACGACCTTCTGCTGCTGAAGGCCGCCGAAGAGATTAACGGGCGCAACCCTTTGGGATCGGCCGCGGGGTATGGTTCATCGGCCCCGCTGAAGCGGCAAAGGACCACCGAGCTGCTGGGCTTCCCTTCCCTGGCCTATAACTCCATTTATGCACAGATGGGGCGGGGACGCACGGAGATAAGCGTGGCCAACGCCTATGCCTCCCTGGCCGCCACCCTGGGCCGATTTGCCACCGACTGCTGCCTGTTCTCCAGCCAGAACTTCGGTTTTGTGCGGCTGCCGGACGCCTTTACCACCGGCTCCAGCATTATGCCACAGAAAAAGAATCCGGACGTGTTTGAACTGGTAAGGGCCCACTGCAACTACCTGCAGGGCATCCCGGCCCAGCTCCGGCTGCTCTGCGCCAACCTTCCCGCCGGGTATTTCCGGGACATGCAGCTGCTCAAGGAACTGTACCTGCCGCTCTTCGAGCGGATGGACGACTGCCTGGACATCCTCATCCTGGCCCTTCCCGGCATGCAGGTGGCCACAGACCTAATGAGCCTTCCGCTTTACGAGCAGGCCTTCTGCGTGGAAGAGGTGAACCGGCTGGCAGAAAGCGGCGTGCCCTTCCGCGACGCCTACCGCCAGGTGGGCAAGGCGGTGCAGGAAGGGAGCTTCCATTTTTCCGGAAGCCTGCACCATACGCACGAGGGCTCCATCGGCCGGCTTTGCCTGGAAGAGATTTGCACACGTTTTGAAAGTATTTTGGAACAATTTGTCGGAAAATAGTTGTATCTTCGCAAAGAAGACGCTTAGAGCTATGGAAAAAATACTGAACCGTTTTTTGCGTTACGTGTCGGTGGACACGCAGAGTAATGAGGAATCTGAAAGCCAGCCTTCCGCGGCCAAGGAATGGGACCTGCTCAAAATGCTCCGGGACGAGCTGCAGGCCCTCGGGGTGGACGTTACCCTGGACGAATATGGTTATGTGATGGCCTCGCTGCCCTCCAACTTGGATTACGAGGTGCCCTCCGTGGGCTTCATCGCCCATGTGGATACGGCGCCGGACGCTTCCGGCAAAGACGTGAAGCCGCAGATTATCGAGAAGTACGACGGCGGCGCCATCGAGCTGAAGGGCGTTCCCGGCCTGCAGCTGAAGCCCGAAGAATTCCCCGAAATGCTGCACTACGTGGGCCAGACCCTCATCACCACCGACGGAACCACCCTTCTGGGGGCCGATGACAAAGCCGGCGTGGCGGAAATCATGACGGCCGTCCAGTACCTGGTGGAGCATCCCGAGGTAAAGCACGGGCCCGTCAAGATTGGCTTCACTCCCGACGAGGAAATTGGCCGGGGCGTGGTGAAATTCGACGTCAAACGCTTCGGGGCCCACTATGCCTATACCATGGACGGCGGAGAAATCGGCGAGCTGGAGTTCGAGAACTTCAACGCCGCATCGGCCAAAATCCATATCCAGGGCCGGAATGTACACCCCGGCAGCGCCAAGGGCAAGATGAAAAACGCCATCCTGATTGGCCAGGAGTTCAACGCCATGCTGCCTGTGGACCAGCGTCCGGAATTCACGGAGGCTTACGAGGGCTTTTTCCACCTCATCTCCTTCAAGGGAAGCGTGGAAGAGGCCGATTTCTCCTACATCATCCGAGACCACGACCACGCCAAGTTCCAACAGAAGAAAAAGCTCATCGGCTTTGTGGCCTCCTTCCTGAACACCAAGTACGGAGAAGGCACCGTCGTGCTGGAGGTGAAAGACCAATACTATAACATGCGCGAGCAGGTGGAACCCCACTACCATATCATAGAAAAGGCGGTGAAGGCCATGGAAATGGCCGATATCAAGCCCAAGATTCAGCCCATCCGCGGCGGAACCGACGGGGCCAACCTCTCGTTCAAGGGCCTCCCTTGCCCCAATATCTTTGCCGGCGGCCTCAACTTCCACGGAAAAATGGAATTTGTGCCGCTGCAGAGCATGGAGGAAAAATGGAATTTGTGCCGCTGCAGAGCATGGAGAAGGCTACGGAGGTGATTCTTAACCTGATTTCACTCTTCGCCCAAAAATAGTCCGGGCCGGCTATGAGCGTTTGTCGGCCTTCATGGATGAATAAATCATGTAGGCGGCGATGGCCAGGAAGGGCACGATGGCCACGGCTTCGCCGTAGTTGGCGGCCCAGTCCTTGAGGTACAGGTCCACATCGGCAAACTTGAGGATGGCGCTCACCACGCCCATGATGGCGCCGCCGGCAATGAAACCGGAGGCTATCAGGGTGCCTTTCTCCATGCGGGCCGCATTCACGGCGGCGTCCTTGGAGCGGGTGCTCACAAACCAGGAAATAGCGCCACCCACCAGCACGGGCAGATTCAGGTCGATGGGGATGAACATGCCCAGGGCGAAGGGCAGGGCCGGCACCTTGCAGAAATTGAGCACCAGCGCAATGACGGCGCCAATCCCATAAAGCAGCCAGGGTGCGCCGCCGCCGGAGAACATGGGCTGAATCACGGCCGCCATGGCATTGGCCTGCGGGGCCACCAGGGCATTGTCGCCGGTAAAACCATAGGTCTTGTTAAGCACCAGCATCACGCCGCACACGGTGACGGCACTCACCGCCACGCCCAGGAACTTCCAGCCTTCCTGCACCTTGGGGGTGGAGCCTATCCAGTAACCAATCTTGAGGTCGGTGATAAAGCTGCCCGCCACGGAAAGGGCCGTGCATACCACGCCGCCGATAATGAGCGCCGCAGCCATGCCCGCATTGCCCTTCAGGCCCACGGCCACCAGAATGAGGGAGGCGATGATGAGCGTCATCAGCGTCATGCCGCTCACCGGATTGGAGCCCACGATGGCAATGGCGTTGGCCGCCACGGTGGTAAAGAGGAAACTCACCACGGCCACAATCACAAGGCCCACCAGGGCCTGCCAGACATTGCTCACCACGCCGCCGAAGGCAAAGAAGGCGAAAATGGCCAGCAGGGACAGCACCACCCCGAAGACAACGGTCTTCATGGGCAGGTCTTCCTCCGTACGCAGGGCCGTCTCGTCCAGGGTGCCGGGCTTGCGCCTGAATTCCTTCACGGCCAGGCCGGCGGCGCTCTTGATAACCCCGAAGCTCTTCACGATGCCGATGATGCCGGCCGTGGCGATGCCGCCGATGCCGATATGCCGGGCGTAATCCTTGAATATCTGGTCCGGAGACATTTCCCCAATGGTCTGCGTCACGCCCGTTCCCATGAGGTCGATGACATCGGCCCCCCAGATGAGGTTCATCAGGGGTATAATCACCAGCCACACCAGCAGGGAGCCGCAGCAGATGATGAAGGAGTATTTGAGGCCGATGATATAGCCCAGGCCCATGACGGCGGCGCCGGTGTTCATCTTGAGGACCAGCTTGGCTTTGTCGGCCAGGGTGACGCCCCAGCCCATTACGGTGGTGGAAAGCGTCTCGGCCCAGGTGCCGAAGGTGGCCACGGCAAAGTCGTACAGGCCGCCGATAAGGCCGGCCGATATGAGCGTTTTGGCGCTGGCCCCGCCGCCCTCGCCGCTGATGAGCACCTGCGTGGTGGCGGTGGCCTCCGGGAAGGGGTACTTCCCGTGCATTTCCTTCACGAAGTACTTCCGGAAGGGGATGAGGAAAAGAATGCCCAGCACGCCGCCAAGCAGGGAGCTGAGGACCATCTGCCAGAAACTCACCTCCACGCCCAGGATGTAGATGGCCGGCAGGGTGAAGATGGCACCCGCCACCACGGCGCCGGAGCAGCCGCCCACGCTCTGGATAATCACATTCTGGCTGAGGCCCTGCTTGAGGCCCAGGGCGCCGGTGAGGCCCACGGCAATGATGGCAATGGGAATGGCCGCCTCGAACACCTGGCCCACCTTGAGGCCCAGATAAGCCGCCGCGGCGCTGAACAGAATCACCATCACAAGGCCCACGGCCACGGAATAAGGCGTTGCCTCCGCGTACTTTTGGGCAGGGTCCAGAATGGGTTGGTATGTTTCTCCGGGCTTCAGCTCCCTATGGGCATTCTCCGGCAGCTGGACTTGTTTTTTCTCTTCCATAATGTGTTAAAATTACTTGCCGGCCAGGTGGCATTCCCAGGCCCAGGCGGCCTTGAGGGTTTCTTCCACGGTGCGGGTGGCTTTCCAGCCCATTTCGGTTTCGGCCAGGGTGGGATCGGCCCAGATGGCGGTGACGTCTCCGGCCCGACGGGGGGCAAACTTGTAATTGAGCTTGAGCCCGTTCACCTTCTCGAAGGCGTTCACCAGCTCCAGCACGCTCACCGGACGGCCGGTGCCCACGTTGAAGACCTCACAGTCCTGCTTCATCTTGCCTTCCAGCATGCGGGTAACAGCAAACACATGGGCCTTGGCCAGGTCCACGATGTCAATGTAGTCCCTCAAGCAGGTGCCGTCGGGGGTGGGATAGTCGTTGCCGAAGATGGACAGGCATTCCCGCTTGCCGATAGCCGTCTGGGTAATATAGGGCACCAGGTTGTTGGGCACGCCGCGGGGCAGCTCTCCGATAAGGGCGCTGGGATGGGCGCCGATGGGGTTGAAATAGCGCAGCAGGATGCCTTTGATTTTGCCCTCGGAGGCCTTCACGGTATCCCGCAGAATGTCCTCGCACATGGTCTTGGTGTTGCCATAGGGGGAGGTGGCCGGCTGGCGGGGGGTATTCTCCGTCACGGGCACGGCCTCGGGTTCTCCATAGACGGTGGCCGATGAAGAGAAGAGCACATTGCAGCCGCCCTTGTTCTGGGCTGCCTCCAGCACATTCAGGAAGCTGGTAAGGTTGTTCTTGTAGTACTTGACGGGCTGGGCCACGGACTCACCCACGGCCTTGAAGGCGGCAAAGTGGATAACGGCGTCGATAGGATATTTGGCAAAGAGGGCCTCGGTGGCCTTCTGGTCGCAAAAATCCATCACTTCCAGCGGAATGTCCTGCCGGCCGGTAATCTTCTTCACTCCTTCGAAGCAGGTGCGGTCGCAATTGGAGAAATTGTCGGCCACCACCACCTCGTAACCGGCCTCAAGAAGTTCTACCGTTACATGGCTGCCGATGAATCCGGCGCCGCCGGACACAAGTACTGTCTTTTTCATTTCTTCTTCTGTTTTTGTAGTTTCTGTGCACGTCTGAGGGCTTTTTCACGCTCTTTCTGCACGTATTTTTCAAATCGGGCCCTTTCCTTCTGCGCCCTGCGCTCCAGTTTCTGGAGGGCTTTCAGCTTCCTGGCGCGTTCCCGCTCCAGGCGTTTGGCTTCCTTGGCGGCCCGCTTTTCGGCGTCTTTTCTGTCTTGTTCTTCCCAGCGGGCTTTGCGCTCGGCCTCTTTCCGGGCACGTTCCGCCTCCTTGATGGCGCGTTTACGCTCTTTCTCCTGCTGTTTCAACTCTTTCTCGGAGAGATTCTTCGCTTCGCTCAGAATGACAGTAGAGTCACGTTGAACGGCCGTGGAATCACTCTGGATGGCCGTAGAGTCACGCAGAGCAGCCGTGGAGTCGGCAAGGGTGGCGAGGGAATCCGACGGAGAAGGGCCGGCCTGGGCGGCAAGGGAATCGGCCTGGGCCTTTTTGATGGCTTCCAGCTCCTTGCGGAGGGCCTCTGTCCGTGCCCGCTCCTGCTCCGCCACAATGGCCAGGGAGTCCCGGACGGCAATGTCCCGATAGACTTTGCCGATATGGCCGGGGAAGTAATCCTCCGTCTGCACGAAAGCGGCGTGCGGCCGGGCCAGATAGGCCATGCGCTCACTCCGGCGGGGCACCAGGGCGGTCACGTCCCGTGCAGAGGCGGGGCGGCGCTCCGGGTCCCAGCGGAAGCCCTTGAGGGTTTTGTCTTCCTCGGGGAGCTGCACGGTGGGATAGCCGTCATTCTTGGGATTGTCGTAGTAGTAGATGCGCTCCATCTGGCCGTCGGCAAACGTGGCATATATCATCTTGGATTCCACTTTGTTCACCGTGGCCAGGGCCCCGTTCTCTTCCAAGTAGAAAAGCGAGGATGCGCCGCCCAGGGCATCGAAACGTGTGAGGGCGTTGGTGGAATCGAAGTAGGCCACCATCTCCGTGCCGCGAATCTGGTCGTAGGCGCCGGGGGCTTCCTCGATGGTGATGAAGGCGTTGGACAGCAGGTGGGCCCGCTGCATGCGTTTTCCCTTGATAACCACGTACATGCTGTCGGAGGCATACTGGCGGTTGCCCTCGTTGTAGAAGATGGGGTTCTTGTACAGGCGGGCCAGGGAGTCGATGTCCGTATAGGTGAGGGAATCGGAGGCCATCTGCATGTTGCGACGGAACATGCGCACGTTGCCGGAGCCCCACACGAAGTTAATCTTGGTGGTGTCGGGCGGCGGCGGAAGGGTGTCTGCGGGGGCTGCCGGCGCGGCAGTGGTATCGGCCGGGGCTTTCGCCTCCGCCTGGGGCTTTTCTTCCTGCGGCTCCGGCTCCTGAAGCTTTCCGGCCTTGCGGGCCGCCTCCTTCTCCCGCTGTTCGCGGATGGCCCGGGCGGCCTCGGCCGCAGCCAGCTCCGGATTGTTCTTGGCGGCTTCGGCGGCTGCCTGGGCCGCAGCCTCGGCGGCCTTCTTGCGGTATTCCATCACCGGGTCTCCGGAGATGTCCTTCAGGCGGGTCTGGGCATCGGCCACCCAGGCATCGGGAACGTCACAGCGGCGGATGGCGCGGGAAAGGAGGACATCGGCCCCGATATAGACGGAATCCCTGTTTTCTTCCTCCTCGGTGACGGTCATGACGGCGGGGTCGCGCGTCATCCGGATTTGGGAGAGGGAGTCCGTGTATTCCATCTTTCCGGCCAGGCCGAAGACGTTGCGGGTGGTGTCCATGATTTCCACGTTCCCCAGCATGACCACGTCTTTGGTGACGCGGGAATAGTAGAGGGAGTCGCACCAGACTTCCTGGTCGTCGGTGAGGGCGTGTACCTTGCGGCGGAAGAAGAACAGCTCCCGGGGACGGTCGTACCAGCCGTCGTTGGCGCTGAGCATCTGCGTGTCCTGCCACATGTCGGTTCCATAGCCGAAGTAGGCGGTGGAAAGGTCGGTGCGGTATTCCAGGCGCGAGGTCTTGATGAAGGTGGTGTCCAGGTACATGTTCACCTGGTCGTTGAACACGAAGAGACGGGCCTTGGAGTCGTAAGTTCCGTAGAGGCTCTCGATAATCTGGCCGTCTTTGTCGCGCATGGCGCCTCCGCCGGAGAAAATGGCCACGGAATCCTTGGTGTTGTAGTCCAGATAACGGGTGCGGAGGGTGTTGCGGTCGGCGTCTTCCAGCTGTACCAGGTCTCCGCGGAACTTGGCCATGTTGTCATCTACCACATATTGCAGGGTGCTGGAAGAGAGCTGCGTGTTTTCCTGGATGATGCGTACGTTTCCCGTGGCGTCGATGATATTGGTCTGGACGTTCCAGAGGGCCGTGTCGCAGAGGAGATAGGTGTTGTTGTGCAGGAACTTGGCGGGGCCCACCACCTTGCGGAAGCTCTGCCCGTCCTTCTCGATGAGCTGGGCGCTCTGGGAACTCAGGAGATACACTTTCTGCTTGTCCCGCTCTTCCTGGGGACGGGGGGGATAAGCCAAAGCCGCCGCTGCGAAAGGCAGCAGCAGCACGGGGACGAACCATCTATGCGAGCCCTTCAGTATCACTGTTTGCGGGCGTTCCAGACGTCACGGGTGAATTCACACTGGGAGAACAGGGGGTCTATCACAATGTAGGTTCCCTTGATTTTCCCTTCCAGGAACTTGTCCACGGCCTCCTGCTGTTTGAGGGCGGTCACCTGCTCCAGGATTTGGGTATAGTCGTTCTCGAAGGTGGCGGTGTGGGCGGGCAGAATCTTGTCCACCCTCACTATCTTGTAAACCAGGTTGCCCTGACGGCCCTGGAGGTAGCCCTCGTTGTCGGCCGACTCCACGGGGGCGGAAATCTCGCCTTCCTTGAGGTCCTTGATGGCGGCGTAATCGGCCGGCTTCAGCTGGTCCATCTCAAAATAGGCCGATCCGGTAGAAGGGTCTGCCATCTGGCCGCCGTTGGTGCGGGTGGCCGGGTCTTCGGAGTAGAAGCGGGCGGCCAGCGGGAACTCGATTTCACCGGCCTCTATCTGGGTTTTCAGGCTGTCCAGGGTGTGGAAGGCCTTTTCGCGGTCCTGGACGGTGTACTGCGGCTTAATCAGGATGTGGCGGGCATTGAACATGTCTCCCTTCTTCTCTATCACCTCGATGATGTGGAAGCCGTCGGGGGTTTCTACAATCTGGGAGATGACACCGGGGCGCAGGGCCAGGGCGGCATCCGAGAAGGCCGGCCAGAAGATGGACTTGGAAGCCATGCCCAGCTCGCCGCCGCGGCGGGCGCTGCCCGGGTCTTCGGAATAGATGCGGGCCAGGGTGGAGAACTTTTCCCCGTTCATGATGCGCTCACGCAAGCTCAGGAGCTTTTCCCGCACCACCACGGCAGCCGCTTCGCGGTCCGGGTAGATGCAGATTTGGCTCAGCTGATACTTTACGGGCACGACCGGAAGGTCCTGCGGGTCTGTTTTCTTGATATATTCCTGCACGTCGAAGGGCGTCACCTCGGAAATTTTGCTGGCCACGTTATAACGCTCCTGTTCCGTCAGGCTCTGCTCTTCCAGGGTCTTGCGCCACTCCTGGCGGAGCTTGAAGAGGGGTTTGCCGAAGTATTTCTCCATTTCCTCGTCTCCGCCCAGCTGGGTGCGGAACCAGTCTATGCGCTGAGTCAGGTTGCTTTCCACCATATCGGCCCCTACCGTAAGGGAGTCTATGCGGGCCTGCATCAGGAAAATCTTGCTTTCCATCATCTGCTGCAGAATCTCGCAGCGGAGGTCTTTGTCGCTGGAAGAGCCGCCGGCCCTCCGCTGCTGCACTTCCGCCTCCACGTCGGACAGGAGGATGGATTCCCCACCCACGATGGCTACGGTTTTGTCCACCACGCCCTTGTACTTCTGGGCGCCCAGGGGGAGGCTGGCCAGAAGAAGCCCGGCCGCCACTAAAAAGCTATTTCTCATTTTCATAAATCACAAACTTGTTGTTGCGCAAGGCATCCTCCATGAGGCTTTTTTCCAAACCTTCTTCCAGGTCATGCTTGCGGGCGCTCAAAAGAATCTCGCGGATTCTTTCCTGGCAGTATTCCAGCGGGGCCGTCTTGCCTTCAGGCACATACTCCGCCACAAAAATCACGTGCTTGTTGCCGGCCTCGTCCTCCGTCTCCACAAAGGGTTTTCTGGCCGATAAAAACTTCACCCCCTGCACCAGCGTCCGGTACTCCACCCCCGCGTCGCGGGCCAGGGAGAGGGCGTCGATCCAGGTGTCGGCCTGGTCGGCATATTTGAGGGCCACGGAGGAAGCCAGGGAATCCGCCTCCATCACCTCCATTTCGTTGTCGGAGGAAATTTTTTCCTTCAGAATATTGAGGCTGCGGGCATCGGCCGGGATAATCAGGTAACGGGCCTTGAACACCGGCCGCTCCAGGCGGAAGCGCTCCGGATTGTCCTGGTAATAGCGGTCTATCTCTTCCGCAGTTACCAAGGTGTCCAGACGCTGGCGGATATAAAGCTGCTCGTAGCGGTATTTGATGAGGTTCCTCCGGTATTCCTCCAGCTCTGCGCTCACGTCTTTCTCCTGTTCGGAGAGCTGCGCTTCGGCCATGTCCATCAGAAGGATGTCCTGGGCCCAGGACTGGATGTACTGGTGGGCCAGGGCACAACTGTCTTCCGGACTTACGCCGGCGGGAATGTAGCTTTCCAGCTGGCTGCGGTGCAGGCGCTGGTTGCCCACCTTGGCCACCACTTCTCCGCCGAAGAGCTCACTGGTGGTTTCCTGCAGGCGGCTCACGGCCTTGCAGGACACCAGGCTCAGCAGAACCAGAACTCCTATGTATGCTTTCCGTTTCATCTATCTTGCAAAGATACTAATTTTTTTCCATGAGGCGTTTAAGCCCTGTTTCAGTTCTATCAATCCTTTCAAAACAGGCTCTTGATTATTTCCACCAGGACGGGGCGCATCTGCGAAGTGCTCACGAGGGCGTTGTTGGTAAGGATGGAGAAGGTGACCGCCGGCTTGCCGTCCGTTCCCAGGATATAGCCGGAATAGCAGAGGGTGCCTCCCAGGGAGCCGCTTTTCATGCGTACCCTTTCGCAGCCGGGGAAACGTATCATGGACAGGGT
>CADBHY010000074.1 GCA_902794615.1 uncultured Bacteroidia bacterium
ATCGGCTTTTTCACGGAAGAGCGGAAGGGAGACATCATCGCCCGCATCACGGGGGACGTGTCCGAGGTGGAGAATTCCATCATCGCCTCCCTTTCAATGCTCATCAAGGACCCCATCCTCATCGTTATCTACTTCGGCTTCCTCACTTGGCTGAGCCCGGAGATGATGCTTTTCACCATCGTATTCGCCCCGGCCTTCGTGTGGGTGATGGGGCTTATCGGCAAGAAGCTCAAACGCTCCTCGCTGGAGGCGCAGGCCCTGTGGAGCGACACCATGAGCCAGGTGGACGAGACCTTGGGCGGCCTGCGGGTAATCAAGGCGTTCAATGCCCAGAAAACCATGCGGGAGCGCTTCCAGGACGTCACGGACCGCATGCGCCGCAAGGTGGCCCGCGTGAGCATCCGCCAGGCCACGGCCCATCCGGTTAGCGAATTTCTGGGCACGGTGATGATTATGGTGGTGCTGTGCGTGGGCGGCGTCATGATTATCAGCGGCAAGAGCTTCCTGGGCGGGGGTAAATTCATCGACGCTCCCACCTTCATCTACTTCCTGGTAATGCTCTATGCGGTGATAGAGCCCATCAAGGAGCTGTCCCGCGCCACCTACGGCGTGCGCAAAGGCCTGGCTTCCATGGAGCGTATCAACAAGGTTCTGGAGGCCGAAAACCCCATCAAGGACCCGCAGAATCCGCTGCCGCTCACCGGCTTTGAGAAAAGCATCCGTCTGGAGCATGTGAGCTTCTGCTACGAAGACGGGAAACCCGTCCTGAAAGACATAGACCTGGAGATTCCGCGCGGCAGGATGATTGCCATCGTGGGAGAATCCGGAGCCGGAAAATCCACCCTGGTGGACCTGATTCCCCGTTTCTGGGACGTGAGCAGCGGCCGCATCACCATTGACGGAAAAGACATCCGCGAGGTGTCCCTGAGGGAGCTTCGGGCCCTGATGGGCAATGTGAACCAGGAGCCCATCCTTTTCAACGACACCATTTTCAACAACATCGCCTTCGGCGTGGAGGGTGCCACCGAGGCCGATGTGGTGGCCGCCGCCAAGGTGGCCAATGCCCACGACTTCATCATGCAGAAGGAGGAGGGGTATCAGACCAATATAGGCGACCGCGGCTCCAAGCTTTCCGGCGGGCAGCGCCAGCGCCTGTCCATTGCCCGCGCCATCCTCAAGAACCCGCCCATCCTCATTCTGGACGAGGCCACCGCCTCCTTGGATACGGAGAGCGAGCGTGCCGTGCAGGATGCCCTGGACCACCTGATGAGCACCCGCACCACCATCGCCATCGCCCACCGCTTGTCCACCATCCGTCATGCCGACGAGATTATCGTCCTGCACGACGGCCGCATGGTGGAAAGGGGTAAGCACGAGGAGCTGATTGCCCTGGGCGGCTATTACAAGAAACTTTACGACATGCAAGCCCTATGACGAGAAAGAACCTGATCGTTCCCCTGATAGACTTGGAAAACCAGGACCTGGATACCGTCCTGGAGCTTTCCGGCGCCCGTTTTGACGTGGACTGCGTAAACTGGCCGGAGGCTTTTCCCTATGCGCCGCTGTGCGGCGGCCGCGTTGCCCGCACCCGGGATGCCCTGGTGGTGGATTTCCGCGTGAGCGGCCTGGACCTTCGGGCCCGGAACACGGCGGACAACGGCCGCCAGTGGGAAGACAGCTGCGTGGAGGTTTTCATTCAGGACCCGGACGGCGCCCCTTACTACAATTTTGAAATCAATGCCTTGGGCAAGGTGCTGGCCTGCAAGGGACCCGAGCGGCATAACCGGACGCCGAGGCCGGCGGAGGAGATGGAGCAGATTTTGCGTTTCACGCAGATGGAAGGCGGCCCGTTGGAGCAGGAGGGCATTCATACCTGGCGGGTGGGGGTTGTCATTCCCTTCCGCCTGCTGGGGATAAACCCTGAAAGGCTTCCCCGGTCCATCAAGGCCAATTTTTACAAATGCGGAGACAAGACCGCCCATCCGCATTTCCTGAGCTGGAGTCCCGTGGAAACGCCCAAGCCGGACTTCCATCGGCCCGAATTCTTCGGAGAACTCATCCTGGGATAATGAAGGGCAGGAGACTCATAGCGAGGATTCTTTTTTTCCTCTACCTGGCGGCCGTGCTGGTGCTTTGCTTCGGACAGTTCAAGGATGCGCCGTCGATTCCCTGGACCTTGCTGGGCATTCCCTCGGACAAGCTCGTGCATTTTTGCATGTTCTTCCCTTTTCCCATCCTGGCTTTCCTGGCCTTTGACAAGTACACGGAAACGCCCCGTTCCACCTTCCTTTTCTCCGGCATCACCTTCCTGGTGGGCGTGGCCCTGGCCTTTGGGACGGAATGGGGGCAGGCGCACCTGACCACCTACCGAAGCGGAGATCCGCTGGATTGGCTGGCCGATATCAGCGCCCTTTTCATCTCCACCCTCATCGTCATTATTTGGGACCTGCTTAAACAAAGAAAATGAAACGACTGACCCTTTTTGTCCTACTGGCTTTCCTATCGCTTCCTGTTTTTTCCCAGAACCCTCCCAAAGCCCGGGATTTCAAAGGTCTTGCGGATTCCCTGTCGGTGAGGCTTCAGCGCCGTACCGGCGTACTTAGCCGTTTCAAGCTGGAGCGTACCGGCGTCCGGGGCGGCAGCCTGGACTTTTATTTTTCCCGCAACCTGGTGGGACAGCCTTTCCGGAAGGGAGACGCCACCTGGCTTACGGAGCAGATAGAAGAGCTGGGAAGGGCTCGCTTGGGCAGGTACAAGGTGGGAACCCTCTATGCCGGAGGGCAGAAAATCGCCTCCTTGGCGCAGCCTGTTCCGGGGAAGGACGGAGAGGCCGTCCCTACCGTTTTCCGTGTCAAAGAGCCCCAGGGCGTGCCCCTGGTGCAGGGAAATGACTCCTGGCCGATGGGCCTGAGCGGCCGCCACATCGCCCTCTGGCAAAGCCATGGCCGCTATTTTGACGAGGAGAGCGGCCAGTGGGACTGGCAGCGTTCGCCAACTCACCGTACCCTGGAAGACCTCTACACCCAGAGCTATGTGCTTCCTTTCCTCATTCCCATGCTGGAGAATGCCGGTGCCGTGGTGCTTACTCCGCGGGAGCGGGACATCCAGACCCGCGAGGTAGTCTGTGACAACGACCCCGCCTTCACCCAGGGCCGCGGCCCTGCCGTCCGCAGCCGGGGCGCTTACCAGGAGAAAGGGGAGTGGGAAGACGCCGGCGAGGGTTTTGCCGATGTCAGTGCCGTCTATAAAGGCTATGAGATGCCCTTCCGAAGCGGTTCGGCCCGCCAAATCCGGACAGCCGCCCCGGGGGAAGAAGCGGCGCGCATCATCTGGCGGCCCACCATCGCGGAAAAGGGGAATTATGCTGTCTATGTGAGTTATAAAACCCTGGCCCAGAGTACCTCCGACGCCCGTTATACCGTCCATTACGCTGGCGGGAAGGCGCTCCGGCATGTGAACCAGCAGATGGGCGGCGGCATGTGGATTTTTCTGGGCACCTTCCTCTTTGACAAGGGGACGGAAGGGTACGTGGAGCTCACCAATGTTTCCTCCTCTCCGGGTGTGGTGACGGCCGATGCCGTTCGCTTCGGCGGCGGCATGGGCAAGGTGGAAAGGGGAGGCAGCCTCTCCGGCCTGCCAGCCTATGCGGAGGGGGCGCTTTACAACTTCCAGTACAGCGGCATAGACCCTTCCATCGCCGATGAATGGGATGACGAATACACCAAGGATTACGCCGGACGGGGCGTCTGGGTGCAGGAAATCAGCGGCGGCTCCCGCGTGAATCCCGAGGCCGACGGCCGCCACATCCCCATCGACCTGTCGCTGGCCTTCCATACGGATGCCGGCGTTACGCCCGGTGATTCCATCGTGGGCACCCTGGCCATCTACACGCTCAGGGCCAAAGGCGCCACCACCTTCCCCAACGGAGAGGACCGCCTGAGCTCCAGACTCCTGGCCGATATGGTCCAGACCCAGGTGGTGGACGACATCCGGGCTAACTACGAGCCGGACTGGACCCGCCGCGAAACCTGGGACCGCAGCTACAGTGAGAGCCGCACCACGGGCGTTCCGGCCCTCCTGCTGGAACTCCTTTCGCACCAGAACTTCGCCGACATGCGCTACGGCCTGGACCCTTCCTTCCGCTTCAGCGCCTGCCGTGCGGTCTATAAAGGCATCCTCAAATACCTGAGTGCCCGTTACGGCATTCCCTATGCGGTACAGCCGCTGCCCGTACACGCCTTCAAGGCCGCCCTGGATTCTACCGGCCACGTGCAGCTTTCCTGGGCCGATTCTTACGATGCCCTGGAGCCCACCGCCATTCCTTCGTATTACAAGGTGTACACCCGGACAGACGACGGCGGCTTTGACACGGGGATGCAGGTAAGCGAGCCGCAGTGCCGCCTGCCCCTGGCTCCCGGCCATGTGTACAGCTTCAAGGTAACGGCCTGCAATGCCGGCGGGGAAAGCTTTCCCTCGGAGGTGCTGTCGGCCGGCTTCCCTTCGGCGGGAACCCCCAAGGTGGTGATTGTGAACAACTTCACCCGTGTGTCGGCCCCGGCCTGGTTTGACACGCCGCAGTATGCCGGATTCACGGACAACCTGGAGAGCGGCGTTCCGTGGGGGACGGACATCCTCATGTGCGGAACGGTGAACAATTTTGACCGCAGCTCCGAGTACGTTTCCGATGACGCCCCCGGCCACGGCGGCTCCTATACGGACATGGCCGCCTCCCAGATTGCCGGCAACAGCTTCGACTTTGTATCGGCCCATGCCCGGGCCGTCCTGGATGCCGGGTATGCCTTCGAGTCCTCCTCGGTGGAGGCTTTTGACGGCAGCACTCCCGCTTTTGCGGCCGATATCATCTGTGGCAAGCAGCTCACCACCCGCGTGGGGCGCGGCGCCGTGCCGGACAAGTACGCCGTTTTCCCCTCGGGCCTGCAGGCCGCCCTCCGCAGCTTTACCGGCCGGGGCGGGCATGTCCTCATCTCCGGCTCCTACATCGGGACGGATGCCTGGGACTCTGTTTACCAGGGCGTCCCCAAGGCTCCGGAGAGCACCCGGGACTTCGTCCGGCAGGTGCTGGGCTATCAGTGGGTGACCAATTTCGGGGACATCCGGGGCATCGTGCGTCCGGAGCGCCGCAGCGGCCTTCCCGCCCTGGCCTACAACCGTGCCTGGAATCCGCTCATCTACAAGGTGGACAATGCCGACGGAATAGGCCCCGCCTCCAAGGCCACCCGCATCCTGATGCGTTACGAGAGCAGCGGCATCCCCGCCGCCACCCTCTATGAGGCCCGTGAGGGCTACCGCGTGGCCGCCTTCGGCTTCCCGCTGGAGACATCGGCCCAGATGGGGGAGGTGCTCCGGACCGTGCTGCATAAGTTTGAAGGGAAGTAGGGTTTTTGGGGGCGATTGCCAAGGCCACAGCCCTCTTGCTAAAGTCTGCGGATTTGTCTATTTTTGCAGTAAGCGATTACTTCGAAGAAGTGACAGGCTATGCCCAGGCAATTGTATAGTGTTGTGTTCATCTTGATGCTCTCCTGTGCCGGGGGGCCGCATAAAGCGTTGTGGGAATGCGTGGAGATGGATCAGGACAGTTCAACTTCTGTCAATGATTCCATTGCAAAACTGGCGTACAACTACTATTCCAGGCATGGTTCCTTGCGAAATCGGATGATGGCCACATACTATCTTGGCCAGGCCGAATTTGACGCCGGGCAGAATATCCCCGCCACCATCCATTTCAAACAGGCCTATGATTTGGCTTCGCGCTTGAGAGACACCACCTATATGGGCTTCTCATGTCTCCGGTTGTCAGAACTTTATTCAAGAAATCTTGACAATAATCAGTCCGCTCATTATGAAGGGCTGGCAATACCTCTTTTAGACCATATTGGGGATTCTTTGGCGGCCAATTACTCCAGACTACATATGGCCGGATACTATATGTCGCAAGGCAAGTTCGATTGTGCTGAATCTATTACTGACTCTCTTTGGATCGATAACCCAGCTTATTGGTCGAAAGACTATTATGCCTTGGTTGTAAAGGGGAACCTCCATTTCTTTCAAGAAGAATATGACTCAGCCTGGTTTTATTATAACCGGGTTATCGGCATGTCCCCGTCGGAACCCATATACTTTGGACGTCTGGCTTTGATTGCGGAACATCAGGGAAAACGCAGGTTATCAGACTCTCTGCTGATTCTGTCACAAAAAGGGCTTTCTACGAGCAACGACAGCATCAATTATTATGCAAACAAGTCAGAGATTGCAGCTCTGAGAAAAGATTTCGAGACAGCCTTCCGTTTCCAATCTTTCGAGTACGGCATGCAAGATACGATTGTATACCATACCCTGGCTCGTTCCGTCACCCATTCCATGCAAACTTATTTCGAGCAGGAGTACCAGGCTGAAAATGCCAAACGCAAAGATCAGGGTATCATTTTCCTGCTGTCTTCCATCATTTTTTTGAGCGTTATCACTATTGCCCTGATTGCCTTGAAACGAAGGAGGGAACAGGTTGTCGGACATATGGCGCAAATGGAAGCACTGGAACAGGAATTGCAGCAAATGCGGCAGGGACAGGCCGGCGCCCATGCTGTCATATCCAAATTGGTCCAGGACAGAATCAAAACCATGTCTCAACTGGCCGACGCGTATTTGTCTTGGTCGGACGAGGCGGTCATCCTTCGTGAAGTACAGCATGGAAAGGCTCTCAAGGAAGATATTATTTCCGAATTCCGGAAAGAACTGCGTACGCTTCGTGATGACGAGCACTTTATCCCGGATATTGAGAGCGCCTTGAACAGTTCCCATAACGGAATCATGACCCGTATCCGAAAAGATTGTCACGGACTTCGCAACGGTGATATTCGGGTTAATGAAAGAGATTTTCAGCTGTTGAATCTCTTCTTCGCCGGCTTTTCCAACACCAGCGTTGCCTTCATGCTGGATATGACTGACGATGCCGTACGCTCCCGTAAGAAGAACCTTCGGAAAGTCTTTCTTTCCATGGAAAACGGCTGTGGGAACGAATATCTTTCCATGCTTTCCAGGGCGCAACACACCTCCGACACAAGCGCGTTATAAAACTTCATTGATTTTCAAATACTTGGTTGTAAAACTGACACATTCCGACACGGATTTTTTCTCTTAATGCATACTAATTTCGCAGTAGAACAAACTACTGCGAAATATGAAAAAGTCCTTAGTATTCATCCTGTCGGCTTTGTGCCCGTTTTTCTTTAATGTATCCGTTTCCAATTCCCTTGGAAGTAATGAAAAAGAAGGGCAGCCTCGCCCTGTTGTAATTGTGATCAATTTACCCGGTACACCTCAACGTCCGTGTCCGCCGCCCAATTCTCCTAAGCCCACACGCTTATTCCTTTCAGCAGACAGTAATATATAATATCTATTTCCTGTAGGAATCCCTTGACGAGTGATGCCTGCAGCGCAGTGACTGCCAGCTGTGTAAATCAATGGAGAATAATAATATGGTATTTTTTAAAAAATTATTGAAAACAATGAAAAAATATTTATTCTCGTTTGTAATAGCTGCTATCTGCTTAACTCCCTCTTGCTCGCGCTTTAGTAGCGAGAATACTCAAAGCGTTAATGAGTCGAACCAGTCTACGAAAATCTTCATTAATAAAGTTACTTCGCTCCATGGTATTTATGGTACTAAATCAGGAGATCTTTCAGAAGAGGATGCTGTTGCTATGATGGTTCCTCTTTTGGAAGCGTCCAAGGATTATCTGCAGTCGAATTACTATTATTTTGAAGAAGATTTTGAAACACCTGATGACCCTCGTATTTCGTGGGTAGCCTTGGCTGTCGCAGAGTATGATATGCAAATGTCCAACCAGACAAAATCAACGCTTGGAGGGTGCGTATTAGAGGCACTTGGGGTTAGAGATGTTATAGATAACCTTGGTAAGGCAGCATTAAAAAAGATAGCTAAAGTAGTGGCAAAACAAGCATTAAAGAGAGCAATTCCATATGTCGGTGCAGCCATCACAGCATATGCATTTGTTGATTGCATGTTGGATGAATAATTCTACGCTATGAGATCTCTTATTATTGCCATTATTTTTTTTATCGCAGCTATTTGGACCATTTTTGATCGGGTACGATTTGAAAGATCAACCAGAGCTCACAATGACAGTCAGTATGCATCCCTATATAGAGAGCATAGTCTCTGGAGAATTCTGTTATATACGCTTGTTGC
>CADBHY010000075.1 GCA_902794615.1 uncultured Bacteroidia bacterium
ACCTCTTCCCATTCCGAACAGAGAAGTTAAGCTCACCATCGCCGATGGTACTGCCCCACCAGGTGGGAGAGTAGGTAGCTGCGGTTCTTCGAAAGCCCCGAAAGTCCAACGATTTTCGGGGCTTTTTGTGTATGGATTTACATTTCTCATAGCCAAAGTTTTTTCTTATCTTTGTATTTTGTGAAGAAGCAATTGGACAATAGTACCCTGTGGAACGAGGCCGCCAAGACGGGAGCCCTCCTGGGGCTTGTATCCGTGGGCTGCCTGCTGCTGAGGGAGCTGGCTGCGGCCTCGGGCGTGCAGTTTCTTATAACGGCGGCGACCGTTCTCCTGTGGGTGACGGAATTCTTTGGCTGCATCCTCATTCTCAAGCGCCGGATGCTGGACCTTCGGGATGCCTGGCAGGACGTAAAAATGGCCGATACTTACCGCCTCGGGCGCCGCGCGGCGCTCCTGAGCGGCCTGGTGCTGGCATCGGCCCAGACACTGGTGGTCATGTACATGCCGCAGGAAACCGTTGAGCAGCTTGTGAGCGCCGTTTCGGAATCCATGAAGATGTCGGCCTCGCAGCAGGAGGAGATGAGCGGAATGATGGACAGGCTGCCTGTCCTTACCTTCCTCTTCCAGTGGCTGTACTGTTTCCTCTACGGAACGGTGCTCTCCGGCATCCTGTCCCGCTACATTTTCTTCCAGAAACTTTTCGGCGGCCCTTTCGACGGCCCTGAAGATAAGCAGAACACCCCTGACGAGCAATAAGTTATGGACCTGTCAATCATCATCCCCCTGTATAACGAGGCCGAGTCTCTCCCGGAACTGAAGGCCTGGACAGACCGTTCCCTGAAAGACTTTTCCTACGAGTTCATCTTCGTGGACGACGGCTCCACCGACGCTTCCTGGGAGGTAATCCGGAGCATGGCCGATAAAAACGTCCGGGGCATCCGCTTCCGCCGGAACTACGGCAAGTCGGCCGCCCTGTATGAGGGTTTTGCCGCTGCGCAGGGGGAGATTGTGGTCACCATGGACGCCGACCTGCAGGACTCTCCGGAGGAAATCCCCGAGATGGTGCGCATGATCCGGGAAGAGGGTTACGACCTGGTGAGCGGCTGGAAGCAGCACCGGAAGGACAATGCCCTTACCAAGAACCTGCCCTCCAAGCTGTACAACTGGACGGCCCGCAAAGTGACGGGCATCCGGCTCCACGACATGAACTGCGGCCTCAAGGCCTACAGGGCCGATGTGGTGAAAAACATCGAGGTCTATGGCGAGATGCACCGCTACATTCCGTACCTGGCGAAGAACGCAGGCTTTGACCGGATAGGGGAGAAGCCGGTGCGCCACCAAAAACGCAAGTACGGCGTGTCCAAATTCGGCGTATCGCGCTTTGTGAACGGCCTGCTGGACCTGATGAGCCTGTGGTTCCTCTCCCGCTTCGGCGGCAAGCCCATGCACTTTTTCGGCACCAGCGGCATCCTCATGTTCCTGGTGGGCTTCGTGATGGCCGTGTGGATTATTGCGGCCAAGCTGGTGCACCAGGCAAAGGGCCTTCCGTTCCGCCCCGTGGCCGAACAGCCCCTGTTTTTCCTGGCTCTGGTGACGCTGGTGCTGGGCGTGATGTTGTTCCTGGCGGGTTTCCTGGGAGAAATGGTGTCCCGCAGTTCCCAGGAAAGGAATAAGTACCAGATTAAAGACCGTTTCTGAAGAAAAATTGCTATATTTGCAAGCTATAATAAAGTAAACGAAATTATGATTGACATCAAGTTCCCGGATGGAAGCGTACGCCAGTATGAAGCCGGCGTAAGCGGTTATGACGTGGCCATGAGCATAAGCCCGCGTTTGGCCGAGCAGGTTTTGGCAGTGAATATCAAGCGTCCCGGCGAGGCCGAGACGTCCAAGGGAACCACCATCGATGTGACGCGCCCCATTACGGAGGACGTGGAAATCCGCCTGCTCAAGTGGGAGGACGACGAGGCCAAGAAGGTGTTCTGGCACAGTTCCTCGCACCTGATGGCCGAAGCCCTGGAGGCGCTGTTCCCGGGGGTGAAGTTCGGTATCGGCCCCGCCATCGAGAACGGCTTCTACTACGATGTGGACTTTGGCGGACGCACGGTAAGCGATGCGGATTTCAAGGCCATCGAGGACAAGATGCTGGAACTGGCCCGCGGCAAGGAGGACTTCCGTCGCATTGAGGTGTCCAAGGCCGATGCCATGAAGTATTTCACGGAAAAAGGAGACCAGTACAAGCAGGAACTCATTTCCGAACTGGAAGACGGCACCATCACGTACTATACCAACGGCCATTTCACGGACTTGTGCCGCGGCCCGCACCTCAGGAACACGGAAGTAATCAAGGCCGTGAAGGTGCTGTCGCTGGCCGGTGCCTACTGGCGGGGCGACGAGAAGCGTCAGCAGCTCACCCGCATCTACGGCATCACCTTCCCCAAGAAGAGCATGCTGGACGAGTATCTCCAGGTGCTGGAAGAGGCCAAGAAGCGGGACCACCGCAAGATTGGCAAGGAGATGGAGCTCTTCACCTTCTCCCAGCGCGTGGGCCCGGGCCTTCCCCTGTGGCTGCCCCGCGGTGCCGCCCTGCGCAACACCCTGCAGGCCTTCCTGGCCAAAAAGCAGGCCGAATACGGCTACCTGCCCGTGGTGACGCCCCATATCGGCGGAAAAGAGCTGTACGTGACTTCCGGACACTATGCCAAGTACGGAAAAGACTCCTTCCAGCCCATCCATACCCCGCAGGAGGGAGAGGAATACCTCCTCAAACCCATGAACTGCCCCCACCACTGCGAGATTTTCCGCAGCGCCCCGCGCAGCTACCGTGACCTGCCCCTGCGCTTTGCCGAGTTCGGCACCGTGTACCGCTACGAGCAGTCCGGAGAGCTGCACGGCCTTACCCGCGTGCGCAGCTTCACCCAGGACGACGCCCACCTTTTCTGCCGTCAGGACCAGCTTCAGGAGGAATTCGAGAAGGTGATAGACCTCATCCTCTACGTGTTCAAGACCTTGCATTTTGACAAATACACCGCCCAGGTGAGCCTCCGTGACCCCAAGAACCCTTCCAAGTACATCGGCTCCGACGAAAACTGGAACAAGGCCGAGCAGGGCATCATCGACGCCGCCAAGAGCAAGGGCCTGCCCTATGTGGTGGAAACCGGCGAGGCGGCCTTCTACGGCCCCAAGCTGGACTTCATGGTGAAGGACGCCATCGGCCGCAGCTGGCAGCTGGGCACCATCCAGGTAGATTACAACCTGCCGGAGCGCTTTGAACTGGAGTATGTGGATTCCGACGGCAGCCGCAAGCGTCCGGTGATGATTCACCGCGCCCCCTTCGGCTCCCTGGAGCGTTTTGTGGCCGTGCTGCTGGAGCACACCGCCGGTCACCTCCCGCTGTGGCTGCACCCGGATCAGGTGAAGGTGCTGCCGGTGAGCGAAAAATATGCAGATTATGCGAAAAAAGTTGTAAATCTGCTAAATAATTCCGAAATTCGCGCCTCCGTAGATGACCGGAACGAGACGCTGGGTAAGAGAATCCGTGAGACTTCCCTTATGAGAGTGCCGCTGCTGGTCATCGTAGGAGAAAAAGAGCAGACGGAGCAGTCCGTCTCCGTGCGCCGTGGAGCCGAGGACCAGGGTTCCATGACCGTGCCGCAGTTTGTGGAGTATGTCCGCCAGGCTGTGGCCGACGAACTGGCCCAGTAAGTTGTTTAACGTATAAAGGAGTAAAACTATCGCAACGCCTTTCAAACCCAGACCCGCTGGTCTGAAAAAGAAAAAGCCCCAGCAGATGCAGGGCGCCCAGAAGGACGAAAACGCCCTTCGGATTAACCGTGAAATCACCGCTCCGGAAGTTCGCCTGGTAGGGGAGAACATTCCCGAGCAGGGCGTTTATCCTTTCTCCAAGGCCCTCGCCATGGCCGAAGAGCAGGAACTGGACCTGGTGGAAATCAGCGCCAAGGCAGAGCCGCCTGTGTGCAAGATTCTGGACTACCAGAAGTACCTGTACCAGCAGCGCAAGAAAGCCAAGGAGATGAAAGCCAACGCTGCCAAGATAGTGATTAAGGAAATTCGTTTCGGCCCCAACACGGACGAACACGATTTCCAGTTCAAGCTCAAGCACGCGCAGGAGTTCCTGCAGGAAGGGTCCAAGGTGAAAGCCTCCATCTTCTTCCGCGGACGCTCCATCCAGTTTGCCCAGCAGGGAGAGAAGCAGCTGCTTCGCTTTGCCGTAGAGCTGGAAGATTTCGGCCGCCCGGAGAACATGCCGGTGCTGGAAGGCAAGCGCATGAGCATGATGATTGCTCCCATCAAAAAGAAATAATGCCCTGTCATTCTGAGCGAAGCGAAGAATCTCATCGGCCTTATATGTATAATTATTAATTGTTTAACACAATGGCAAAGCTTAAAACCAACTCCGGTGCCAAAAAGCGTTTCACGCTTACCGGATCGGGAAAGATCAAGAGGAAGCACGCTTATCACAGCCACATCCTCACCAAGAAGACCAAGAAACAGAAACGCAACCTGGACCACTTCGCCATCCTGGAGAAGGTGGACATTGCGCGTGTAAAGGAACTGTTGGTCCTCTAAGTCTTATTGTTTAACTGGAACGCAGTCCGTAAAAGCGCCTTGTCAAAGGTCACTGCCTCCAAAATTGTAAAAAATTTATGCCTAGATCAGTTAATTCTGTTGCCTCAAGGGCACGCCGCAAGAAGATTCTTTCCAAGACTCGCGGCAACTTCCTGTCCCGCAAGAACGTCTGGACAGTTGCAAAGAACACCTACGAGAAAGGTCTCACCTACGCCTACCGTGACCGCAAGGCCAAAAAGCGCGAATTCCGCTCCCTGTGGATTCAGCGTATCAACGCCGCCGCCCGTCAGTACGGTCTCACTTACTCTCAACTCATGGGCCGTCTGGCCAAGGAGAATATCGGCCTTAACCGCAAGGTCCTGGCCGACCTGGCCATGAACAACCCCAAGGCTTTTGAGGCTATTGTCAAATCTGTGAACAAGTAGTTTTTGCCTTGCCATGAGCAGCTGGAAGGACATCATCCAAAACAAATGGGTCAAACTGGGTTTCTGGTCTGTCCTGTATGTGCTTTGGGTTATCTGGCTGGGGAACTATTGGTGGCTCCTGGGACTGGGCGTCATTTTTGACCTCCTTGTCACCAAAAAGGTGAAGTGGCTCTTTTGGAAAAAAGAGTATGCTCCCGGAGAGAAGCACAACTTTTGGCTGGACTGGCTGGATGCCATCATCTTCGCCGTGGTTGTGGTAACCTTCATCAATATTTTCTTCTTTCAGGCTTTCAAGATTCCTTCCTCGTCCATGGAAAGCAGCCTGTACACCGGAGACCATCTCTTCGTGTCCAAGCTCACTTACGGGCCCCGCGTCCCCCAGACGCCCCTCACCATTCCCTTTACGCACAACCGGATATTCGGCCGTGAGAGCTATTCCACGCTCATCCAGAACAAATACCGCCGCCTGAAGGGTTTCCGTGAGGTCAGAAGGGGAGACATCGTGGTGTTCGGCTTTCCCAACGGAGATACGGTCCTTTCCCGGCGTCCCGCAGACGACTACTACGCCTGGGTACGCACCTACGGAAGGGAGAAGACCATCTCCCAGTTCGGTCCCGTCATTGTCCGGCCCACAGACAAGAAAGACCACTATGTCAAGCGTTGCGTAGCCGTTGCCGGCGACACGCTGGTGGTCAAGGACGGTCTGGTATGGGTGAACGGACAGCAGGAACCCGACTATCCCGGACGGCAGCTCACGTATCAGGTAATCACATCCGGTTCCCGTATCAACCAGCTAAAGCTGGAAGAGTTGGGTATCAATCTTTCGGAGCTCTTCTTTGATGCGCACCTGCCTGGCTATCCGGCCATGCCCCTGACCGCGCAGATGCTCGAAAAGCTCAAAGGCTTCTCCTCCGTGGTGGATATCACGCCCAATCTGGACCAATATCCCGCCACCGGCCAGGACACCGGCATTTTCCCCTTCACCGGGAAAACCCGCTGGAGCTGCGACTACTTTGGTCCGCTGTGGATTCCCAAGAAGGGCGCCACGGTAGCCATCGGCCCGGATAACCTGCCGCTGTATGAGCGCATTATCCGTGACTATGAGCACAACACCCTGGAAGTCAAAGGAAAAGAGATTTTCATCAACGGGCAGCCGGCCAGTGAGTACACCTTCAAGCAAGACTACTACTTCATGATGGGCGACAACCGCCACAACTCCCTGGATTCCCGCTATTGGGGATTCGTTCCGGAAGACCACATTGTGGGCACCCCGTCCATCATCTGGCTTTCCACCGATGCCTCCAAGTCCTTCCCGGGCAGCATCCGCTGGAAACGCTTCCTTAAACTTGTATAACAAATAAAAAAGTAAAATATTATGTCAAAGGTTTGTCAAATAACCGGCCGCAAGAGAATGATTGGCAACAACGTCGCCCATTCCAAGCTGCGCACCAAGAGGGACTTCGCCCTCAACCTCAAGACCAAGAAGTTCTGGTCCGAGTCTGAGCAACGTTTCATCACCCTGAAGGTTACCACCAAGGGCATGCGCATTATCGAGAAGAATGGTCTCGACGCCACCCTCAAAGCTGCTCAGGAGAAAGGATACGTAAGCCTTGTTTAACCCTTTTAATCCTTAGAAATTATGGCAAAGAAAGCTAAAGGTAACAGGGTGCAGGTCATCCTGGAGTGCACAGAGCAGAAGGCCAGCGGTGTTCCTGGCATGTCCCGTTACATCACCACCAAGAACAAGAAGAACACCCCTGACCGCCTGGAGCGTATGAAGTACAACCCGTACCTCAAGAAAGTAACCCTCCACCGTGAGATTAAATAAACGATTTGAACTATGGCAAAGAAAGCAGTTGCAACCTTCGATGCAAAAGCCGGTGCAAAGCACATGGTGAAGGTAATCCGTATGGAAAAAAGCCCCAAGACCGGTGCCTACGTGTTTGTAGAGCAGCTGGTTGAAGAGGGCAAGGAAAAAGAGTTCTTCGCCAAGAAGTAAATTTTTCCGCCTTTTGCAATAAAGCCACTCCTTCCCGGGGTGGCTTTTTGTTTAGGCCAGGTCGATGCCGGCGGCGTGGCAGGCGTCACGCATATCGGCCGGCCAGACAGAGGACTGGATTTCGCCGATGTGGGCCTTGCGTAGCAGGAACATGCACAGGCGGGACTGGCCGATACCGCCGCCGATGGTCTGCGGGAGTTTGCCGCCCAGCAGGAGCCGGTGGAAGTAGAGTTCTTCCTTCCATAACTGCCCGCGTTCCTCCAGCTGGCTGTGCAGGGCGTCGGCATCCACGCGGATGCCCATGCTGGATATCTCGAAGGCGCTCTGAAGGACGGGGTTCCATAGGAGGATGTCGCCGTTGAGCGTCCAGTCATCATAGTCTGCAGCACGTCCGTCGTGCGGCTCCCCATTGGACAGTTTTCCACCGATGCCCATGATAAAAACGGCCCCATACTCCTTTGCAACGGCGTTTTCGCGCTCCTTAGGTGTCTTGCCGGGATAGCGCTGCAAGAGCTCTTCGGCCGATATAAAGAATATCTCCTCCGGCAGAATGGGCGTAATCTGAGGGAACTCCACGTAGAGTTTGTTCTCCGTTACCTTGACAGCCTCGTAGATGCGCCGGACGGTCTTCCGGAGGTACTCGGCATTCCGCTCAGAAGGAAGCATCACCTTCTCCCAGTCCCACTGGTCCACATAGATGGAGTGGATGTTGTCCAGATCTTCGTCCGGGCGAAGGGCGTTCATGTCCGTATAGATGCCCCGGCCGGGCTCCACGCCCAGTTCGGCAAGCTTCAGGCGTTTCCACTTGGCCAGCGAGTGCACCACCTCCGCGGGGGCATCGGCCAGGGATTTTACCGGGAACTTGACCGGGCGCTCGATGCCGTTCAAGTCGTCGTTCAGGCCCTGCCCGGAGAGCACCATCATGGGCGCCGTCACCCGCAGAAGGGCCAGCTGGGCGCTCAGGTTTTCCTGGAACATGTCTTTCACGGCCTTGATGGCCTTCTCCGTCTGCTCGACGCTGCCAAGCAGGTTTCGGTAATCTTTGGGGATATACAGCGGCATAACAAGTGCAAAGATACGTATTTCTTGTCAACGTGGCAACGGCACGTTTTCCCTTGTTTTCTGCGTGTAAAATATGTATCTTTGCAGACTATGGGAATATTCGACAAAGGCATTAAGAAAACCAACCTGAACTTCTTCCAGAAG